>CAZSPL010000335.1:0-2534 GCA_964608735.1 uncultured Planctomycetota bacterium | reverse complement strand
CCAACAAGGTGCGCTACGCGGGCGCGTATGTGGAATGCTTCGCCGGGCAGAACGATTCGCAGGCCATCTACCTCACCGGCGAGCGACACTACTGGCCTGTCTATGGTCGCTTCTTGCAGCGGGACTCCATGACATACCGCAAGATGCCCAACCCGACCCTGCCGCTGGCGACCAACCCATACATTTATGCCAACAACAACCCGGTAATGAAGCGCGACCTCAAGGGCCTTACACCAAGTTGGATTCGCGGCTGCCACAGAGGGGACAAGAAGATACGACTCGGCACTATTGATCCAGGTGATCCGATGGAAGTCGATTGCGACTCCGTCTCTCCGATCAGCCCCGACGACCTTTTTGATGAAAAAGCTATCAGATACACATTCGCTGACTCCGGCAAATCTGCTTACCTATCACCGAGGGAAGTTCTTGGGGCTATGGGAAATCAGAAAGGTGGTAAATATTCTTCCAACGGTTTTGGAGGCGGAACTTCGGGCGGAGGCGGCGGTGGCAGTAGCTTCGGCACCTTCTGCGATCTTGGCCCCGAGGATGCGCAGCCAAAGCCCGGTTGTTCTAATGTCGTGGATGTGTCGCCTGAATTATGTTGTGCATATTTAGATGAATGTGTAGCGGACCCCAGTCCTGGACCAAGTGGGCCATCTGGGCCAAGTGGATGCCCAGCCGGAACCATTGAAAACGAAGATGGTCAATGTTGTCCGCCTCCCCCTGGCCCTGGTAAAGAATGCTATTATAGAACTTTAGCCAATACTATTGACGACTTAGAAGGTCGATTACGTCAAGCTGACCTTATAAGTAATCTCGGCTGTCTTACTTCACCTGATCCTTGGCTTTCTCTTATGTATTTATTGGGTACTCAATCAGCTCCACCATTTATTGACTTAGGCAATGATTTAGCCTTCCTTATCCCTTCCAATTTTTGTGATAAGTTCCAAGATTGTCTTATGCAACGATTCGGATTGTCCTATGATGAATCTTTCGATTATTATTTAAAATGCGTTGAGGCCATTTCAGATGCCAAGAATGATCCAAATTGGGATGGCAGGTATCCATTAGATAGAACAAGTGGTGGTCTCACTATGCATTATGTTGGCATGTATATTTAATTAATCATCGACATAACGATATACTTTTCCCGGGGTTTAATTATGCTAAAATACATTTTAACTTTTATAATCGTTATATTCGGTTACAGCTCCATTTTGATAATGGCTTCATGTAGCTCGAAAAAGTCTGATACTCAATTTGTTCACCATATCTATAATAAATTAGGTCATTCTAAAGGCGCTCTAACTGATGAGGAAATTAGTTCATTGACTAAACTTGACATACATGACCAAGATATACCGAACCTAAATGGTATCGAGCGATTCCCAAATATTACGGACCTAAATCTCTCATATAATAATATTTCAGATATTAGTTCAGTCGCTTCACTTAATAATGTTGCTTGCTTAATTCTAGCTAGTAACCAGATAAAGGATATCAGGGCTCTTTCAAGTCTTCAGGGACTAAAGAAGCTAAACATTTCAAATAATCCGGTTTCTTCTATTGATTCTCTTAAGTCTCTTAAGCTTGATGAACTATATATATCCTCCACGGAAATAACTGATTTATCCATATTAGCCGGGATTAACACGCTGATTGGCCTTGATGCAAAAGATTTAGGAATTAATGATATATCGTTTCTTCGAAGTTTGCATGAGTTAACATGGTTGTCATTGGACGGGAACTATATTGATGACATTAATCCAGCATGCTCTTTATCAAAATTGAAGTTATTGTCACTAGCCCGAAACAGAATAGAAAATATATCTGGAATATCAAGCCTTGCCAATTTGGAGAAACTAGTATTATCTGAAAATATGATAGATGATATTAGCGGTCTTAAACCCCTGATAAAACTTGAAATACTATTGATTAATGATAACAAGATAGAAGAAGTAGGCGCCATATCAGAATTAGATTTGTTGAAATTGTTATGGGCTAAAGGGAATAAAATAGTTGATATTAGTTCGGTCAGTGAATTATATAATTTAGAGAATATTGACTTTAGTGATAATAGCATCGTCAATATTGATGCCATTAAATATCTGAATAAATTAACTAGTATATCCCTTGATAATAATAATATCGATAATATAGGGGCTTTAAAGAACTTAACTAATATTAAATCACTCAGAATTGGGGGGAATGAGATTGAAGATATATCAATACTATTGGATAATGTCGGATTAGACGAAGGAGATTATCTTTATTTGAAAGGAAATCCATTAAACTTAGAATCAGCTAATGATGTTATATATGAGCTGAGAAAAAGAGGTGTAAAGGTTTTATATTAGAATATAATGTATGCAAGGAAGGGAAAAGCAGTTAATGCATAGAAATGGATTTTACATAGGCGCAGGAGCTCGATGACGAGTATAGTGTTATTACCGACTACATGGCGCGGAGCCGGAGATATATGCCGGACGAATCGGAGGACGAGCAGTACCGCTACTACCATAAGGACCACGCCG
>CAZSPL010000334.1:0-2542 GCA_964608735.1 uncultured Planctomycetota bacterium | reverse complement strand
GACCCGCCGCAGGAACACGATATCGCCGTCCCGCTCCTGAAGCATTATACGGAGATTGCGCACCCCCGGAAGAAATTCGCTCAGCCGCGTAAGCTCGTGGTAATGCGTCGCGAAAAGCGTGATGGAACGCAGGCCGGGATGATTGTGAATATATTCGGCGACCGACCATGCGATGGCAAGCCCGTCATATGTGCTCGTGCCGCGCCCGATTTCATCGAGGATTATCAGCGAACGCCCGGTTGCGTTGTGAAGTATCCGCGAGCATTCCAGCATCTCGACCATGAATGTCGACTGCCCCAGCGCCAGGTCGTCGGTAGCCCCGACCCGCGAAAAGATGGCATCGAATATCGGAAGCCGCGCCGAATCCGCCGGGACGAACGACCCTATCTGGTTCAGATATGCCGCAAGGGCGACTTGCCTTAAGTATGTCGATTTCCCGGCCATGTTCGGCCCGGTGATGATGTTCAATTCCTTGTCGTCGGTATTGAACTCGGCGTCGTTTGGTACGAACGGCTCGTCGCGCTGGGTGATCTCTATCACCGGGTGACGTCCCGCCTCGATGTAAAGCTCCATCCCCTCGTTAATCAGGGGACGGCACCAGTTGTATTGCGACGCGCATTCGGCGAATCCGAGGAGCAGGTCGACGAGCGCTATCGCCGACGCCGCGTGCAGAAGCGGTTTGCGAAGCGACGCGATATGTTCGAGCAGCGAATCATACATCTCGCATTCGAGGGTCACCGCTTTCTCGTTCGCGCTGAGGATTTCATCCTCCATATTCTTGAGCTCTTCGGTGATGTATCTCTCCGCGTTGACGAGGGTCTGCTTGCGTATGTAATGCGCCGGTACGTTGTGAAGATTCGCCTTGCTTATTTCGAGGTAATATCCAAAGACCTTGTTGTATCCGATCTTCAAATTCTTAACGCCGGTAAGCTCGCGCTCCTTGCGCTGCAGCGATGCAATCCACTCGCGCCCACCGCGGGCGGCATCGCGCAATTTATCGAGTTCTTCCGAATACCCGTCGGCGAACACACCGCCGTCCCGCTGATTCGACGGCGGATTGACCACGAGCGCCCTGTCGAGATGCGCGCTCAATTCGTCGAGCTGCTCCGTGCCGTCGAATATCCCTGTAAAAATCGCCGCTTCGAGTTTGCCCGACCATTCCTTGAGAGTTGGGAGTTTCTTCAGCGATTCGCGAAGCGTCGCGAGATCGAGGGGCGATGCAGCCTGCGCCGCGACGCGGCTCTCTATCCGCTCGATATCTCGTATGCCCTTGAGCGCATCGCCGATTTCGGTCCTCACGAGAGCACGCTTGATTAGTTCCTCTATCCCCTCGTGCCGCGCCTCGATTTCCCTCCGGCGCATCAGCGGGAAGCTCATCACTTCCTGCAGCTTGCGCCTCCCGAGCATCGTGCGCGTTTTGTCGAGTACCCACATGAGCGAGTTCTTCTTTTCGCCCGTACGCTGCGAGCAGAATATCTCGAGGTTCTTCCGCGTGGTTTCGTCGATGGACATGTACGCGTCGGGCTCGTAATAGGTGAAGCGTTCGATATTCGATGCCGCCGCCGGGTTGGCGCGGTCGAGGTATGCGAGTATCCTATACAGCGCTCCCGCCGCGAGCGGATGTCCGCCGAACGGCAGGTGCGATTCATCCCTTACGCCGAGCTTGTCCTCGAACATCTTCGGGCGACGCCATTCATCGTCGAAATCCATGCGATACCGCGCGACCGAAATCGAATGCGCGTCTATCGCATTGTTCATGCGGGCATGCTCGAACTTCTCGGGCAGAAGCAGCTCCGATACACCGAAGCGCGTAAGCTCATCGATGGCGCGGTCGATGGCATCGCTCCCTGAAAGCTCGGTGAGATATACCGACGCGCGGCTGACGTCGCACAATGCAAGTCCCACGCCGTGCGGCTCCGGTGCGATGGCCGCGATATAATTCGCCGCGCCTTCCTCCATCAACTCGTCCTCGATAACGGTGCCGGGGGTGATAACGCGGATGACATCCCGCTTCACGAGCCCCTTCGCCTTCGACGGGTCCTCCATCTGCTCGCAAATAGCCACCATCTGCCCGGCGTTTATCATGCGGCGGATGTAGTTCCATACCGCGTGATGCGGCACGCCGCACATGGGAAGCCGCTCCTCGTCGGGGCCCTTGTCACGCGACGTGAGCGCGATGTCGAGTATCGGCGCGCCCTTGATCGCGTCTTCGCCGAACATTTCGTAGAAATCGCCCATGCGGAAAAAAAGGAAGCAGTCGGGATATTTCGCCTTCATCGACGTGTACTGCTTCATCATCGGCGTGAGCTTGTTCTCGCCGGACCTATCGGGGGATGCTTTGCGGCTCAGTATTCGACCCCCCTTTTCGCGGGCTGACCCTCGTCGTAGTAGTGCTTTATCTTCTTCACTTCGCTCGCGAGGTCTGCGGCGTCGATAAGTTCGGGCCACGCGCCGCGGCCGGTCAGTACCAGTTCGCACGGACGCCCGGCATCGTTCCATTCGTGGACGATGGTTTTGCAATCGCGAGAGCGATAACGGCTTC
>CAZSPL010000333.1:0-2568 GCA_964608735.1 uncultured Planctomycetota bacterium | reverse complement strand
AATATATTGCGATAACTTCCGAGGAATATGGGAAGGACGAAATAATGGATACTGGAGGGAGTATATTATCCATAATAGACAAAGACACAAGAGCCGAAAGGCGGTTTATTGTAGGAGAAACTCTAGATACACATATAGAATATGAAGGTGGCAATAAACTATACATATCAAATCCTAACGGTATGTGGGAGCCTATCCAAGATAAGACATCAGGCTTGTCTATTCTCGATATGAGCACATGGCAGATTGAACATGTAGTCTTTGAAAAGGACCCTGAAGAAAGACAATACTGGAAGGCTTACGGTACATATCTCGAAGGGGACGATTTATATATGGCGTTCTACAACGCCAAATTTAACGGGAAAACATATTATGGAGTTTACGACACCTTAACCGGGGAAATGGAAGCCCATGAAATCCCCGGGATATCGCAGTTCCTGATATTTGTGGAAAAGGATGGCGACAACCTGTACTTCTCAACCGTCGATGACTGGCTGATAAAATACACCTTGGAATAGGCGAAAGCCCTGTTATCCTCACGCCTCTTCTATCAGCCCGTAATCGCCGTCCTTCCTGCGATACACCACAGCGAAGTGCCCGGTGTCGGGAAGGCGGAATACGTGGAAATCGTGCCCGAGCAGTTCGAGCTGCAATGCGGCTTCCTCCGGGTCCATCGGCTTCAAAGGCACCTGCTTGGTGCGCACGACCCGCAGATCGCCGTTGCCCCTTCGCTGTCGCGGCTGGGTCGATACCGGCTTTAGCTCCGGCTCCGCCTCGATCATGATCTCCTGCTGCTTCTTCGCCTTCCTGAGCGACGAATACAGCTTCTGCTTGTACTTCTTCAACTGCCGCTCGAGCTTCTCGACGACGACGTCGATCGACGAATACATGCTTATCGTCGCTTCCTCGCCCCGTATCACCTGCCCGTCGGCGCGAAGGGTGATCTCCACCCGGTGGTTGTTCTCGATAGCCTTGTTACGCTCGACCTTGAGGGTTACCTCGGCCGTATCAATCTGGTCAAAATAACGCGACAGCCGGTTAACTTTCTCCTCCGTATACGCCTTGATAGAATCGTTGAGCTCGAAATTTTTCCCTCTGATGAGAATGTTCATATGCTCGCTCCTTCCATCATTTCCCGCCCGAGTTATCCATGTGCGTTCGACCCGTCCATGTCAGCCCCTCCCCAAATGAAAAAAACCCGCCATCAGCGGCCTGGCGAGTCGCTCCGGTATCCTTGCCTTTTTTCCGAAACGGTCCCTCTCATGCGCCACCCGGGTGAAGAGATAGGGCCACATAGCTCATACCTAAACTTAATATTTTCTTGGCCTTCTGTCAAGGGTCTCGCGAATCTTGCCAAAGGGCACCGATACTGCTTTAATATCCCGCGCCCTTGATGAAGGCTCGATGCAATGAATGACAGCACTGATATGGCCGTACCGGTGGGAATCCTCGCCCTGCAGGGGGCATATGCCTCGCACCGGAGGATGTTCAAGAAGCTCGGGATGAAGACCCGGCTTGTGCGCTATCCCGAAGATTTCGACGGCATCGGCGGCATCGTCGCGCCGGGGGGCGAATCGACCACGATGATAAAACTCCTCGAACAGAACGGGCTTACCGCGAGGCTGAAAGATTTCGTCACCGCCGGAAACCCCTATTTCGGCACCTGCGCCGGGGCGATTATTGCGTCGATGCATGTCGCGAACCCGGAGCAGGAATCGTTCGGATTCATCGATGTCGATATCAAGCGGAACGCCTACGGCCGACAGGTGGACAGCTTCGTGGCCGATATCGCGCTTCCGGGATTGGGCATCGATGTGTTCCACGGGGTATTCATCAGGGCGCCTGTATTCACGCGGCTCGGCGAGGGAATTGAAGTGCTGGCTGAATATGGCGGAAGCCCTGTGCTTATACGGAAGGGGAAGATCTTGCTCGCCACATTCCATCCGGAGCTGTCCGATTCCCCGGCGGTGCATGAATATTTCGTAAAAAAATAGGGACAGTCACCTGTTTCGCTCATGGCACTACAGGTTATCGCATATCCGCGAGCGAAACAGGTGACTGTCCCTACTTTTTTACAACGCCATTATTATTCTTACGACAATGATTATAACTATCGCCGTGAAGAGCGCGGCCTTCATGCTGTGGTGGTCGTTATACAGAAGCTGGTCGACGAGCGTATTCGGCAGGCTCGCGGCGAATTTCGCGCGCCATCCCTTCAGCTCCGAGAACAACTCGTATTTCTTCTTCTCGATGCTGTACTTCTTTATCTTCTCCTGGAGCGAGCGCGTGGTGCGCCGTCCGCGGAATCCGCCGAAGCTGTTTATCGTGATGAAGCCGAGATTGTAGACGAGGGCCTCGATACCCCACCATCCGAATGCCAGGTTGTGAGCCAGCGCGCGCCATTGCTCCCTCGAGCGGCATTTCGAGCACAGCACACCGCCTCGGATTCGCATCTTCCGCATGTGAAGCATCCCCGTGTTATGCACGAAATACCTCTCGCGAAGCGTCGCGTCGGTTACCCCGCACAGCACGCAACCGATATGCTCGACCGGCTTGGCGCTATCCTTG
>CAZSPL010000332.1:0-2618 GCA_964608735.1 uncultured Planctomycetota bacterium | reverse complement strand
AGACCATCTGCAGGCGGCGGGCGGCTTCGGGGGTGCCGTCGGCGACGATGACCTGTCCCGCGTGGATCGAATATCCAATACCAACGCCGCCGCCGTGATGTATGCTCACCCATGTCGCGCCGGAAACGGCGTTGAGCATCGCGTTCAAAAGTGGCCAGTCGGCGATGGCGTCGGAGCCGTCCTTCATCCCCTCGGTCTCGCGATTCGGACTCGCCACCGACCCGCAGTCAAGATGGTCGCGCCCGATGACGATAGGCGCGCTCAATTCCCCCCTGGCGACGAGGTCGTTCAGCGCGAGGCCGAATTTCGCGCGGTCGCCGAGCCCGAGCCAGCAGATGCGGCTGGGCAATCCCTGGAACGCCACCTCGTCGTGCGCCTTCTTAATCCAGCGACACAGCGCTTCATCCTTCGGGAAAAGCTCGACGACCAGTTCGTCGGTGCGATGTATATCCTTCGGATCGCCCGAAAGCGCGACCCACCGGAACGGCCCCTTGCCTTCGCAAAAGAGCGGGCGGATATACGCCGGGACGAATCCGGGGAAATTGAACGCGTCCTCGACTCCCGCCCGGAGCGCCTGTCCGCGGATGTTGTTGCCGTAGTCGAACGTTATCGCGCCAGCTTTCTGCATGGCGAGCATCGCGCGAATGTGCGTCACGATCGATTCATATGCCATCTCGATATATTTTTCGGGATTCGATTTGCGCAGCTTGAGCGCGTCTTTATACAGGATGCCGTTCGGGACATAGCCCTTCAGCGCGTCGTGCGCCGATGTCTGGTCGGTGAGGATGTCGGGGATGAATCCCATATCGAGGAAGGCGGGATGTGTATCGGCGGCGTTGCCGAGGAGTCCGATGGAATATGGGCGGCCGTCCTTCGCGGCGTCGCGGCATTTATCGACCGCCTCGGCGATGTCCTCGGTCATCTCCATCAAATATTTCGTCTTCAGGCGTTTTTCGATGCGTGATTTATCGACCTCGACGACCAGCGCGACTCCTTCGTTCATCGTAACCGCGAGCGGCTGTGCGCCGCCCATGCCTCCGAGCCCGGCGGTGAGGACGATCTTTCCTTTAAGCGATGCGCCCCACGCCTGGCGCGCGGCTTCGGCGAGGGTTTCATATGTTCCCTGGAGGATGCCCTGCGTGCCGATGTAGATCCAGCTTCCGGCGGTCATCTGGCCGTACATGATGAGGCCGCGTTCTTCGAGTTCGTTGAAATATTCGGCGGTCGCCCAGTGGGGGACGAGGTTGGAGTTTGCGATGAGCACGCGCGGCGCGTCGGGATGCGTGCGGAATACGCCGACCGGTTTGCCGGATTGGACGCAGAGGGTTTCATCGGGTTCGAGTTCTCGCAGTGATTTGAGGATGGCGTCGAAGCATTCCCAGTTGCGCGCGGCTTTGCCGGAGCCGCCGTAGACGATGAGCTCCTCGGGGATCTCGGCGACATCGGGGCTGACATTGTGCTGGATCATGCGGTAGGGGGCTTCGATCAGCCAGTTTTTACAGGTCAGTTTCGTTCCCGTCGGCGGATGCACTTCTCTTGGTCCGGGCATGGTTGTTTGTCCTTTCGATTTATCTGGTTGAATGATAGTACAGAGGGGGGGGATGTTTCAAATGGGGAAAAGTAGGTACAGTCACCTGTTTCGCGCGGAGGTTCGTGGTGAGGTGTAGTGTGTGAGCGAAACAGGATGACTGTCCCTGTTTTTTCTCTCACGGGGATTCATTTACCGGGGGGATGGGTTATGCTATAATTTGCTATGAGGCCCCTGAGGGGCCTGTGGTATCTGAGATGCATGTAAAATTCGAAAAGAACGGCGACAGGGAGATAGATATCGAGCTGTTCGCCGACGCGAATATTCCGACCAGGCATGGGAACGTCAAGGTTCTCGTCTTCCATACCAACCTCGATTCATTGGAGCACATGGCGTTACTCGTCGGCGACACAAAATGCGCCGAGCCGGTGCCCGTGCGGATTCACAGTGAATGCTTCACATCCGAAGTCCTCGGCAGCCTGAAATGCGACTGCCGCGAACAGTTCGAAGCAAGCTGGGAATACATCGCGCGCGAGGGATGCGGCGTGATAATCTACCTCCGCCAGGAAGGGCGCGGCATCGGCCTCGGCAACAAGATACGCGCGTACAAACTGCAGGAAGGGGGCATGGATACCATCGATGCCAACCTGCATCTCGGTTTCAGCAATGACCACAGGAACTACGATATCGCGGCGGCGATACTGAGATACCTCGGGATAAACAAGATAAAGCTGCTCACAAACAACCCGGACAAGATAAGCAACATCGAGAGGGACGGGATTGAAATCGTGGGACGTATCCCCGTCGAGATACCGCCGAATATTTACAGCTACGATTACCTCAAGACGAAGCGCGACAAGGCGGGGCATCTGCTGGAGCATCTTGAGGATTACAGTTGCGAGCAAAAGAAAAAATAGGGACAGTCACCTATTTTACTCGAATAGTGAAGGTTATCGATGAAGCAGGAGCAAAATAGGTGACTGTCCCTACTTTTTCTTCCAGTCGCATCGGTCGAGCCAGTTGTTGAAGATCTCATACCAGATGGAGTCATTGCGAATTACTCCACTGTCCCGCCCGAGATATAAGAGGA
>CAZSPL010000331.1:624-2620 GCA_964608735.1 uncultured Planctomycetota bacterium | reverse complement strand
ATAAGTAATCCCGACAGCAGCGCGACAATCAGGGCAGCTAAAATCCATTTCTTGTTCATGATAATTACCTCCTTGGTTTGCGGTTCCCGGCGGCGAAGTCGGAGCGATATCCGGCGGGATATGCAGTGCGAATTATAGCATCAGATAGTGGAGAATATAGGTTCCGGCATCAGGATGCCGGGTTACTTGCTACCTGCTGAGAACGAGGGGGGATTTTTTGTAGATCGTTATTTCCGGGCCGACGACTTTGCCGAGGGCGGGGAAATCGCCGGGCGAGATTTCGTAGACAACATCGGCGGACTTGTCCAGCATCGCGTAATAGCGTCCCCACGCGGCGGCGACTTCGGGGTACTTCTCGCGCGTATACGGGTCCTCATAGCGCGAACGATAATTCGACGACGTGATGATATACTCCGGGTTCGACGCGAGAAGCAATACCGAGGGGTCGTCGGTCCTCGCCGTCGTCGAAAACCACGGGGTCACTGTGATGATGTCATACGAGGGCTCGCGGTGGTATTTTTCATTCAAGTCCGCCGGACGCGGCCCGCCGATTTCCCAGAGTATCCTCGTCCCCGGCGGTATGTTCTCCTCTATCCATTCCATGGCGATAGTGCGGGTGTCGGGAAGCAGGAGCCGCGATGTGGCGCGGGCGTTCACGACGGCCGGGGGGACGGCGACGGCGGCTATGAGGATGATTGCGACGGGGAGTTTCATACGCGGATTGCGCATCGCGCTTACGGCGGCGAACCACGCGACCGACGCGAGGGGCGCGAGAATCGCGATGGCGGGAAGGAGGTAGCGCTCGGAGTAGAGGGTCCAGCGCGATATTTCCGCGAGGTAGAGCACCAGCAGCGGGACAAGCATCCACCATGCCTTAAGATTTTTTCTGAACAGGATGACGGCCCCCGCCACGCCGAGCATCGCGAGGGCGATTCCCTCTTTCGTCGCGAGGTCGTTCATCCAGCGGAGAAGGGTCATCCCGGCTTTTTCCATGCTGATGTGTCCCCTGTGCTGCGCGGAGTATTGGACCATCAGGTGCGAGATGAAAGTGCCGAAGTCGAGCAGTGCATACGGCGTCCCCAGCAGGAATCCGGCGAGCAATGCGAGAAGCGTCCCGATTACCGGCGGCTTGCGCGGCGCGGCATCGGCGCGGGAACGGAAAAGGAAGAACGAGATGATAAGCGGGACAAGTAATATGGCGGCGGAGTATTTGGATGAAACCGCCAGCCCGGAGAGAAATCCGCCGATGATGATATGGCGTCCGCTTTGGTTATTGACCCCCTTCATGAGCAACCACAAGGCCCATGCGTAGAAGGCGAGCATCGGGATATCGGGGTTTATCAACCGGCTCGACGTAGTGACGATGGGACTCAGGGCGATGACCAACCCGGCGAGAAGCGGCGCGATATCGCGGATGACGCGTCCGGTATCATGCGTTTCGAGGCGTGAGAGGATTTCGCGCGCGAGCATCGTGATGCCCGTGACCGCGAGCAGGCCGAAGATCAGCGAGATGAATCTCCCGATGAGGTAAATCGTCGTGTTGTTCCAGGCGGCCCATTCGCCGAAATCATCCGGGTTGTCGAATCTGCCGGTGATTTTCCCGCCGATGTAAACCGCGCCGTAAGCGAGGGATGTCAGTTCGGTCTGCAGCGACGGCACGAGGAAATAGTGGGGGTTCCAGTCGCCGTCGGTAATCGCGCCGACGGCTCTCGGGACGACCAGCGGTTCGTCGGGGTGGAATTCCTGCGGGAGTCCCCAGGAGATGCCGGTGAGGCGGAAAGTCGCCGCGATGATGAGGAGGAGGAGAAGTCCGGCGGGGAATATGTATCGTTTGGCGGTCATCGGGGGCAATTATACATTATGGCGGCGTGGGTGGGGGCAGCCCTTGGGACAGTCCCTTGGCAGTATGTTGAGGGGATTGGCATCATGCGTTTGGGAAGAGCAGCCCTTGGGACAGTCCCTTGGCAGTATGTTGAGGGGATTGGCATCATGCGTT
>CAZSPL010000331.1:0-524 GCA_964608735.1 uncultured Planctomycetota bacterium | reverse complement strand
TGGGGACAGTCCCGCGGGCTGCCGGGATGTTGAGCCGCTGGGATCCCAGGCGGGATGTTCGCGCGGGGTGACTCAAGCGTTTATAATATCCATCCCTGTAAAAATCCGGGCCGGGAGCGGCCACAGGTGATGATGCCATATGCAGAATCGATGGTACGACGACGAAGCGGAAAAATTCATCGAGGAATATGCCGGGCAATACGGCGATGATGTCGCGCTACGCACATACACCGCGCGGCTGCTCGGGGCCGATGGGTATCTCGTCCTCCACGGCGGCGGGAATACATCGGTCAAGTCATCGCATCGAAACATCTTCGGCAAAGATGTCCCCGCGATATATGTGAAAGCATCCGGATGGGACATGGCATCCATCGAACCGGAGGGGCATCCCGCGCTCGACCTCGAATATCTGAAGAAGCTGCGACGTCTCGACGGCATCACCGATGAAGACATGCTCAACGAACTGCGCACGCATCTGTTCGATCACGCCGCGCCGACGCCATCCATCGAAGCGCTGATGCATG
>CAZSPL010000330.1:0-2776 GCA_964608735.1 uncultured Planctomycetota bacterium | reverse complement strand
CCTTGGTGCCTTCAATATTGACTATGATTCCAGCCTTCCTATACCGGTAAGAATATCACCAATCAGGGAAGCCGGTTTATTGCAGGATTAAATATGGGATGCTCTTCTAGAAGTCTATCATCCAGCTGAAATCGAAATAACAACCCTCAGTTACGAGCCTGCTCAAAGCGATGGAAATGAGCTTTCATCTTGACTGATAACCTTTGAAATAAGTCTTAATACTGAAAGCTGTCCAACCTTTTTCTGGAATCCTAATTTCTATGTATTCATCAGTCCATCCGGTAATGGGAAACATGTGTTTTCAGCATATTGTCCTGATAGGCATACGCACGAGTTGCCATCTGATTTCGGGGGAGAGGAACCGATCCCAAATTATTTGTTTTTTCCGAATGAGGCGATATATTTTAATCCTGGAGAAGCAAAAAGGCAGTTTAAAGTAAGAATCTACCCGGAAAACGCTGGAGGTGACGAAAATTCCTACCCCATTAGCCAAGGCTGGCCGGAAGACAGGATAATAATCGCGGTTGTGGGCCGGATCGGTTATCTCATCCCCAGCGTGTACCCCTTAAGTGTAGTAGATATAGACATTGATCCAGTGCCTAACACGCAAGGATCATGGCCAGTGCAAACTGATTTCAGTTGTATATTGAAAGACTATCCTTGGACTGAAATCACGGACGAGGATGCCACAGGCAAGCTGATCTCGCCGCTTTTTGGAGCATCCGAGCCGTCGTTGATTTATGATCAAGGTGTCTGGACCCTGAACCCCGCTGATTTCCCAGGATGGGAAAACGAGGTTGATCCCGGTATATATGACATTCGCATCAGCTTTCAGGTTGGCGAAGTACCCAATGATAAGATTATTGAAGTTGACTGCCCGGTGATAGTTTACGAACCAGCACAATCCGAGCATGACTCTGGAATCTACTTCGTCGATTACTTATCCAAGCGCAAAGGAAGCTACGGGCTTTACAGAACAACGATTATACCATCGTCCCAAGGTTCCCAGGCTAAACACACTGAGGTTTATTACGAGCCTGGTTGGAATGTTCAGAACCATTCAGTCAGCGAGGATGGGTCATGTATTGCATTCGACCTTGTACAAGGCTCAGGAGCCAGCGGTAACAGCAGGATAATGATAGCAACTATGGATCTGCAGGATGTGATCTCCGTCAACGAATTCACACCCTTCTATGCGTATGAGGACTTAGTGTATTTAGGCTATGGCGGCTCATATGTTTCCTCGATAGTCGCGCCAGCGGCTTCGCATCCGGTCATCAGCCCTGATGGAAGGCTGCTGGTTTTCCAGGTGGATTTCCAGGCTGTAATAAATTACCCGGCGGTCCCGGACCCTGATCCCGGAGATGTACATGATTTCAGCCTGAGCGAGGAAAACAGGCAGGAGAGGTTTGTCCGCACATTCGGCATCGCTCTGGTTGATGGTCACCCCCAATACCCAACGTGGATTTTCGAAGTTTATGATCAGTTTCAGGATAGATACGCGCCAAACCAATTTCAATACTTCTATGATTCTCCCTACGAGAGTTCACGCAGGCCCGTTCCGCGAGAACAGTTTAGCTGCTGGGGACCATCTGTCACTAAATGTAATATTGAATTCACAGGTTTCATAGATGGCCAGGAGAACCCCACACAGGCTGGTGAGGGCGTGGCTATCTTCGTTAACACCGACGTTGACCTAAATGGCGATTTCGACAATCTTCTACATAATCCGCCTTATAATATCCATGATAAGTATATGCGGATTGTAAAGAAAGGCAGCACTCATATCGGTTGCGGGCTTTATGATGTTAGCGGATGGCCGCAGCCGTTCGATTTTTACTACATTATCGACCAGGATAATAAATATAGTATTAGCTCTGGCGATTTCGAAGCTGAGAGGATTTACCTGCAGGGGCTTGGGATAAATGAGAACAATCTACTTGGCCATATGACAGGAGCGGCGAATGTTGCCAATCCAAGGGTCGATCCCGATGGTTATATCTTAACCGCTGAGATGATCGAGATGTATCCCACTTACACGGTTGCTATGAGCCTTGGTGAGGACGGTCCCGCTCATTGGGGTGATAATGGAATATGTCGTAATATAACCGAGGAAAACTACCTGGTTCGCTTGCCCTGGGTCTGGAGGGCGAAGTCAGACCGTAACCACTTGTTTCAGTTTCAAAGCGGCGGTGGGGACCCATTAATTGGAGGAATCACTTTACCTGCCGGTCCGTTTCCCGGGGCTGATAGGCATGGGATAACACCGAGCGGGACTATATTCGTCTTTCCTGCGCCCAACAATGAAACGTCAAGAAGAGCACGAGTGATCTACCATGCTGGGATTGATATACTCGGAAGTACTTATATTACTGAGTACTTCCTCAATCACAATACCGATGATGGCTTGCTTGTAGAAACTGTAACTCTCAATCTGGCACACACCGATATATTCAACCTTGGTCTGGGGTATGATAATTCCCCTGCCGCAAGCCCTGACGGCCATGCATTCGTTTTCACATCGCAATACCTGAGCGACGGAGACCTTTACTTCGTTTACTTAATTCCAGATGCGTTGCCGGGTAGTTATTCTTTCAACGCCGGTGATCTGGTAAAACTCAGGCTTACGAATGATGCCTGTAATACAAGTCCGAAAATCTCAGGAAAGGTAATTCCGTAGGAGGAATCGGCCATGAAGCATTTGAAGCTCATCTTTTTGCTTTTCGCTCTCGTAGCCCTTCAAGCCTGCTCAAGTAAGAATCCCATGGCTCCAGGA
>CAZSPL010000329.1:0-2868 GCA_964608735.1 uncultured Planctomycetota bacterium | reverse complement strand
GTTTCCATGAGGAGACGCCTTATTTTTGTGCGTATCCTCAGCGGCGATAGGGAAGGTGTGTCGTCGACATATATACGCCAGTCCTTGAGTATATCCGACGAAACTTTGATCTGTTCCATCTGGGTGGCGTTCAGTTCGCCCGCAAAGACTTTCTCGGTCGGGACCATCGCCAGCCGGGAAAGCAGCCTGATGGCGAGCTGTTCCTTCGGCATTTCGAGGGAGAATATCGCAACGCTCTTGCCTTCCCGCGCGGCATTGGTGGCGACCTGGAGAGCCCACGATGTTTTCCCCTGCGATGGTCTCGCCGCGACGATGACATATTCCCCTTCATAGAACCCGTGGTAAGTATCGTCGAATTCCGGGAATCCTGTGGCGAGAAATTTCATGTCCGGGTGTCCGACCCGTGTTTCTATGCTCTTGAATGTTTCGTCGGCGAGGACATCCATCGGGATGAAATCCCTTTCCTCGCGCTGCTGTGTGAGTTCAAAAAATTCGCTGCTCGTGCCCTCGATTATTTCATCGGCATCCTTGTCTTCCTGGTACGCGAGGTCGGACATCTTCCATGCGGAGCGGATGCAGCTTCGCAGCATCGATTTGTCGCGCACTATGCGCGCGTGGTTCTCGACATTGTCCACGGTGGGCACGACATTCAGAAGCCCGGTGATATACCCCGCGCCGCCGACGCGGTCGATTTCATCGGTGGACTTGAGCCGGTCGGTGAGGGTGATGGCATCGGCGCGGATATTCTTGTCGAGGAAAAGTTCCTTTATCCTGTCGAATATGATGCTGTGCGGGGGATGGTAGAAGTGATGCGTGGAAAGCATCTCCAGCGCCCTGAAGCATGCTTCCTCGTCGAGTATCATCGCGCCGAGCACGCTTCGCTCCGCATCGAGATTGTGAGGGGGTACTTTTCCCATCCAGCCGCTGTCTGTTCTTGACGCCTGCGCCATCCAAAAACCCCGCATCGGAAAAATGAGGTGTTCGACTCTCCGGGTGGAATATAACGGTAATGGTTCGGGATTTCAATACCACTGGCATGGAATTCTTTAAATAATATTAAGAAAAAGCGGGGATTTACCCGCTTGATGGATGAGTTATCTGTGATCAGAATTATTACACAGCGCCTATCTTGCTCCCCTCGGCGGCGATGACATTCACCTTGAAGTCGGCGCTCACTTCGGTATGCAGCTTGATGGTGGCATCGAAGCTTCCGAGCATGCGTATCGGCTCGCTGATGGTGATGTTGCGCTTGTCCATCTTTGCGCCGGTGCTTGATGCGAGCGCGTCGGCGATGACCTGTGTGGTGACCGCGCCGTAAAGCTTACCCCTTGCGCCGGCTTTCTGTTTTACATCGAACGACTGCCCTTCGATCCTCGATGCCAATGCCTGCGCGGCTTCGAGTTCGGTCTCGGCGCGTTTCTGTGCGAGCCGTGTTCTCAGCTCGACCTGCTTCTTGCCGGTTTTCGTGAGGACCTCGGCAATGCCTCTCGGGATAAGGAAATTGCGGCCGTATCCCGCGGCGACCTCGACTATCTGACCGGCTTTACCCAGGTGTTCGACATTTTTCAGAAGAATCACTTTCATTCAGAATACCTCCTCGCCGGGCTAATCGGCGGTATAAGGCAGCAGAGCGATTTCCCTGGCCTTCTTGACCTGCCTCGCTACTTCCCGCTGATGCTTCGGACACGTCCCGGTTCTCCGCTTGGGCAGGATTTTACCCCTGTCCGAGACGAATCTTCGCATAAGGTCGATATTCTTGTAATCGAGCGGATCGTTGGGATTGGCGCAGAAGTGGCAGACTTTTTTCTTTCTCGGACGATACCAGCGCTTGTTCTTTGTTCTCTTGTCCCTATCCCCTCTCTTTGGCTTAGGCATAATAGTTCAATCTCCTTTGGCGATTCGTACCGGCTATACACGCCGGCTTGAAACCCTCCCAGTCTTGCATATCGCTCATGGGAGGAGGATGGTGCATTCACTCGGTTTCCGGTTCCCGGTTCTCCGGGGCGGCGGGAATTTCGGCCTCGATCGGCGGCTCCGGTGCTTTGGCGGCCGGCGGCTCCGGCGCCTTGGCGGCCGGCGGTTGCGTGGTGGTTTGCTTAGCCTTTTTATCGGGCAGAGGCGTAACCACGTGTGGCTGCCACTCGGTAAGAAGGTAACGGATGATTTTTTCGTTTACCTTGAACCGCTCTTTCAGCTTGCCTGGAAGCTTCGACGGCGCAGTGAAATTCAGGAGGAAATACCAGCCCTGGCGGAAATCTTTCACCTCGAATGCAAGGTCGCGCTTACCCCATGTTTCATCATGCTTGATAACAGCCCCGATGCCGGTCAGGTCCTCGACGATCTTGTTCTTGACCGCGGATAACTGCTCATCTTTCAGGTCCGGTGCAAGCACGAACACTAATTCGTAATTTTTATCCAAGCAATTACCTCCTGCGAATGTCGCAAGTGGGGAAGATTAATACATCGAGCGAAAAAAAGCAAGCCAAATACGGCTTGCCGCGATGGTATTTCTTTAAAATGGCGGAGGACGGGTTCGAACCGTCGACGCCACGGGTATGAGCCGTGTGCTCTAACCAGCTGAGCTACTCCGCCGAAAAAGCCGTGACAGTATATCACCAGGATGAGGGTAAATTAAAGATTTACCCGGTTTTCCGGCGGACATTTTAATAGAGCCCCCTGAGATACCGGTCTAACAAAGGCTCTCAAGGCTTGCGAAAAGGGCTTGGTCATGGTATGAAAATTTTGCCGGGTCACCCGTCGATTCTGCTTTACAACCCGGAAGGAATATCGTAGGATTTGCCGGAATCGCGACGGGAGAAACGTGTTGCCTGCGGGAATAGCTCAGTTGGTAGAGCATCAGCTTCCCAA
>CAZSPL010000328.1:0-2870 GCA_964608735.1 uncultured Planctomycetota bacterium | reverse complement strand
GTCGTTTTTTGGAAGTCATGGCACCTGAGGTTTGAGCACATTTCGGGTATATGGCGCAGATTCCGTTTTCAATTAAGGGGATATCACTACTTGAATCATGTCATTCATGATTATATTTACTGATTTACATATTGATATCCCGGATATTCCAATAGCTCGCATTTGTCCGTTAGGACACCGTCTTCTTTCTCACGGCCTTTTAGGACTGCCCTATCTGCCCCTGTTTGGCCGTCTGATATAATTTTGGTGAGCATAATTAGTAGAAAATACTGGATGTTTTGAGGAAATTCAAGGGGTTTAGTTTGGTATTTGAAGATTTTTGTCTTCTGGGCGCATATCATCCGATTTTAGTGGAAATTACCAGAGGAAAAACGAAGCGGGGCTAAGAAAGCAGCTTTTCAGACACGCTACAGGTTTGGACTACTGCACGTAGTCCTTTCCCAAGGGTGCTGCCAGATACCAAAGAAAGCCTGACCATATTGTTTCATTTTTCAAGTCCAAAATCGTTCGCTGTAAACGGATTCTAAAAGCTTTTTCCTTGGTATAATGGGTTTTTTGCCTAAAGTGCTTCAATAAAACTGAATTCCGTCTTGACTTTTTCTAAACCTCAGGATAATCTAAGTTCCTAAAGCTGTTGACGTTGAATGAACAGCCAGGAAGAGGTCGCAAGCGGGAGACGAGCTTGTGAAATGCGCAATACAGAGTCGAAAAACTGTGTCAAATATACAGGATACCCAAGAATGGAGGAGAGGAAATATGCTCCCCTGTGGTTATGGTTCAGCCTGTTTGCCCTCTATATGGCCATTTTCGGTACTGTGGCCTATTTGGCACCTGGCGGCGTCTGGGCAAACCGGATTTACGAACTTGAACTGTGGAGTAACAACGACCCTGGCGGCTGGTATTTGCCGAGTGCTCATGAGATTTATTCCCATGAAAACGGGCCGTTGTGCCCAGGACATCAGTGTACTGTGCCCATTCGATTTACACAATATGGTTTTGGTCAGACCTTTTAATCATCGCCACTCACCTCATTACTTTCCTTCTGGTTTACACATTCTCCTGTAGGCTTCTACTGAACAGGCCAGGAGCTTTTCTGGCCACCCTTCTTTATGCTACGTCATTACCGGTGCTCTATTACTTAGGGCGTGTATCCGTCGAACCATTTCTGATAGGATTGCAGCTATGCTCTTTTCTGAGTGTATGGAATAGTCAAGATGCTGCACAAAGCGGTTCCTGGAGGATCGCCATACTGTGGGCAGTGATCGCGGGAGCTTTATCCATGGCTGCGGTCTTTACGAAAATGCACCTTGCGTTTGCCCTTCCCGCGTTTGTGCTCTTAATGCTTTTTTTCGGGGACAGCACCAGGTACAAGGTACCTCTAAGAAGGCGTACTTTGTTGGCGCTGGCGTCTTTTTTGACAGCTTTGATCAGCATCCCGGGATGGTTATCTCTGATGAACTGGGAAGATTTCTTACGTTCATGGTGGACGGTTGTAGGAAGTTATTCAGCGCCGTTCAATGAGGCATTTCTCAGCCTGGTAGAGCCGTTCAAATCCTTATTTCGACATTTCTCACCTCTGGCACTCATTCCTGCTTTTAACCTTTCCAATCTCTTTTTTTTCTGCGAGTTCGGATTGGTTGTGCTTGCGCTGGCAGGCTTCTTTGTGATGTTTCGAAATCGACTACCGACGTTGGGTCAGTTCTTTTGGGTCATTCTGTTTTCCCTGTTTCCATTAAGCATCTGGCTCTACCGATCAGGTATCTTTACAGCGATGCTGCAACATCGTGTGCAAGGGGCCCCTACGGATTTTCATGGCTTTCATTACCTTTTCCCATTGATGCCTCTTTTGTGCACTTCTGCTGCATATCTGTCTATCGGGCTGGTGAAGCGGCTGAGAACACATGTCTTTGATTGCAAGAACTTACTCATTATAGTGGGCCTTACGGCAATTGTGCACCATACAGTTTTTTGGTGTGTATTTGACTCCAGACAGCAGGACGTCAGTGCTTTTGCGCGTTTTGACAGCGCGCTGCGTAAGGCGATGGCTTTGATAACATCCCAGGAACGTATTGCCTTAATCGTCCATTCGCCAGTCGCTGAGGAAGATTTAAGGATAGGTGGCCTCAATAGAGAGCCTTGGCACTGGCAGCCAGCCAGAGCGGAATCGGCCCTGGTCAAAGAGATTCAGGGACTTTTCGTTGTCCTGCCATCAAGCCTATCCAGTGCAGAAGCAAAAAGCTTGATAGAAGGTATGAATATCGCTGCAGTGGTTGAAATCGGTGTGAATAGGACGGCAATGATTCACCCGATAAAGGAGTGGGTACAACAATTAGGAGAGCAAAGGGAGGAATGAGGCCTCAGGCTCAACATCTAAGAATCGCCTGTGCCCCTATCTGAGAACTGATAACCGGATAACGGGAACACACAAAGGCAATGCCCCCAAAAACCACGCTACTACCGCCCTTTTGATTCCCGTCACCATCCTTACACATCCATGAATATCGTCTTTTGCCCTGCAACAGCGGCTGTCCAGCTCGGATATTTATGGTTTCGAAGGAAATCTCTCTTTTCAGATTGACCTCCCACAAGACTGAAAGCTGGGCTCAGGCAGTTGATTCTTTCTGACCTAATCCAGTTCAATGCAATGCTAAACTTCCGATATTTATGATGTTAGTTTGGTTATGATGTATGTATTTAGATCCCTCCATATGATTCCAAAAGAGATTTTGAAAAAATCCATATCATTCTTCTGATTCTTTTTTCATTTCATTTTTTCCTTTCTGTTTTTACTCTTGGGATAAACATACCATAGGGGCTTAACCCAAATTCGTGGGTTTTTTGATGTTCTGGGCTAAAACCCTGCCATTTGC
>CAZSPL010000327.1:0-2872 GCA_964608735.1 uncultured Planctomycetota bacterium | reverse complement strand
TAGAGGCGCTTTCGTCATCCTTAAAAAAGTGCCATTCGGGACTGTCCCTACTTTTCTTATTGAGTTGACACGCGCCCCCCGCTTCGGTAGATTTGCCCTGCTCACAACGCTATGGAAATCGACCTCGACATCAGGCAGAAAGCCGCCGTCGAATCCGATGCATGCTCCGCGCTGGTCATCGCCGGACCGGGCGCCGGCAAAACGCGCGTCATCTGCCACCGAATATTCCACCTCATCGAAGAGGGAGGCATCGAGCCGGGACGCATCATCGCGGTCACATTCACCAACCGCGCGTCCGATGAAATGCGCCGCCGCCTGCTGAAGCGAAATCCCGACTTCGAGGCTGTACGGGTCAGCACATTTCACTCACTTGCCTTGAACATAGTCAAACGCCATTATGAGCGCGCCGGGTTCGCGAAACGGCCCATCGTATTCGATGAAACAGTCCAGGACCGCATCCTCGGTGAAATCCTCCGCGAAAAGGGAATGCCGATAGAACTTTTCCCCCTGCGCCGCATAAAAAATGTGATCGATCTCGGTAAGGCGAACCTCTCGTTCCCGCTCGCGACCGAACGCTTCCCCGCCGAATTCGAGCCGGCGCTTCGCGAAGTCCTCATCGAGTATCAGAAAGCCGTCGCCCGTTATGACGCACTCGACTTCTCCGACATACTCCTCGCCGCGGTTGAACTCCTCGCCCTGCCAGATGTTCGCGAAAGCGAGCGCGCGCTTATCGATTGCTTCCTCATAGACGAATTCCAGGACATGAATTTCGCTCAGTACGCCCTCGTGCTCGAACTTAATCCCCCCGGCATGCCGGTATTCACCGTCGCCGATGAAGACCAGACCATCTACAACTGGCGCGGGTCGTCCAGCAGGTTCATGCGGCTGTTCCTTGAAGATTACAATCCCGACATCTACAAGCTCGAAAAGAACTGGCGATGCGCCGCCCCTATCATCACCGCCGCGCGCGGATTGATATCGCGCAACCGCTATCATACAAAATACGCGCAGCTTGAATTCGAGATCGATTATGACGAAGAACCGCTCATAACCCTTTTTCATCTCAACGATGAGAAGGAAGAATTCAAACTCGTGATGAAGCTCATCGCCAATGCCGTAAAGACCGGGCGCGACCTGTCCAACATAGCCATCCTCGCCCGCGCGCATTACATGCTCGATTATCTCCACCAGGAACTTGTCCTCAACCGCGTACCGGTGGTTCGCGTATCAAAGGAATCCCCCGAGCACACGGCATCCGATCTGCTCAGCTATTTCGAGCTGACCCGTTCGATGAACGAATGGGATGTCGAGAACGTAATGCGCTTCCCGTCGAAATGCGCGACGTCGCTCGATGAAATCCGCATGCTCGAGGAAGCCCGCCGCGAAGGCGACAACGGCCTTTTCCGCGCGCTGAAGCGTTCCACCCGCGACCCGCGGCTCGGCCCTCTCACGAGAAAACGCATCGGCGAATTGCTCGATACCATCGGCGGACTGCCCGATGCCGTCGCGGATGTCGGCCTCTCGATGGCGGTGCATAAGGTGCTTGAACAGATAGAGCTGCGACGCTCCCCGCTGAAGATAGATGCACGCAATTCACTCAGGGAAGCCGTCGACGGCATCGCGATTGACCCGTCCTTGAACATCGACACCCTTCGCGACGCACTACTCAAGGCGAAGGGCGTCAAGATAATCCACAATGCCGATCCCATGTCCATCATCGCGGCAATGATAATCTCCGAAACCACCCGCGAAATTTTCGGTGCCGACGCGGAACTCATTCCATACAGCGACGATTCTTGCATCGACGGCGGGAAGCATCTCATCATCGCGTCGGGACTCGATACCGCGCGCCTTGCCGGGCTGTTCGGCGAAGCGCTGTTCGCGGATGTCACATGCATATCGCCGGGAAGCATCCACCTCCCGTCAAGCGCAATGAACGACTCCGCCAACGATTACACGCTCCCCCTTGCGGCATATGCGTTGTGCTTTCATCTCGCTACGCCGAGGCTTCCCGATGAACCGCTCGAAATCGTTTTCCTCGATTTGGAGACGACATCCGTCGACACCCGGCGCGCGGAAATCGTGGAAATTGCGGCACTGCGTTTCCTCCTCGACAACGGCGTGATGCGCGAGACGACATCATTCCATTCACTGGTGAAGCCGTCGCGACCGATTCCTCCGGCGGCGACATCGGTGCACCATATCACGAATGAAATGGTCGCCGATGCCCCCCTGATAGAAGATATTATCGGGCGATTCGTGGATTTCCTCGGCGATTCGATACTGGCCGGACACAACATCGACGGCTATGACCTCCCGATTATCAGGCGTTTCGCGGGACGCATCTGCCGCCGCGACATCTACAACCCGACTTTCGATACGTTGGCGCTGTCGCGCGAATTGATTCCCCGCGTATCGCACACGCTCGGCGACCTCGCGAGTATGTACGGTGTGCCGCTTAAGGACGCGCATCGCGCGATGGACGATGTCCGCGCCACGGCGGCGCTCGGAGAGAAGCTGCTTCATGCCGAAGCGCTCGACGCGGGCCTCGACTTCTCGCAATCGGCGATTAATTTGCTTACAGCGGGAATATTGCTCGACGATAACGCACCGGAAGATTTGACCTCTTACATCGCCGAAGCGTCGGGGCGCTCGGCGCATTCGCACGGCGCGCAAATTACGGGATTCGATTCCCTCGCCGAGGCGCTGCCCGGTGATGTCATCCCCAGGCTCGGCGATGCCGCGAAATTCATAGCCGTATGGGAAGCGTATAATATCGCGAGGGAGGTTACGAAGAAAAGGCTCTATCTTGAGGCGATGAATGAGATCATGTCCAAGGAAACGTCGGACATGAAATCGGGTCTCTTCTGAT
>CAZSPL010000326.1:0-2918 GCA_964608735.1 uncultured Planctomycetota bacterium | reverse complement strand
ATACGGTTGCTCATCTCGATGAGTTCCCCGTCAGTCAACTTTTCGAGATCGATCGAGCGAAGCTGCAACTTATAAGGCTTCGATTTAAAAAATGGATTCTCCCCCTTTTCCCTTATATGCTGCACGACCTTGTTGTAGAGATACTTGTCGGCGAATTCCTCCACGTCGCGTGCATCAGGTTGCCCGTAGAAAATATATTTCCTGCCTGTCTTTATCCCGCTGATGCCCTCAATGCCGAGATCCTTCACTCCTTCCATCGCCGATTGCTCAACCGGATCCATGACTCCCGGGTTATATCCAACCGAGATGACGACCGCGCCATCTTCGGCAAGCACCGTGGAGTCGATGGTATATGTTTCGAGCACGCCGTCGGCGAGGAATGCGCGCGCGAACCGCTCGATATCATTCGCCGATGCATCCCCCTCGGTGAAATACTGATGCACGACGCTTATCGAGTTGACTCCTCGCAGGCCGAATTCATCGGCGTCCTTCTTTGTCCCGCGCCCGACAAGGTCGGCGTATTGTTCCTTCAGCGCAATCTCTATGGAGTGCGGCATTCATCTCCTCCCGCGAGAGGGGTTCCTGCGATGCATGCGATTTGCATCCCATCGTGAATCGTAGCCCATATTATCGCGGCCCGAAACACTATAAGGCAAATTAATAATGATGATTAGAAGTATAAATTTGACTTATTATTATCCCGGCTGTAAATTCGATGCGCGGAGGTGCGAAAATGAACCTCGAAGCATTAAAAGGATTCATCGCGGTATGCAGGCACGGCTCATTCACCGAAGCCGCCGGCGCGCTTTTCCTGACCCAGCCCGCCGTAAGCCAGCAGGTGAAATCGCTCGAGGATGAACTCGGCGTGAAGCTCCTCGTCAAGCGCGGAAAGGGATTTCAACTCACTCCCGCCGGGGAAGAGGTCAGGGCGGGAGCGGAGGATGTTTTCGCGCGAATCGGGCGGATGGTCGAGGCGGTGGACGAAATCAAGGGGCTGATACGCGGGCGGCTCTCGGTCGCGGCCGGGGATACCATCGTGATGTACCTGTTCCCGAAGTGGATGAAGGAATTCACCGTCAAATTCCCCGGCATCGACCTTTACGTCACCGGGCAGATATCGGTCGATGTCGAAAACCTGGTGCGTCACGGCGAATGCGACCTCGGCCTCATCACAATGCCGCCGACCACATCCGACCTCGTCGCCGAGATGCTTCCGAGCGAGGAATTGTGCCTGATATTGCCGGAAAAGCATCCGCTGGCAGGGAAGAATCGAATCGAACTTAAAACAATCGCGGGTCTGCCGAGAATCGCGCTTGGGAAGCGGAGCAAGATACGCCGGCTTGTCGAGGACGGGTTCGCGTCGAAGGGACTTGAATGGCGTCCCGTTACAGAGCTCAACGGATTCGAGCTGATCAAGCACTATGTCGCCGCTGACCTCGGCGCCGCGATTGTACCCCGAATGGCGCTAAAACCGGGCGAAGGATACGTCATCAGGAACCTGCCGCGAACCTTCCCGCGCCAGGAACTCGGCATCATCTATCGCAAGGGCCAATACCTGACCAAACCCATGCAGGCGTTGATTGAGATTATCAAGAGAGGGTAGGGGTTAATAAACACATCCCTTCGCAGCCTTCGCATACGCATGCAAATTCTCCACGGGACAATCGAAGAAATGGTCACTCGGATTAAGGATATATCCTCCTCCCTCGCCCGCATCCTCGAAACATCGCTTCACCATCGACGCCGTCTCCTCCGGCGATGCATTCTCGAACCCGTTATACTGGTCGAACCCGCCTATGAGACACACCTTGTCGCCGATCCGACGCTTCACCTCGGCCAGATCCACATCCCCGCCCATCGCCGGAGGGGTCAATGTCTCGACCGCGGTGGAACCGACTTCCACAAGCAAATCGAGAAGCGGCATCATCCCGCCGCAAGTATGATAAACGGTCCGCAGCCCGAGTTCCCGCGCGAATGAATGAATCCGACGCTCTCTCGGAAGTATATGCCGCTCGAAAATCTTCGGTGAAATGACCGTAGATGAATTATGCCCGCCGCCGGTTTCGAGCAGATCCATCTTCGAGCCTCGCATCGTCGCGAGGAATTCGAGCGTCTTCCCGGTAACGGCGTCGAGCGCGTCGTCGACCCATCCAGCATCGTCGAACACCGAATAAATCATCGATTCGGTGCCGTACCAGTCGCACAACAAATGCCACGGCCCGACCCGGCATCCGCGAAGTATCCCCTTATCCCCTATTTGGGAGAGCAACTCCGATTCTCGCCCGATGTCATACCTCTCCACCGGCGAATGCTCGAGCAATGCGAAGATATCATCCTTCCGCTTGCACAAATATTCGGTTATCCATGGTGATTGATATTTGTCCCGCTCGACGGTCTGCGCGAGCGTTCGCCCGGGCAGAGTTATTTTCGTATATTCAACCCGCCTTCCCGATGCCCCTCCGTCCTCGACACGTTTCTCCATGCGCCATCCCGATGCATCGGCGGCATCGACTTTCACCGGCGTCTCGTATATTGCCCAATCCAGGCCGAACATGTCGAACGCTTCCATCTTCCCGATGCCGCCGAGGTATTCGTCGAGATAGTAGCGCATCCAGTCGTGTACGCTCACGGGAAGCCGCTCGGGACTGCCCCGGTCGAGCGCGGCGAGCATATTTTCGCGCGCGCTCATCATCATGATTTCGCATAGACGACGGAGCCGTCCCCTTCAACGATCGAGCCGATATTCATCGCCGGCGCGTTCATATTTTCGAGATGCGCGATGACATCCCCGGCCTGTTTCTCCGGAACGATGACTATCATCCCGATTCCCATGTTGAACACACGGAACATCTCGTCGTCGGCCACATCGCCCCATTCACGAAGCGCGCCGAAAATATTCTGCGGGGTCCACGAATCCC
>CAZSPL010000325.1:0-2922 GCA_964608735.1 uncultured Planctomycetota bacterium | reverse complement strand
CGCAAGCCCCATTTTTTATTGGGGACAGGCACGGTGCCAGGCACGGTGCCTGTCCCCTCATTTTATATGCAATAAAGTTGCAGTCGTGTAGCCCAGCAGCTACTTGCCGGCGTATTCTGTGCTTCGTAACCCCCCGCCGCGCTTCATCCCTTGAATAAGCCGGTTTCCTGACGTAGAATTCATATTGTAGGGGAGGCCTGTCTTCCCTGGAGGATGATTTAAATGACCGAGGAAAAAGGCTCTTTCGAAGTAAAAGTCGGCCTCGCCGAAATGCTCAAAGGCGGGGTAATAATGGACGTCACCAACGCCGAGCAGGCTAAGATAGCCGAGGACGCCGGGGCATGCGCGGTGATGGCGCTCGAACGCGTCCCCGCCGATATCCGTAAGGAGGGCGGCGTCGCGCGCATGGCGTCGATAAAAGTTATCGAGCAAATCAAGGCCGTCGTAAGCATCCCCGTGATGGCCAAGGTACGCATCGGCCATTTCGCCGAAGCGCAGATACTCGAAGCGGTCGGCGTCGATTTCATAGACGAATCGG
Source organism: uncultured Planctomycetota bacterium (assembly GCA_964608735.1). GTDB lineage: Bacteria > JAJVIF01 > JAJVIF01 > JAPKYR01 > CAZSPL01 > CAZSPL01. The sequence continues at coordinate 2,384 of CAZSPL010000325.1, read as the reverse complement.
AAGTGCTCACCCCGGCGGATGAGAAGAACCACATATGGAAGCACCCGTTCAGGGTGCCGTTCGTATGCGGATGCACCTGCCTCGATGAAGCGCTGCGACGTATCGGCGAAGGCGCCGCGATGATACGCACCAAGGGGGAAGCGGGCAGCGGGAATATCGTCGAGGCGGTGCGGCATATGCGCCTCGTCAACCGCCAGATGCGGCTGCTCACGATACTCGATGAGGAGGAGTTGATGGCCGAGGCGAAGAACATGGGCGCGCCGTTCGAATGGGTGTGCTATGTCGCCGAGCATGGGCATCTGCCGGTGCCGAATTTCGCCGCGGGAGGAGTGGCGACTCCGGCCGATGCCGCGCTGATGATGCAGATGGGCGCGGAGAGCGTGTTTGTCGGTTCGGGGGTATTCAAGTCGGAGGATCCCGCCGTACGGGCGAAGGCTATCGTCGAGGCGGTGACATATCACGACGATCCGAAGAAGCTGGCAGAGATTTCCATCAACCTCGGCGAAGCCATGAAGGGGCTGGAGATTTCGAAGATACCGGAGGAAGAGAGATTGGCGGGGAGGGGGTGGTAGTTATTCTTCGGGTGCTTTATGTAGCCGGGAAAATTAAACGAAGAGGTAGCCCGTCATTCTGATGCCGGGATCAATCGATAACAGGAGCCTTGGATTTGAAGATTGAAATAAGCGGACATGCGAAGTTTGCGGCCGAGCGTAGAAATATCTCAATTAATATGGTCGAAGCCATAGCGGAGAATCCGCAGCAGATTGTGGAATCAGGATTGAGGATAATATGCCAATCCATACTTCGAGATGAGAATAGTTTAAGAGAGATGCTTTATAGGCTGGTTGTTGAGGATATTGGGAATATCAGAAAAGTGATTACAGTGTATAAAACATCAAAGATTGACAAATACTGGGAGGGAACGGAATAAATGAGAGTTATATATGACAGGGAAACCGATACGCTGACGCTTATATTCAGCGATTCCGAGGTGGCCGAAAGCGACGAGCTTCGGGAAGGCTTGATAATTGACTACAACGAGGCGGGGCATATAGTCTCCGTCGAAATTCTCGATGCGTCCAGCCACACAAGCGACCCGACGGAATTTGTATACGAGTTGAAGGAGAAGACGGCTTAGTAGCCCGGCATTCTGATGCAGGGATCGATACGGGAAATTACAATGGACATTTCGGTATTAATACAAGAAAAGAGGCAGGATATATTACGTATCGCCAAAGAACACGGCGCAGTGAATATACGCATATTCGGTTCCGTGGCTCGCGGGGAGGCTGATGAGAACAGCGATATAGATTTCCTCGTCGATATGGAGCCTGGACGCAACCTGCTGGACCTTGGCGGTCTTTTGATGGATTTGCGGGAGTTGCTTTTGATGGACGTGGATGTGATTACAGAAAAGGGGCTGAAACAGCGAATCCGCGCGCGCGTTTTACGGGAGGCGGTTGCGTTATGAGGGATCCCAGGGAACGTCTGAAAGATATCATCCAGGCTATAGAGAATATAGAACGCTATTCCGCGCTCGGGCGTGAGAAATTTATGCGGGATGAACTCATCCAGAGCTGGGTTATTCGTCATTTGCAGATCATCGGGGAGTCGGCACGGGCGCTACCGCAGCATATCAGGGATACCGAGCCCGGCATCCCCTGGTCGAAGATCATAGGTATGAGGCATATTCTCGTGCACGATTATTTCGAGATTGATAGAGAGATCGTATGGGGTGTGGTCGAGAATGAGCTTCCGTCACTTAAGGATAAAGCCGAAACGATGCTTGAAAATCTGAGTTGAGGCTCTTGAGATGAACTCACATTTTCCTTAAAGACGCTTGGTTGAGAATCCGGAAGATTGGGAATGGTCGAGCTACAGGGCCTGGAATGGTGTTGATGGATGCAGGTTGGAGGTTGACATTGAATCTTTTCCGATTATGTAACATACTATCAAGGAGCACGCCCATCCTCGAAGACTCAGGCTGGGCGTGGCACCCGGAGCAAAAAAATTCAATAAGGAGGCTATATCGTTATGGAAGAGCAAAACATTGAAAGGCTCGCGATATTTATCGACATTGAGAACTTCTACATCGCATGCCAGCGAAAAGACCTTCCGTTCGATTTGGAACGAATATTCGTTCATTTAAAGGAATATGGGAAAATATCGTTCAGGAAATCATTTGGAGACCTCGAGAAGGTGTGTATAGATGCGGTGCGGCGGGGCAGGATACGGAAGATGCTGCAGAGCCTTCTCGTTGAGCACCAGGATATAGTATACCTCACGGAATTCAAGAATTCCGCGGATGTAGCTCTCGCGGTGGAAGCATTGTCGGTAAGTTACCTGTACTCAAACATCGATTGTTTTGTCATTGTATCATCGGA
>CAZSPL010000324.1:0-2939 GCA_964608735.1 uncultured Planctomycetota bacterium | reverse complement strand
ATAAAACGGGAGGAGGAAGGAGGCGGACTGCTGGTTATTGAAATCGTCTACCAGTTTAACCGAACCGTCGTCGAGGATGTTTGGAAAAGCATTTACCGCGTGCAGTATATCCAAGAGGAGCAAACCAATTACTCCGACTTCGATGATTCCGTACCGTACCACCTTGTCTGTACCGGCGATGGGGATACCGCTTATCTACATCCCGATGTAGTTTACGCCACTTACTGGGATTCTTATTACCCTCCTCCAACCATCTACGACATAAACCGGGTCTACATTACCTATGAAAGGCTGGACGAATACGGGCGTTATATAATGTATTCTGATTGCAATCCTCTTGATGCAACTCCGAGTTATGGGTGGGGTATTGTCTATGACGCCGATGACGGGCCGGGATGGTTTCCCAGGATTGATGCGGGAATAGATCTCGCTTACGACGAAGTCGAGGACCATGACGACTACAAAGTTGAGTTTGTCTGGCACGTTTACACAGAGCAAGGCGTGAGCGTATACTATGCTTACATGGCTCTCAACACCGCTTCGCCCAGCATGAGCACTCCTGAAGCGATAGACGACATGGAGGGCGATGACAGTGTCGCCAACGGAGTGCCTTATATCGACATCGACCCGCTGGAGAACCGGCTCGTATACGAGCGCGAGAATTATGCTCATATCGTGTGGAGTAAGATTACAGCCTATCAACCCCCGAACCCTCCGAACCCGGAACAATGGGATATCGAGCCATATTACACAAATAGCTCCATGATTGAGGATAGCGTTGCAGTAAAGCAGATCTATAATACAGGCTCTTGGCACCGTGAAGGATTACCGGTAATTTCAACCTACGTTGATCAAACCGGGGATGACATTGGGACCGTGGAGTTTATAAGCTATTCGAGCAGCGTATCCGATTATCCTGTCTATAGCGTTGATTTTTCCCTGGGCACGGGTATAAACGACCCGGAGTTTTCCTACCCGAGAGCCCTTGTATCCGATGATCCTCACCACTCATCTGATAATGGTCCGCCATGGATTCATGGGCCATCCAGTGCGGTTTTCGGTTCGACGCACATTTTATGCGCCTGGACGGAGTGGTCGGATAACGAGCCTGACGTTTATTTTGATATTGATTAACAAGGAGGTCTTTGTCATGAAGGTGTCAATTCTATCGTCAATTCTCCTTGCAAGCCTCCTCGTAATCGGATGCTCGCAGACAGCGACCGCCCCCGGTGATAATCAGGTTGATGCAGGCAGGCCGGTAGCAAATGAAACATTGAATGAATGGATATGGGGCCGCTATAATATCGTCATATCAGCCGATCGAACCGAGGCTGAAGTTTTGCCTGTAAGGAATTCATCATCGCATTTGAACGTCACCAATTTTGTTGAAGGACCAACCTGTCCAAACTGCCTTGCTATTAGTAAACCTCTGCTTCAACCTGACGGCACAATCAAGCTTAAGGTCTGGCTGACGCACCCATTCCAAGGGCATCCGGAATATACGGGGTTTGATGTGCGAGGGATCTTAGTTTTTGAATCTACTGAGGTTTATTTTAATCATTGGAGTCAAATGTATGATTCAAAGCATAACTTGTTGCAAGATCCCCCACTATACTATTATTCCAACCCGGCGAATGGGGGTGCGGCGCTTCTCAACGCCGATGGCTACACTTTTTATCTCAATCCAGCTCTCATATTTGAAGACAAGCCAGGCATCTTCAACTACCATCCGGGCGAGCATTCTTATGGCGAGCCGGATTCCACGGTTAATCCCTACATCTTATTCTCCGACAACAGCCCTCGGCGAATGTTCAAGACATACGATTTCATAACCCGCACGTTCCATATAAAACCCCCTGAGGGCCCAGATGAATTCGAATTCGGTTATGTTGTTTCCGCTTGCTGGGTACCGCCGTTAAACGTCCCCGTGACCGATCCCGCGCTCGACTTCCCCATGGAAGCAAACTGCGAGGACCCTTACCAGATTACTCTGGAGCAATTGCAGCCTATTGATTTAGATTCCTGTGGACAAGTAGTATTCAAAGCGACTATCAGGCATCGGCCCGGCACATTGCCTCGCGTCGGCGCAATAATAGTTCCCACATTGTCTTCTTCACCCGAGTTTAACCCGAATCTTGAGCATATCCTCTTCGTTGATTCACAGGACGGCACCCCATCGCCTTACATTAACCATATTGATGAGGAGACCACGGAAATTTATATGTTATTATGTTCTAAAACGATTATCGGTGACGGTCTGACTTCGGGATGGCATTTCGCGATGTTCCGCACTTTAGCTCAATATGCCGAGTACTGGCCACCACCGACACCATCGCAAATTTCGGAGCCTGTAGGCGTCAAGCCGGTGATGGTGTATGTGGAAGTCTGACGGTTGAACAACTTTCTTCATCCGCTACCGGGCCCCCTGGATTCATGGGCCGTCGAGCGCTGTCTTCGGTGAGGTTCACACTCTATGCGCCTGGACTGAGTGGTCTGACACTTATGCGCCTGACATATATTATAATGTGAACTAACAAGAGGAGGCAGATCAAATGCACAGAATCCTTTACGTCTTGTTGTTATTAGCGAGCCTCCTCGCGCTTGGCTGCTCGCAAGGAGCTGTAGCACCGGACACTGCTCCGCTTGATTTAAGCAGGCCATCCGTATCTGAGCGGTCCAACAACTGGATATGGGGCAGCTACAGGGTTATCATCTCAGCGGACAGGTCTCAAGCCGAGTTGTTGTCCGCAAGAAATTCAGCCTCACATCTCAACGTTACTAAATTAGTCGAAGGCCCCCCTGTCCAAGCTGCCTTGCTATAAGCAAGCCCTTGCTTCAGCCGGATAGCACCATCAAGCTGAAAGTCTGGCTGACGCATCCATTCCCCGGGCATCCGGAGTATACCGGTTTCGATGTCCGGGGGATACTGGTTTTCAGTG
>CAZSPL010000323.1:0-2945 GCA_964608735.1 uncultured Planctomycetota bacterium | reverse complement strand
TGACGACATCGATTTCAGGGCAACTCAGTTCAGCGACTCGGGGGTTGACGTAACTAACGTCGTATTTGACCGCAACTGGGTTCACATGGGAGATCCTCACCAGATATCAACATGGACAAATGGGCAGGTAGGCTACATAGTTACCATGGAGGATTTCTTCGGTGGCGGTGATCCTGAAACACCCCCCGCGGCGGAGTTGAATGTGCTTACATGGTGCGAGGCGAAATTCGAGCCTTACGACGAAGAAACGAACCACGAATATGGCGAAATCTGTTTTCAGGTTCACGGTATCACCGATGGTCCAATTCCTCAGCTAAACGATCCTGCCTTCAAAATTCCATCAGATTTTTGGACATACATAGAAGGGCAACAAGCACATTTTCTACACTTCTCATACACTTGTCCGAAAGTTACCGCTTTTCTGGACGGCTCGGATCTTAATGACCCGAGGCTGATGGTCGCCTTAACATACCAGAGATTACAACAATGGGCCGAGGTCGATGAACGTGAAGTCTGGTTCGCCTTGTACAGGCAATCAGTTTCGGGCAGCTATCAGTACTGGGATGCGGTACGCGGGCCGGAGTATATCGCGCCGGACGATGCCGATTGGGCGGAGCATCCGGATACGGTTTACGGGGCATATATCGGAATCTACCAGAATGATGAGCTGAATCCCAATTTCGAAGCTATCCTGTTGGCTTACGAGGAGATAGACAGCACCTACGGTTACAGGAGCATCTATTATTCAACGCTGCACGAGAACAATGGATGGGCTGGAAACTGGGATACGATTGAAATCATAGAAACCGAAGAGGAAGGGGATTATTTCATGGTTCCCTGTTACCCGCGCATCGATATCGGGCTTGACAGCTCATGGTACGAGAATTCCATGTTTTACATAGCCGGGCTTGTCTGGACCGAAGTGAAGACCGACGGCGATGATACTATCGTTAACATCAAATATGGAGGGAGATGTTATAATATCTCCTGGTGGCCTGACTGGTACATCTGGGGCTACATCGACGAACAAACCGATGATAGCATGAGAAACGGCCTGCCATACGTTGATATCGATCCCCTCGAGAATTACTGGGAAGGTGAAAACGACAATTACTCGCATGTAGTCTGGACGAAGTATATGGATTCCAACGGCAACCAGTGCGAACCATATTACACCAATAGCTGGGAATTGATACATGGCAATGCAGGTATAACACAGATTTATGACTCAAGCACTTATGAACGAGCCGGCTTGCCGACTATAGCCGCCTATACCACCCAGGGCACGGTCCATGGAACAGTGCAATTCCTCATTGAAGACTTGTCGGCAAGCGGTGAATACCCCGTCTATTCGAGTATACTATCATTTACCGATCCGGAAAGCGTGAGCTTTTCAAGCGAGGAGTTGATTTCCGGCGAAGATCAATTTTCATCGGATGACGGAGATTGGACATACGGCCCCTCAAACGCGATGAGGGGAGACGACAATACAACTATCTGTGCCTGGACCGAGTTGTCGAGCATAGCAGCGCCGGACATCTACGGCGACATCGATGAGTGAGGAGGCGGACGACTATGAAACAGGTTGCATTAGTGATTCTCGGCATCGCGCTTCTGTCTGGATGTTCAAGCGCGGTGGTTTCACCGGGAACAGAGCAGGATATTCCATCAATTGTCAAAGCCGTAGCGTGCGAAACCAGTCACTGGCTGTGGGACCAGTGCAAGGTCCGCATCTCGGCTGATCGCGCGAATGCCGAAGTACTCCCATTGAGAGGGGCAGATTTACATCTGAACCTCAATAAATTCGTCGAGGGCTCGACCTGCCCGAGTTGCCTGTCAATCGGGGCGGTGCACCCACAGCCTGATGGAACAATCAAGCTCGACGTCAAGCTGAGACACCCGTTCCCGCTTTCACCGGAATATACCGGCTTTGATGTGCGTGGAATTGTTGTCTTTAAGGCTACGGATTACTGGCACAGCCCTACTACGGTCGGAGAGACGACCCATACGCCTTTTCTAATGGTTGAAATGCTGCACTACTATTCAGACCCTCTAAAAGGCGGTGCGGCGCTCATAGACCCGGACGGCTACACTTTCTACCTGAATCCCCTGCTTATTTATGAAGACCGCCCCGATATCTGGAATTACTCCAAGGGGAAAAAGGCATACGGGGAGCCCGACTGCACTATCAATCCATATGTGCTCTTCTCCGACGGAAGCCCGCGCCGCATGTTCAAAACCAGTGACCAGATGACAAGGACATACCACATCAAGCCTCCAGACGGCGGCGGGCCATTTGAGTTCGGCTACGTCGTCTCGGCATGCTGGGCGATGCCGGACAACATGCCCGTGACCAACCCCGAAACTGATTTCCCGGTAATCGCCAACTGCGAAGATCCCTATGAGATATCGGTGGTGCAGCTTCAACCGTTCGATTACGATGTTGGCAATCAGCCTCTGTTCAAGGTTCGTGTTAAACACAGGCTTGGCGAGTGGACTTATGCCGCTACCATGATTGTGCCTGAGCTGTCGACCTGCGAAGATTACAATAACGAAGTATATGTTATAGTTTTTAAAAGTTGTTTCGACGCCCCTGAGGATATCCAGTACATCGATGACGAAACCGACGAGTTCGTGATGAGATTCCTGCAAGCATATTGGGATAATATCGGCGATGGCCTTGTGCCGGGCACGCATCTGGGTTTCCTCGAGGTCGTCGCCTGCGGGAAGAAACCCTGGGGAGACGGCTATTATTCGCAGCTAAACACTCCTTTCGGCGTCAACCCAGTCAAAGTGGAGGTCGTGATCGATTAGCCTGCAAGCAAGTATTAATAACAGGGGCATGCCCTTTCATTCACCTGCCCCTGTTTTCTATAATTCATCCGCTCTTGGCAAACCCGGCATGGCTCCCATGCGGGTGACGCTTATCGCCGCCGCTTCCCCTG
>CAZSPL010000322.1:0-2981 GCA_964608735.1 uncultured Planctomycetota bacterium | reverse complement strand
GGCGGAGACATGATAGAGACCGACATCCCAAGTCCAATTCCGGCTCGATTGGAATACAGCCTGCGCGACGGGATTTTCCTCATCGACCGTTACCGGTGTCTTAGCGGACGAACATCCGCAAGAGATAAGAAGGAATAAAGTCAAGATTAAAAATAGGTGTCTCATCCTCTTCCTCCAAAGAAATCAGATTACCAATCGCTTCTGTCTCCGAAAACCGTGTAGGGAACGCCGTATTCATCAACATCAGTCCAAACACACCGGCCCCGGTCTTCATCATAAATCGCTATCTCTGGGCCGTAATTCCAGGGAGACAATATCGATGTATCGCCACCGCCGATCTGTTCGGCTCCACCTTCAAAGTAGTTATCGTCATCGAACTCGTTGCGCCCAACCCAGACTTCGACATCCTCGCTATCCGGCCCCTCATCATTGAGCCATGCGACGTAACAGACACGCACCCACACTTGGCTTTCGCTATTATACACTTCGTTTACTTGGGTTGCCAGTACCGGGAAAGCATCCCTGCCTTCAGTTGCCCCTTCGTAAAGAGGAAACGCGGAAATGCCCCAGACGCTGATCCAACCGGTAAATGTTCCCCACATGAGGCCGTCTTCGTAGTCCCCGTTCGGAGGGTCTTCATCTACTGTTTGCGTCCAGACGACGTGAGTAAAACGGTCAACCTCATCGTCCTCAAGCTCCACGGGATCGATCTCGATATAAGGAAATACTTCGTATACATAACCCGGGGATGCGCTGTTATCAGTCAGCGCGACTACTTCCGGCGGATCAGGAGCGAACTCATCAGCGTCGAAACCCGCGAACATAATGTTCGCCCAGTGGATATCGTCATCGAATTCGACGGTGTTCCAGACAACACCCACGTAGTAGCCGTCATTCGAAGGATTTGTATCGAAGTATGTCTCAATGATGCCCGTGTCGTCATAGCCGACGTCGATGCGGGGGCGCGTATTATATTCGGCGGGCGAATTAGCGCTTGGGACGCCTTCCAAAGTCTGCCCGCCCCAAGATATGAAAAAGCCTCCATCAATCCCCATCATGTAATATATCAAACTCCCATTCTGGTAGCCGTCGTTGATCTCAAACACCAGATGCAATCTTTGGTAAGAAGGAAATGTCTGGTTATAAGGCGTGGCATCGATCACTATGTCAGGGTGAATGCAGTTCACTCCCGTGACGCTGTATACCTCATAAGGCGCTATCAATTGGTCAAAGTCATCGTAATCTTGCTGAACTCCCTGAACCCAGCGGGTATAGTATATCGCCCAGTCGTCATTCTCCGTTTCCCGTGCCTGGAAAGCGATATCCACGACAATCAGCCCGTCAACTCTTAGATTTGCGGTAATAGCAGGCCACGCATAAATCCAGTTCTCGGGGTTTTCAACTGTGAATTCGCTTCCCTTATAATAGTTACCACTGTCATCGCGCCAAAGGACTCTAAAAGAAATCTGGCTTAAACCACCGTCGGTCCATTGCCAAGTAACGACCGTGTAGGTGTTTTCATCCTCTTCCTGATAGATGATCGGTGGAGAGCCGCCTGGCCAGTAATCCTTGATTCGGCCTGGATATCCCACAGGGTAGTAATGATCATAAACAACGTTCGTAATATCCGCGTGCCGATCGTCGTTGGCAGAGCCGGGGATTTGTTCATCCACTTCCAAAGGCGGGTTCGACCAGAGGAAATTACGGAAAACTCCTTGGTCCCCTGCATTCGAAATAGTATTCTGACCGCTTGAAGGTGACGTTACATCCTGAGACTTCCCGCTACAACCGCCAATACAGAGCACTACAGCCAAAACCGCCAACATCAGACTCCAACAACAGGTGTTGATAATGCGTCGCGACATCCCATTGTCCTCCTTATCCTTTTTGTTATGCCAGGTCGAGACCTGTTATTTCCTAAAACTTCGGTGAGTGCTTCACCCGAAAAATTCCTACATCAAACTTCTACCATGTCCCCGCGCCCCGTGTCAAGAGATTAAAAAATTTTAATGTGAGATTTTCAAAATATTTTTAAGCACTTTAAGGCGCTGGAAATTGCGAGCTGTATCCCAGGAATAGACGAGCGACACAAAAAACGGATTTCCGTCAAAATGCCCCTGGCAGCGTAATCGACAACCCCCATCAACCCTCATTAAATCGCATAAACCCCGCCTTCCTCCCTGATATTAATGTAACGTGGATATCTCTGTAGAAACCGTCGCCATGATTGTCGGCTCGTATCCGCCCATGCCATGCGGGGTGGGCGATTACGCCGCCACGCTGTGCCGCCACCTCGCCATCAAGGGGCTGAAGGTGCACGTGATAACGTCGCGACGCGCCGCCGACGGCCCCGCGCCGCCCACCGGGGTCACCGTGCATCCCGATATGAACGGCTGGTCGCTCTGGAAAATCGGCGCAATCAGCCGTAAGTTGCGCGACATCGCGCCCGACGTCGTCCACGTGCAATACCCGTCCGCCGGGTTCGGCAAGGGACTCGCCCCGGCGCTTCTTCCGCAGATGCTCGACGCGCAGAAATTTCATCCGCCGGTGGTGGCGACGATACACGAATACCGCATCTCGCATCCGCTGCGGCGAATGGCCACCCGCGCGCTGGCGATTGAATCCGAGGGGCTGATATTCCCCGACCAGTTCGAGCAGGATGTCTTCTTCAAATTCAACCGTTCGATGCGCGACAAGCCCAGCCGCGTGATACCGGTCGGCGCGTCGCTCCCCCCCATGCCGCACATGAGCGAGGAAGTGCGCAAACAGCGACGGGAAGCGCGTCGCAAGGAGTGGGGCGTCTATGACAGCCGCCCGGTGCTTTTTCATTTCGGACTCCCCAGCCCGTCGAAGGGAATCGAGGACATCATGCTCGCACTCGCGCGCCTGAACCGCGAGGGATTCGACCATCATCTCGTACTGGCGGGACGTTTCGAGCCGGAGAGCGATTCATTCCACCGCCTGTTGCGCTCCATCGCCGA
>CAZSPL010000321.1:0-2995 GCA_964608735.1 uncultured Planctomycetota bacterium | reverse complement strand
CATATGACGCCAGGTACACATACCCGTCCGATGCACGAACATCCGACAAACCGGCATAGCTATCGAGTGTGAATACATAATATGCATCCTCGGGCGGGTCGACGTCGCAGACATATAGACCCTTATTCAAGCATGCAACGAACGCATAACCGTTGGTGACGGCAATCGGACCGTATTGCGTTTCAACCGTGGAGACCACATATGCCGATTCGGGCACGCTTATATCGGCAATCGCCAAACCGTAACCGTAGTTGTAAAAATATGCATAGTCTCCTTCGACGACAATATAACGCGAACCGCCGCACGGGATGAATCCTACAAGTGTTACGGAAGTGATGGGGTCGATATCGACGATGCACAGGCCCTCGCTCGTGGTGATATAGGCATAGCCGTTACTGACCGCTACATCACTTGCGGCGCCGCAGTAATAAGGCCACTCCCAGTATATCTTTACAATCGAATACGGATTGGTGACGTCGTAGATGCTGATCTCGTACCAATTATTTATAATAAACGCGATGCCGTCTTCCACATCGATTCTCCCGATACTATATTGGAAATCAATTACGTTTGCCTTGTATGGCGAGTCAGGCGGGGAGATGTCATATATCCAGAGTTTTCCGTCGGCTTGAAGGTCAGAACCAACATAGGCATAACCGCCGTCGAGCGACATGTTGGAGATTGCAGGCCAGTATCCATAATCATCCCAACCTGTATAACCCGCAACATATGCTGTTTCCGGTGTGGCGGCATCGACTGTATAAATCCCGCCCGGCCAGGGATCAGGCGCGATACCGAGAATACCATTATCGTAGTCGATCCGCTTTGCATTATAGGGGCAATGATAAAATGTACCCGTCATTGATAGTGACTCATCACCGAGTATCAGGACAACGCTCAGGCTCGACATGGAGGAGCTGTAGATCCTGTCCGCCCTGACATAAATTCTCAGCTGATGCCATGCCTCGAGCATCGAAACAACAACCGGCGCGGCTGGGTCGCTGATGTCCATATCGATCATAAATTGCAATCCGGCGATATAAGCCCTCTGGCCGGCAATTTTGATGTCATACATGGGCATCCATTTAAAATTGAGCTTTGTAATCTCGACAGGGGCGCCGGGAGATTCGATGTTATACACGATGAACAGCCCGTCCTGGTATTCCTCAGTACTGACAGCGAGGAAAGCATACCCGCCGGAGATGTCGAAATCGTAATCCTCAAAATCATCCCCAAGATCTATGCTGCCGGCAATCTCGACTCCGGTTGGATTCGAAATGTCCAGAATGTGAATTGTGTCATCCGATCCCACCAACGCGGTGTCGCTATCGGATTCGATCCTGGAGCAACTGCCGGAAATAGGAAGCGAGCCGACAATCGCCGCCGAAGAGGGATCGGCTATGTCGATCACCTGCAATCCCGCCACTCCATCCGCCACCATAAGGTATTTTCCCTCTACGATAGCCGCCAGCGCAGTGCCCGGGGTGTCGACGGTATTCACCAGAAACGGCGATTCCGGTTCGGTTACATCGACTATGGCGATACCATCTTCACTGATTGGGACATAGAGACAGCTTCCGGCCATGACAGGTTCAGATGCATGGTTACCCAGGGGAAGATAGTTCTTCCAGATAATAGCCTCGGGATCGGTGACATCGAACACGTGCAGCCCGCCGTCAAAACTCGACCCGAATAGATGCGTGTCGGTTGCATAGACGCCCGTGTAATATGCGTTCAACCATGGCGGAGTGACATCGACAAGTTCGAGCGGTGGTTCCGATTCGTGGATTGTAACGGTGACGAAATCATAAAGGTACAGCTCGCCGCCGTCCTCGGATTTGGCGCGGATAAGGCCGGTGTAATCGCCCGCCGGGGCGCCGGTATTGTTGACGAGTTCTATCGTCCATGGGCCGCTGTAATGCAACAACTCAAAATAGCTTATTTCCTCACCGGTTATCGCAGGCAGCGACAGGGTGACCTCGGAAACCTTATGCTTATGCACATTGACATAAACCCACGCGGTCGCGTGCGAACCAGCCTGGTCGAAGACGGCATCGGACCAGAAATAGCCAATCTCGTAGGGTTCCGGGCAATGATTGGGGAAAGAGATATCGACGGCATAGGTGAAGTCGAAGAAATGTGGCGGCATCGCCATGTAGATGAGATATTTCTCCGTGTGGGATTCGTGAGCGTCGGACTTCCGCCCATCATCCTTGGCGAACGCCTTGAACGGGTTGATATCAAGCCCGCCGGGGATGTCCCACAACGGGGTCCAGTCATCGGCGTTTCGAAGCTCGTGCCCGTACGGGTTCGTGAAAAGAATGCCCCGCACGTCATATGCGGTCAACTCGGTGGGATTGTAGATGGTGACATCGGCATCGAGGATCCGGCTTACCGTGTCGAATGAATTCACCACGATTTTAATGCAGTTGTTGCATGCGGGGGGCATGAGCATCGGGGTGATGTTGTAGTGCGCCTGCGGCCCGCGGATGGGGGTGATGTCGGCGGTAAGGTTGTCGATGTCGAAATGGATTTCCCACATTCCCGCCAGTGTATGCCCGGCGGTTGCATCGGCGCCTGATTCGACGATCGCGAACGGCTGCTCCGGTTCAACCGGGACATTGCCGCCGGATGAACATCCCATGATGACAATCAAAGCTATCGGAAGAAGGACTCCACGAAACTTCGATACCCACATCATATGCCCTCCCCGGGGACAGGTTATCGAATCGACTGACTATAGATAATTATACGACAAAATCCGGGATTATGGGTTCTGTAAGCAACTGTTTACCGGGGATGGAATTTGTCTTTGCGATGGGTTTCGGGACAGGGGTGTCGGAGAGGATAATTCCTATATAATGCTATACAATTGATAAGTTCTTTAGGGCCTTTCCAAGGAACTCACATTCATCATCTTTCCATGCAAGCGCTCCAAGTGTTAAGATATCCTTTCCATAAGCTTGGAAGAACTCCCTGAGCTTCCCGTACATAA
>CAZSPL010000320.1:0-3014 GCA_964608735.1 uncultured Planctomycetota bacterium | reverse complement strand
TATGAACAATCAGTATTTGTACCCCCCAATCCTGAAATACCAGCCTGGCGGCGACCTTGGAGGAACCTTTGATGAGGAAGACGAGCAATACCCGAATGACAATGAATATTGGCCGTTTATTTCTTATTATTCGTCGGACATACGCCACTATTTTGCGTCTAACGCTATCGAGACTCGTACATATAGCATTGCCCTCCCACCAGGAGAATGGGAATTCGGGTATTCGGTCGATGCATGCTGGGCACCACCTATAAGTGTGCCAGTAACCGATATTGCAGTTGACTTTCCCGCGCAAGCTAATACTTTGGTTGATTACCGTGTTGATATGGAGATATCAGGACCTCTTATTGGGTGGCTACCCTCAACAATAACCATTCGCCGTTATAATTACTTGCCTGAGATACTTGATTTATATCAGTTTACAGATATCGCACTTTATACAAATTGCTTTGAGGGAGGGGAATTCGTTAGTTTTCCTGAGGGCCCAACATTTATCAATGATGAATATGCTGAATTTACGTACGATTTGGTAAATGAACTTCAACGACCCCCAGGAAATTATCCGGTATTGGCTATATGCGGCTTAAGCGATGATGATTATCTGTATGGTCTGGAGCCGTACTGGTATAAGAACGTTAGTTACCACCAGGTCCCCTGGGTAACCGTGGCGGAGTGAGCGCGGCGGGAATTGACTTGATTCAAAGCCCGGCGTCAACCGCCGGGTTTTTCTTTACAACGGTGAGTCCTCCTCCCCCTCCCCCATCGCCTCTTCAACCAACTCCACCGGGTGGATGGTAGGAAGCCCCGATGCATCACCTATCTGCAGCGCGCACATGCCGCACGATGTAATCACCGCCTCGACGTGCTTCGACGCAATCTCCTTCGCGCGCGCCCGCCCCAGTTCCGTCGATCCAGCCGCATGCTCCGACTTGACACCCCAACTGCCCCCCATCCCGCAGCAATTGTCGCTCAACTCGACGATGTCCAGATTCTCGATCTTCCTCAGCACTTTGAGCAGATGCCCTTCCTCCCCCATCGCGAGCGTATGGCACGGCATATGCACCGCCGCCCGTAATGGCTCCTTCAATTTCAACTTCGGCGCCTTATCCCGGCTCAATTCCTCGAGAATAATTTCATTGATATCGCGTATCAACGGTGTAATCTTCGACGCCGCGTCCTTGTCTATGAAATGCTTCAACTCATTCCTCAAGTAATGCGCGCACGACGGGCATGTCGACACGATGGGAATCCCGCGCTCGAGGGGCGAGAGGAAATCCTTCACGAACCGCGCCGCGTCGCGCTTCGCCCCCGCGATATCATTCGCCGCGAGCTTGGGCAACCCGCAGCATCCCTGCTCCGGAACCAGTACGTCGTATCCGAGTTTCTCCAACACCTTGATGCCGGGAAGCCCCTCGCCGGTGACGTCGATGAATCCCGCGTGGCATCCGTGAAAGAACGCGACCGGCTTCTTGTATGTCCCGTACAAATCACGCTTCGGGTAAAATTTCGAAAGCGGCGCGTCGCTCATTTTCGGAAGCGGCCTGTCCACCGCGGCCCCCGCGACGCGCTCCATCGCTCTTCGCGCCCACGGAGCGTTCACGAGCCGGTCGAACAACCACGGAGCGTTCAGCCGTAGCCGCGCGAACCATGGGACATTCGCCATCAACCGCTCCCCGTATGCCGCGCCTTTCCGCTCCCCGCGCGCGATATGCGCCTCCGCCGCGAGCCTGCCGTAGCCCGATTCCGCGAAACAAAGCCGCTCGCACCGGTGGCATCCGAGACACGATGCGACCATCTTCCCGATATCGACATCGCCGAGCGTGCCCGGCGCGAGCTTCCCGCTGATGATATGCCGCAGCACCGCCGAACGCGCCCGCGGCGTGTCAAGCTCATCGCGCGACGCCTCATACGACGGGCAGAAATCGCGGCAGTACCCGCATGCGTGACACGCCTCTATCTGCTCCCGCGCGTCGTCGTCATCCAGCGGGCTGCGCGTATCGGCGAATTCATACTCCGGGCCGAATTTCGTGTGCTCTTTTATCACCGACGGATTCAAATCCTCCTCGGTGACGATTATCCCCGGGTTGAAAACATTAGCGGGGTCGAATATATGCTTGACTTCGATGAACAGCGGGTACAGCTCCGGGAAGAAATGCTTCAGAAGCGGCGTACGCAGCCTGCCGTCGCCATGCTCCCCCGCGAGCGTACCGCCGAGCGACTTCACCAACTCCGCGACCTCGCCCGCGAGCTTCACCATGCGATTCAAATCCCCTTCTTTCTTCAAATCGACGGTGGGACGTATATGCAGGTTCCCGCTTCCCGCATGCCCGTAATAAAACGCGGTCATGCCGAGCTTCTTCAACAGGTCGTCGAGGCGTACGAGATATTCCTCCAGGTTCTCCGGATGCACGCACGTGTCCTCGATGATATCCGACGGCTTCCGCGAACCCCGAGTGCGGTTAAGTATATTATTCGATGCCCGCCTGATTTCGAGCAGGTCCTCGCGCTGCCCCTCCGATTCCGCGATGACGAATCCCGTCGCGAGCGGCGCATCACCCGATGTCAGCTCCTCTTCGAGATTCTGTATCTTGCGGCTCACGGTAAGCCCCGACTGCCCTTCTATCTCAATCATCAGCACAAATGCCGCGTCGTCGGGCACAAGTTTGCGGATGACCTCGCTTCGTTCCTTGGCGAGACTGATATATTGGTCATCCATCATTTCGAGCATGACCGGCCCGTATGCCAGCGCCGCGTTCACCGCCCGCGCCATCGAATGCACATCGGCATAGAATGAAAGCGACAGCGCGTGATGCGGCGGTATATCCCACACCTGCAGCCTGATGCGCGTCGTAAGCGCGAGCGTCCCCTCGCTTCCGACGAGAAGTTTCGTCGGGTCGAAATCGTAGCCTTCGAGGACGTCGTACAGCAGGTACCCCGATGAATTCTTCGTATTCTTCGGACGATGCGCCTTTATCAGTTCATCGTTGCTCGATAAAAGCTTCTCGATGTTGTTG
>CAZSPL010000319.1:0-3021 GCA_964608735.1 uncultured Planctomycetota bacterium | reverse complement strand
CGAACGGCTACATCTTCCGCGACGACACCACCACGATGCGTCTCGACGGCAACAATGTCGACCCGGAGCGCGAAATGGTCGAGCTTGCCGAGAACAGCCTCAACTACGCGGCGCTCGTCGAGCTTGTGAACAGGCGCGGGGCATACATGATGATGGTCATCACCGGGGGGAGGGGATAAGTAGATGAGCCTGTTCAGTACGCTTGACATCGCGGGTTCGGGGCTTTCAGCCCAGCGTCTGAGGCTCGATCTTATCGCCGGGAACCTCGCCAATGTCCACACCACGCGCACCGAATCGGGCGGGCCTTTCAGAAGGCAGCTCCCGGTATTCGAGGCCCGCGATTACGACCTGCATCGCGCGGGAGGAACCGCCCCGGTACTCGGGGGTGGCGGCGTGCGGGTGCTCGGTATTGTGGAAGACCAGTCGCCGCTGAAAGTCGTGTACGACCCCAGCCATCCCGATGCCGACGCCGACGGCTACGTGCAGTATCCCAACGTAGACCCCATCCTCGAAATGGCCGACCTCATCGCCGCGAGCCGCGCATTCGAAGCCAACCTCTCGGTGCTCGAAGCAGGCAAGCAGCTCATCACGCGAAGTCTTACCATTGGACGCTGATAAATCCTGGAGTCCTGACAGGCGATAACCATGGATCTGCGCATTGGAGAACTGGCCGCGACTCAACTCGAACCACCGGGACGGATTTCCCGTCCGGGCGACAACGGCGCTATCGAAGGGGCGGATAATTTCGCCAAATTCCTCAACGACGCGGTCGCGAATGTAAGTAACGCCGAGAAAACCGCCGAGGATATCGGCACGGCATTCGCTCTCGGCGAGCCGGTCGAGGTGCACGATGTCATGCTCGCTATGAGCAAGGCCGACCTCACCATGCGGATGTTCATCGAGTTGCGCAACAAGGTTATCGAAGCCTACCAGGAAATCATGCGCATGCCGGTATGATTCCGGCTCGCGGGATGGGTTAGCGTAAAATGGAAGGTAACCGTAATTTCATCGCACAACTGCTGAAGAGCTTCCAGGAGTTCCCGGCCGACCGCAAGGCCGTGATAATCATCAGCGCGGCTGTTTTCATCGGCGCGCTTATCTTCTGGATGCACAGCACGGCATCGCCGGAATACTCGCTCCTCTATGGCGACCTCACGCTCGCTGATTCAGGCGAGATAACAGCCGAGCTTCAGAACAACAATATCCCCTATAAAATAAGCGACGGCGGGCGCAGCGTGCTTGTGCCCTCGGCGATGCGCGACCAGGCGCGGGTCGACCTCGCGATGAGCGATGTCCTCCCGAGCGGGCCGGTCGGCTTCGAGCTGTTCGATAAATCAAACCTCGGCCTGACCGAGTTCACCCAGAATGTCAACAAGGATCGCGCGATCACCGGCGAGCTGGAGCGTACATTAAAGACGATAGACGGGGTCGATTTTGCCCGCGTACACCTGAACCTGCCGGAACCGTCACCTTTCATCGGCGACAACCAGGACGCCACCGCGTCGGTGATGCTGAAACTTTCATCCCGCACCAGAACCCTGGCCCCGTCGAAAGTGACAGCCATACAGAACCTCGTCGCCACCGCGATAGGCGGGCTGGAACCGGGCTCCATCACCATCATCGATGATAACGCCAACCTTCTTACGAAGGACATGACCGGCGGCGAGGACGAGTTTGCCGCCCTGCCCGACCAGTTGGCGACCAAGCGGGCGTTCGAGGCCGAGGAAGCGAGCAAGATAAAAGGGATCCTCGAAAAGCGGTTCGGTCCGAACAATGTCGCGGTGGGCGTAAGCGTCGATCTCGATTTCGACCGCGTCGAGAAGGAGACCAAGAAATACGAACCGGTGGAGGGTACGGTCAAAGGGGTAGTGAACAAAGAAGATCTCGAGGATGAAAAGACCAAGGGGGATGGCGGGCAGAACGCGCAGGGGGTGCCCGGCACGGCGAGCAATGTCCCCGGCTACCCGGCTGCTTCATCGGGAACATATGAAAGCTCGTCGTCACACGAGATGAAAGAATACAGCGTAAGCGAATCATGGGAGAAGACCCTCGTCGCGCAGGGGGAAGTCCAGAACATGTCGGTAAGCGTGCTTATCAACGCGGAAGAGCAGGATGACACGCTCGTCGGCGAAGTGGAGCAGCTTGTCCTGGCGGCATCCAACATCGACAAGACCCGCGGGGACATCGTCTCCGTCAAGATGATGCCCTTCGATACCACGTACACCGACTGGATGAAGGGGGAAGAAGGAAAAGCGCAATCGGCGGCTTTGATTTCGACGCTGCTGAAATGGGCACCGACAATCCTCGTGATAATAGTCGCATTTGTGCTCTTCATGCGGTTTATGAAGCCGATCAAGGAAGGCTACAAGCTTCCGCGCGTCGAGGAGATCGTCAAGGACGATGAGATCGAGCTTCCGCCGCAGGACCCCGAGGCGATGCGCAAGGTACGTATACGGGAGGAGATAACGAACATCGCGGATAACGACCCGGAGTCGGCCGCGCGGATACTTAAGACCTGGCTGCAGGAGTAATCCTGTTGACCGGGGTGATATGCTGATATAGAATTAAATCAGCACTTTTTGCCTTTCGGGGAATAGTTGACATGGCAACAACGGCAAGCAAACTCAGGGGCGGACAGAAAGCGGCGGTTCTCGTCATCGCCCTGGGACAGGATATCGCTTCGAGGATATATCCATTTCTCTCGGACGAAGAGATAGAGGATATCACCATGGAGCTTGCCAATATCGGCAAGATAAACAATGATGATATCGACAGCGTGCTTCAGGAATTCTACGAGATAGGGGTCGCCCAGAGATTCATCTCGACCGGGGGCGTGGAGTACGCGAGGAGCGTGCTCGCCAAAGCCATGGGCGATGACAAGGCGGAAGACATCCTCGGCCGCCTGTCGACATTCCTGCAGGTGAAGCCGTTCGACCTCATACGCAAGACTGACGCATCGAGCCTCATCAACTTCATACACAACGAGCATCCGCAGACGATTGCCCTCATATTGAGCTACCT
>CAZSPL010000318.1:0-3055 GCA_964608735.1 uncultured Planctomycetota bacterium | reverse complement strand
CTGCCCCGAACAGGTGGTCGCGCATACGATGAACATGACGGATTACCTTGGGAACGAGGCGCTCGAAATTTACCTTCGCGCGAGGTATGACCGCTTCCCGCCCGAGTATATGGAATATTGGAAGATGAGAAGGGGATTCGGCAGGCTGATACGGGCGGCGAGGTCATCGGGTTGACGCCCGGCCATTCATCCTCAGTTTCAACAGAATACCACCGAGTATAAATAGCAGCATCGCGGCTGATGAAATAATCATTCCGATCCTGAATTCCACCGGGCGATAGGCGAACTCGACATTGTGAGTACCCTTCGGTACATACACGGCGCGGTTCACATAGTCCGCCTGATACAGTGCGGCGGGTTCGCCGTCGACACGGACTTCCCATCCCGGATAGTAGTTTTCCCGCGCGACGAGATAGCAGTCGGCATCGCATGTGACCGACAGTTCATATGAGTTGAAGCCGTCACGGGCCGATTTGACGCGACCCTCAACATGCAGTTCAGGATCAGGGAACATGGGCGGTTTCTGCTCGTCGGGAATTATTACGGTGAAATCACTTGATTCAAGGGATGCATCGTTTGGATGTTCCTTCTGCATTTCCCTGAAGAAGCCCCACTCGTCAAAAAGGCGCACGGATTTCACATTCCTCGTGAGGTAAAACCTCGGCCAGGGCTTAGTATTTCGGAACAGGCGTGCGGTGGGGCGGAATGAAATTGTCGCGGCTTCATCATCGAACGGCTTGTACCCCGGCAGGTCGAGGGTCCCGTTCTCTACGGTAATATAATTGATCCCGAGCACGCGGCAGAAGTTCGCGCTCATTGTAGTGAGGTTTTTCGGGTCATCCCTCAAATTCATCAGCAGGCGGTTGTCGATGATATCGAGCCATTTAGTTTCATAGAGCGGAAGGTAGATGTGCATGCATCCCACTTCGCTGAGCGTCCCCGCGAGCCCGGCCATCCCGTCGATGAGCCAATCGCGTGATGTGTACCGGGGATGCGTGAGGGCTTCGGGGTCGACAACCCACGGCATGTAGCCGTTCATGAGGCGCTTCAGTTCGATTCTATCGTCGATGGCGATTTTGTCCATTGCGATGAATGAATCATCGAATCCCTTTCGCGTCTGTGTCATCAGATGCGTATACGGCCAGAGCATCGACATGTGGACAATCAGGATGACGGCGATGATGTATTGCCTGATATTGGCGGGTTTCATGGGAGCGAAGCATAGCGCGCAGAGGAGGAGCAGGTTGACGAGGAGGAAGGAGTAGCCGATGGTGGTTGATTCCTGGTTATATGCGAAGAAAAGGAGCATGCATATCGCGAACAGGACGAGAGTCGCGATGAATGCCTTGACCACAACCGGGCCGAGGGATTTGCGTTCCCTTAGAAAAAGCTCCAGCCCGAGCGATGCGGGGATTGTCGCGAACAGTACGAACAGCACGGAGGTGCGCCCGAGGTAGCGGAAATACGAGAACGGTGGGAATTTGACGAGCAGATGATAGGCCGGGAAATTCCATGCGAAGGCGAAAACGAGCATTATCAATCCGGCCCAGATATATGGGAATGCCGGCTTTCGCATCGAGCCGTGCCATGCCGCGAGGATGATGCAGAAGATGGCGGTGATACCGATGTATGCCTGTGATGAGCCGAACCCGATGGCATCCTGGATGTTCGAAAAATCGGACGCGGGGAAGAGGAACATCACCGAAAGCCTGCTGAAATTAAGCCATGTGCCGTAGGCGTAGAAATCATCCCCGAGATGTCCCGCGCGGAATGTCGTCGCCTTGAACGCGAACGTCGGCATGAGTTGAGCCGCCGCGAGAATCCCCCCGGCAAGCGCGGTGACGATGAGAAATGCTCCGGCGCGAAGAGCCATCCGCGAATCGCGGGCGTATATCGATCTGAATATTCCGATGAACGCGAGAGCGAAATACGCGTAGAACAAAGTCTGCATGCTCCCCATGCATATCATCTGGAACACGAGCAATATTGCCCAATATGAGTTCAACACGGGGCGGCGGTTGTCCAGCACCATTTCGTAGAGAAGCAGGAGGAGTGGAATCCACGCGAGGGTCTGGAAGAGCGAAACCGCCGTAAGATGCAGCATGGTGAACGGCGCGAACTGGAAGAACACGGCGAACACGGCGGCGGAGAATTTACCGGCTCCCTTGTATCGGAGGAGAGCATAACAGGTAATTCCGGCGATGATGAAATGCAGGATGATGTTGATGCCGTACCAGTAAAAGAAATTCCCGGGCAGGTGGTTGATGAGGTTGATTAAATAGAGCGTACCGGGCTCGCCTTCGGCGAAATGCGGCGCGCCGGTCGCGATGAAGGGATTCCATAGTGGGAATTCGCCATGGCGGATGGCGAGTACATCGAACCACTTGATCGGCATATTCAGCTTGGTGTGGTCGATGCCGGCGAAGCGCGTCAGGCCGAACATCTCGCCGGCGAACATCAGGAGGGGCAGTAATATCACCACCCATAATCCGGGTTCTCTTTTAAAGAGGGCGCGCATCATTCATACCCCTGGTGCCGCACGCTTCAGTGTGCGGCTTAAAAAGAGCATAGATGGAGTCTCCATCTATGCATCCGGCCTGTTAAGCATGAGGATTTTAGCATATAGACAGGGTTGTTGTAAGCACTGCAAGCGCGATGCATTGACACGGAACGCAACGCCCTCTATAATCCTGTCCATCTTTGTTCAGGATGTGTATCGATATGAGCCATTTCTGGGCTGACAAAGCGAAACGCTGATGCATCCCGCCGGAGCCGGTGCGGCTCCACGGGAAACACATCTCTGCGAACAAACCACGCTGACATCGGCCTCCCGTGTCCCGGCGACGGTTTGTCCGCCGGGATTGAGTGGAGGTTCACTCATGAAAAAAAATCATCACCGCTGAGTCTCCCCGCGATAACACGTTGTTGTTCCGCGTTCAATCGTTATCTCAGATGAAACGAAAGGAGACTCGACAAATGTCTAAAGGACGAGATTTCTTTGCCCTCAGGATAGGGATTATAGTGGCCGGATTGCTTATCGGCATCCTCGCGGCGA
>CAZSPL010000317.1:0-3107 GCA_964608735.1 uncultured Planctomycetota bacterium | reverse complement strand
GATCTACCGGAGTGATCAGCCGGGATTCGATGCCGGTGACCCGATTGCACAGACGTCGGGGGTCGAATATCTCGATCAGGATCTGCCCGACGGCACCGTGGAAGTCTGGTACTGGGTGACCGCCCGGGATGTGAGCGGGAATGAGAGTGAGCCGTCCGACGGGGTGGAGGTAACGATCTCGACCTCGTCTGTAGTGATGGAGGCGGCGGTGCCCTCCTCCTTCTACCTCGGACCCGCGGTGCCGAACCCGTTCAACCCGACGACCGAGATCACCTACGGGATTCCCACAGGGGCGGCCGCGGGGCCGGTGTCGCTGGACGTCTTCGATTCATCGGGCCGGCGGGTAACGTCGCTCGTCCATACCGACCAGGGTCCGGGTGTCTACCGTGCCGTCTGGAACGGAACGGACCAGAACGGCACTCCGGTGGCGAGCGGCGTCTACTTCTATCGCATTACGTGGAGCGGGAAGAGCGAGACGAAGAGGATGGTGCTGCTGAAATAGCAAAACACGTGGTTCGTGGTTCGTGGTTCGATATTCGTTCCCGGAGAAGTGCATTGAAGAGCGGGCGGCCGGAGGATTCCGGCTGCCGGGGTCGGCTGGGCGGCGGTCTGTGACCCGCGAGGAAGGAGTTTGCCATGAAGAGGATCGTGCTCGCTACTGTCACCGTGCTCGTTGTCACCACGGCAAGCTATGCCATCCCGATCCGAACCGCCGAAAGAGGAGTCGTTCCGGAGAGACCGCGCACTCAACACAAGCAGGGAGCCGAGTACGGGTATTACAACATCTGCTCCAGCTGGGTGTTGCACTTGGACGAATACTGTTCTGATCAATCGGGCTGGCCTGTGAAGTACGGGACCTGCTTCGATCTCTCCGATTTCGATCCTCAACACCGCTCCCTTGAGACGGTCTGGTGGGCTACCTGGGGACATTCCGGCTTCTACGGGCACATTGACGTCGAGGTCTACGCCGCAGACGCCCAATGCTGCCCCGTCGGAGAGCCGCTTGGAGGCGTCTACGACTACAAGGTTCCGGACGAGACCGGGTGGGAGCAATTCACGTTCGACAGCCCCATCAATCTCTGCGGGTACTCCGCCTTCATCGTGATGATCTCCGACTACACCTATGGCGGCGGCTTCAGCGAGGTTCAACCCTTCACGGACAATAACGCATTGAACATCTCGGAGGGATGCGAGACGGAATGGAGATGCTTCTCACATTCGTATGTGTACGAGAACTCGGTCTCCTACTGCGATGTCTATGGAAGCCCGGCTCCTCTCTGGATCGGCGGTGAGGACTATGGGTGCACCAACGCTCCCGATATTCCACCCGGCTGTCATGAACCCACCGGCTTCTACTCCGAGTTTCTCATCGATTGCGATGTCCTGGACGCCGAGTGCCGAACGGTCGAACCCGACAGCACCGGAGATTTCGTCAACATCCAGACGGCCATCAACTCCGTGGCCGACGGAGCGGTCATCCTGCTCGCCGAAGGCACCTTTCACGGCCCCGGGAACTACGACCTCGACTTCCATGGGAAGGCCATCACCATCCGTTCTCAGAGCGGCGATCCCGAAGCGTGCATCATCGACTGCCGCGGCCTTGGGCGTGGTTTCTACTTTCACTCGGGAGAGGGTGCCGCCTCGGTTGTGAATGGGGTGACCATTTCGAACGGATCGTACAGCGGCAATGGCGGGGGAATCTACTGCAGCGGCGGTAGCTCTCCGACGATCAGCGACTGTATCCTATCGAACAACTCAGCGAGCGGCTTCGGCGGCGGCATCTACTCCTATTCTTCTTGTTCTCCGACCATTACCCACTGCATCCTCTCGGACAACTCGGCCGGCAACGGTGGCGGGATGTCTTGCGACGGTCCTTCGAGTCCGACTGTGGAGTACTGCACCTTCTCCGACAACTCCGCCTCTAGCAACGGCGGCGGGTTGTATTGTTACGGCTCCGCAGATGCGACGGTGGAATATTGCACTTTCCGTGGCAACTCCGCGGTCGCGGCTCGAGGCGGAGCGATCTACCTCAGCAGCAGTTCCCCGACAATCACAAACTGCACTCTCTCGCACAACTCTGGAGTGATGGCCGCAGGAGGGTTGAGATGCTACAATGCCTCTCCCACCGTCGAGAGATGCATCATCACGTTCAGCACCTCGGGCGAGGGAGTCGCTTGCAGCGGTACGAGCAATCCCACCTTCACCTGCTGCGATATCTATGGGAACGCCGGTGGCGATGCCATTTGCGGGACGGATGGGGGAAACAACATCTCGGTCGATCCGTTCTTCTGCGACTCGGCAAGCGGGGATTTCCGGCTGGCACTCAATTCCCGCTGCGCCGCCCAGTACAGCTCCTGCGGCCAGATCATCGGGGCATCCGACGTCGGCTGTGATCCCTTGAGCTTCGTCTATGTGGTCGAGCCGGACAGCACGGGCGATTTTGTGAATATCCAGACCGCCATTGATTCGGTGTGGTACTATGATGTGATTGAACTTGCCGACGGCACCTTCCACGGCCCCGGCAACTACGATCTCGACTTTCATGGGAAGGCTGCCACCGTACGCTCTCAGAGCGGGAATCCCGAAGCGTGCGTCATCGACTGCCGGGGCCTCGGGCGTGGATTCTATTTCCACTCTCGAGAGCGCGAGGCCTCGATTGTGGACGGAGTCACCATCACGAACGGATACGCGACCGACGGCGGCGGCATCAGTTGCGTTTGGGGCTATGGCACATGCTCTCCGACCATCCTCCGCTGCGTCCTTTCCAACAACTCGGCAACGGGTTCGGGAGGCGGGATGTGCATCCGCGCCTCCAACCCGACCGTGCAAGACTGCGCCTTCCGTAGCAACTCGGCCGTGAGTGCGGGCGGCGGCATGTTCTGCGACTATCCCGACGCCGATCATCCCACCGTGGAGTATTGCACGTTCGACAACAACTCGACGGCCGGTCGTGGGGGCGGTCTGGGTTGCAGTAACCAGTGCTCGCCGACCTTCAGAAACTGTACGCTCTCCGGCAATTCGGCCGATGACTGCGGCGGCGGCGCGTACTGTGGCGGCAGCCCCCCGATCTTCAGCAACTGCACGTTCACCGGGAACTCTGCGCCGGA
>CAZSPL010000316.1:0-3191 GCA_964608735.1 uncultured Planctomycetota bacterium | reverse complement strand
AGCCCACGGCGCGGCATTCGTGCCAGTTCACGCAGATAGAGATGCTGATGGTCGACGAGGGGATAACATTCGCGCATATGAAGGGGGTCATCCTCATGTTCATCCGCAGCCTGTTCGGGGAGAAGCGGAAGGTGAGGCTGCGTCCGGATTATTTCCCGTTCGTGGAACCGGGGGCGGATGTCGCGATGGACTGCATATTGTGCGACGGGGCGGGATGCCGGGCGTGCAGCAATACGGGATGGATGGAGATAATGGGCGCGGGGATGGTGCATCCGGCGGTGCTGAGGAATTGCGACATCGACCCGGAGAAGTATACGGGGTTCGCGTTTGGATTGGGGATCGAGCGTACGGCGATGTTGTTGTACGGGATCGAGGATATACGGTTGTTTACAGAGAATGATTTCAGGTTTTTGAAGCAGTTTTAGGGCGCACACTAACGTGTGCGGTACCCGGGGGGAGGGGAGAGTGGAAAAAGAGTGGGAGCCCGAGCCCCGACTGTCAGGGAGGAGACAAAGACACGGGCAAGCTTTATACGCGTTGGCAGTATGTTGAAATTGGCAGACGCTTGACCGTGCCACACGGATGGGGGAGGATGACACGGGCAAGCTCGAAGACTCGCGTGCCCGTGGCACCAGAGGGGAAGGGAGGTTGGAAGACACGGGCAAGCTTTAGGGGGAGTGAAAGCATGATTAGGATTGGCTGACGCTTGACCGTGCCACACGGAGAAGAAGGAGAGAAGTTTTTTATAAGGTTGAAAGCGGCAGGAAGAAATATTTGTTTGATGGCGTTTGGACCATGTCCGTGCGCGCGCATGCTTGCGGGATGTCTTTTCGCGGCATGCTTTGTTGCTGTATGTTTTCTTACAGGATGTGAGGAGACGGCGAGCGTGCGCACGCTGGATTCGGTGTCGGCGAAGACACAGCCGACGTTCATCGAAAAGCCGATCGTAGACATACGGATGTGTTATGCATCCGGGAAAAAGCCATATGACCCGGCTGATGTGATATTGTGCGACTGGAACGGGATCATCGAGATGACGGCGGAGTGGGCGTTCGGTGATTTCGTGCCCGAAGCGGTATTTTCATTGCATCATTTTTTCGTCATGCGGGAAGATCAAATCAACTACACGACCCACATGACATTCGTGAGCCGCAATGTATTCAAGCGCACCGAAGCGGATTATATCCACCGTCAGCCGATATCAGGTTACCCCGTGTTGAGGGATGACGGGATGGTCGTCGCGGTTGGGATAGCCGGTCGCGAAGGGGAGGGTGGATGTTATCTCAGCCTTGTCGACGTCGCGGGGGAGCGGTTGAGCAGGGCGGTACCGGACGGATACAGCGCGGATGAGCTCGAATCGGCATCGGTAATTCCCCTTGCGTGGGCGGGCAGGGAAATCCACGCGGTGATGATACTCAAGGACGGGCTGGGGGTTTATTTCATGGCTGACGGCGCGGGCAAAGTAAAGGGCAGCATCGAGTTGACGGACACGCAGTTCGATGCCGATGCCCCCCCGCGCGGATACCTTGACCCGCTCGGGGCCGAGCGGCGCATCGTGGTTGCATTGAGGGGAGGGTATTTCGTGATCGACCCGGATACATTCGAGGCTGATTATTTCAAGCTCGGTTCCGGCGGACGCGTGCTCGGTGTTGCGAATGACGGGCAGCATGTTGTCTGGACGGAGCTCGACGGCGCGCTGAGGAAGGCGGTCGTGCGTAAGAGGGACATCGCGAGCGGGAAGGATGCGGCGCCGGTCCCGTATGGATTGGGCTTGCAGGCGGTGTCGACATCGAGAGTATTTTATTCGCTTTACCTTGACTGCATATATTTCGAACTCGGCGGCGATATATGGCGGATGGATGTGCACAGCGGCGTGCAGGGACCGTTCACCGATTCGCCGGGAGTGACGGAGAAGATCCTATGGGTGATGTGACGGTCATGAGGCAAAGTTTGCAAATAATGGTGAGATATACAACCGCAGGGATCCTGCTGCTCGCATTCATGGCCGGTGGATGCCGCAACGAACAGGCGGTGGTATTAGAGGTCAGGGAGAACACATATCAGCCGGTGGAGAATATCGAGGAATACAGGATATGTACGATCGAGGATATCATCGCGACGGAACCACGCGAAGATGATTACCGGCTTTCGAACGAGTCGGGCATGGATACCATCGACGCGGCGGATCTATATATCTCGAAACCGAACAGGAGATTCAATTCCGATATTTTCGCGGCCGTCTACAGGAGCAATCCCGCGTCGACGGGGCACCGGGATGTCGGGGAGATAGACATTTACAAGAACAAACAGGGGAAACTTCGCGAGGTGGAGATCCGTAAGGAACTCGATGAGTTGACTTCCATCGCGGTCGACAACGGCGCGCGATACGTGGCAGTCGGTTACCGCGAGATAGAGGGCGTGGAGGGAAGTGCATGCGGGATGTGGATCATCGACGGCGCGGAGGCATATAACCGGATTTTCGTGAGTCCGGAAGTGCCGGACGGCGTGGCCGCGCGCGCGGTATTCCCTCTTGTCATCGAGGATGACGGTGTTCACTCGCTTGTCACAACGGTGGACACGAAAGCGTATTATTTCGTGTGCGGGGTGACCGGCGGGTTGAAGCATATGTTCAAGCTGCCGGAGGCTCAATACGACCTTCCCCCGACGGCGCATGCGATGCCGGGTCCCGGCGAGAAGCGCTACATGCTCGGCACGATAAACGGTTTCGTCGCGGTATCGCCGGAAAGCGAGGGCGCGATAATTACTGAACTCAGCGCGCCGTGTTACACGGTCGGGATCGTCGGGGGGGATTCGCCATACGTGGTGTGGATGTCATTCAACGGGGAGAAGGATTACACGGAGTTGTGGCGTCACAACCTGACATCGGGTAAGAATACGCCGGTGTTTCGCGTGGCGAAGAATCTGCGTCCGAGCGTGATGAAAACCACCGCTCTTCTTTCCGACAAGCATGCGTTGTTGATAGCGTTGGACGGCGATATCTGGCGTTACGACATGCGCGTCGGGCTGGCGGGGAAGATGTGGGATACGCCGGACGTGAACGAAATACTTGTGTGGGCGATGTGAGAAAAAAGTTGCTGAAAGACCCGGGTGCCGGAGCGTCAGCGAGCGGTCAAAAACACGGGCAAGCTCGAAGATGGGTCTTCGTAAGAACTTCGACCCACAAGCTCGCG
>CAZSPL010000315.1:0-3202 GCA_964608735.1 uncultured Planctomycetota bacterium | reverse complement strand
CATTCTCGTAATATAAATCGCTGCCGTCTTCATCGCCGAATCTTGCCGCCCACTCATCGACAAGGTACTTGATACCATCCCCGCCACGATAACCGATGACGATGTGTGGAAAGCTGAATAGGCTGTCGACAAACGCAATATCCCACTTCTCGTTTTCTCCGCTGTAGCCGGACTCCTCGGCGGTCTCCTCGACAGAGCCCGTAAATACGGGATTGCCGATCCTCTCCTCGGCTTTCTCGATGAGGAAGTCGAGGCCGTATCGGGGATCGTTCTCGTACTGCTTCGCAAAGAGGTATGCGATGAACATGGGATTCACGATGGGAATATCCCCGTCGATTAAAGAACCTCCAAGCTTGAAATACTTATAATCCGCCTGCAACGATGCATCCGCCGCATTGAAGATTTTATGCTCTTCCATTATGTATTTGAGCAGATCGATGGCCGATGACAATCCGCTCATTCCCCCCAATTCCATCTTCTCGCCGGCAAGATATACCCCGTTGAATACCTCTTCATAATATGCGTATGGATCATCCGGGGGAAACTCGTCGCTTGCTGCGCGTGCCGGAATCGTCGGCAGCATCAGTAATGCCGTTATCGCTATCAGGCAAGCGCAAAATGAAATTCTCATGAATCCCTCCCTTATTTCTATACCATACTTCAGACCGAACCCGCGGTATATTGTTTCATCAAAGAGAAATTATCCCGCCTTCCTCCTCCCTACCTCGGACGCCCGTCCTTTTTCCAGGCTTTCTTTTTCCTTCCCTTCTTTTTCTTCGTCTCGACCTTCCCGGCGAGGTAGAGTTCGAGCTGGCGGACTTCATCGCGAAGTTCCGCCGCCTTTTCGAAATTCAGTTTGTCGGCCTGTTCGAGCATCTCGGAACGAAGCTGCTCGATAATCAGGGGCAGTTCGTCGCGGGTAATCTCGATTCCCTCGAGGACAATCGTACCCGCTTCCTCCTCCAATTCCTTGAACCCCAGGTCCCCGGCGATGTCGCTTATTCCCTTGGTGATTCCCACCGGTGTGATGCCATGCTCTTCATTATGCTTCCGCTGGATATCGCGCCTGCGGGTGGTCTCGGCGACGGCGTTCTTGATGGCATCGGTCATGGCGTCGGCGTAGAGAATCACCTGCCCCCTGATATGCCGCGCCGCGCGTCCCATCGTCTGAATCAGCGACGTCTCCGAGCGCAGGAACCCCGCCTTGTCGGCATCGAGAATCGCCACCAGCGAGACTTCCGGCAAGTCAAGCCCTTCGCGCAAAAGGTTGATGCCGACGAGCACATCGAATTCGCCGCGGCGGAGGTCGCGCAATATCCGCACGCGCTCCATGGTCTCGACTTCGCTGTGCAGATATTTCACGCGCATCTTCAGGCCGTTGAGATATTCGGCGAGGTCTTCCGACATTTTTTTCGTGAGGGTAGTCACGAGCACGCGCTCGTCCTTCTCGACGCGCTTGCGTATTTCTTCAATCAAATCGTCGACCTGCCCGGTGACCGGGCGGATGACGATCTCCGGGTCGATGAGCCCGGTGGGACGTATTATCAATTCGACTATCTGCGATGAATGCTCGCGCTCATACTGCCCGGGGGTCGCGGTGGTGAATATCGCCTGGTTGATGAGCCGCTCCCATTCCTCGAACCGCAACGGGCGGTTGTCGAGCGCCGACGGAAGCCGGAAGCCGTAGTTGACGAGATTTTCCTTGCGCGAAAAATCGCCGCGGTACATCCCGCGCAATTGCGGAAGCGTCGTGTGCGATTCATCGACGATGCACAGGAAATCATCGGGGAAATATTCAACCAGCGTACTCGGCGGCTCGCCCTTGATACGCCCGTCGAAATGCCGCGAGTAATTTTCTATCCCGCTGCAGTAACCGAGTTCGCGTATCATCTCGAGGTCGTAGCGGGTGCGTTCGCGAAGCCGCTGTTCTTCGAGGAGCTTTTCGTTGTCGTGGAAAATTTTAAGCTGCTGTTCCAACTCGGCTTCGACGTTGGCGAGGATCAGGTCGAGTTTTTCGGGCGGAAGAACGTAATGCGTCGCGGGGAATACGGTGTGCTCATCGAGCGATTCGAGGATCTCCCCCGTGACCGGGTGAATTTTATAGATGCCTTCCACATCGTCGCCGAAGAATGCGATGCGGTAGATAATCTCCTCGTTCGGCGGTTGAAGTTCGAGCGTATCGCCGCGCACGCGGAATGTCCCGCGCACGACGCTGACATCGTTGCGGAAATATTGCATATCGATGAGCCGCCGCAGGAACGCGGTGCGGTCTATCGTCTTGCCGACTTCGAGGTCGTATGAAATCAGCGAATAGTCTTCCGGCGAGCCGAGGCCGTAGATGCAGCTCACCGTCGCGACGATTATCACATCGCGTCTCGTGAGTATCGCCTGGGTCGCGGAATGCCGCAACCGGTCGACTTCCTCGTTGATATCGGCGTCCTTTTCGATGTAGAGGTCTTTCGACGGCACATACGCTTCGGGCTGATAGTAGTCGTAATAGCTGACGAAATACTCGACCCGGTTCTTCGGGAACAGCTCGCGGAATTCGGCGCACAACTGCGCGGCGAGGGTCTTGTTATGCGCGATGACAAGGGTAGGGCGCTGCACCGCCTCGATGATGTTCGCCATGGTGAAGGTCTTCCCGCTGCCGGTCACGCCGAGTAACGTCTGGAATCGCATGCCCGCTTTCAAGCCGTTGACGAGCTGCTCGATAGCTTTCGGCTGATCCCCGGTGGGCTTCAGTTCGGTCTCGAGCTTGAATGGTTTTATTTTCTTCTTCTTTGCCATCGGTTGATATTGTAAGGCATACCGGGCGGAATCGTATGCCCAAAATCCTCCGAAGACAATCCGCCCGGACGAATGAACCTATTTTCTATTAATGTATCTAAAAATCACGTGGGATTAGGAGTTCATGACGGCACGATGACGTTCTATCTATCTATTATTGCGGCGGCTGCATCGGTTGACACCCTGATGGTACTATGCTATAAATTGTCCCGCGATGTCCCGTCCTTTCAGCGAGGATGGGTCGTTGCATGCATACGGAACTTGAGTGCGGTTGATGCGTCTTCCTTTTCCCACTGCGGGGAAGAAGGCCGGCGTATAGCTGCGATATTGCGCTAATTGAGGTAATAATTTTATTTCGCGGTAGAAGTTTTATTTAATTCATACTTAATCGTTCCCGTGAATACCGCGATATAAG
>CAZSPL010000314.1:0-3212 GCA_964608735.1 uncultured Planctomycetota bacterium | reverse complement strand
GGAAACCGCCCCGAAATCGACATCCTCGGGACTCACCTGCAGCGTCGGCGGCGGCTCTTCGACAGCAACATCCGCGCTTGCTGTACCGGTGAGATATTCCTGGTATGCCGATGCCTGGACATCCACTTTTATATGCTTGGGCGTCGAGGAGTAGGCATTCACCTTCACATGCCACGTGAGGATGCAATCGTCGGTGGGTTCGAGTACGGCGGGACCGTCGAGCGTAGCAATCGAGCCGGATTCGAACGACATATCGGTGCCGAGGTGAAGCGTTGCCTGAACATCGTTGACGGCATAGTCGCCGTCGTTCACGATGTGCGCCTGTATATCGAATTCCGTGTCGAACGGGAACGGGTCGGGAAACGTGAGCTGCGGGTCGAGGTCGGGGTCCTGCAAAAGCCCGCTCAATGTCCCGCCGTTGGTGGTAATTACATAATCCCAATACTCGGTAAGCGGGATATATTTCGCCTTGACCTTGAAAACCACGTCGTTGGTGGTTCCCATGGCGAGGTAGCGCTTGTTGTCCTGTGTCTTGTTCTCGGAAGCAATCAGCTCGCCGGTGGTGTCGTCATAGATGTAGAGGTCGATATCCGGGTGGAAATTGTAATATCCCGAGCACTGCCTGTTCCAGAGGGTCATCACATGGTTGTTCGCGCCATGCCCGGTGCTTCGATAGAACCTGAATTCGTTGACGCTGATGTCATCGGCGGCGACATTGCCGAGATTCAGAAGCGTATTTCCAAGGTTGATATAGCCGAATCCCGTGTAGACATCAGGCCCGTCGGTCCCCATCCCCGAGCTCGAGCCGTTCCAGTCATCGGCGGTATTCATCAACAGCGCCCTGATTTCGAGGGAATCCGTGATGCCCGCATCCATAAGGAGCGCGGATGCGCCCGCGACATGCGGCGCCGACATGCTCGTGCCGGTCATGTTCACGAAATTATAGTCATCTTCCCATTTGTAATATGCCGAGCCGATGTCCGTCCCCGGCGCGGCGATGTCGGGCTTCACGCGGTATTCGTAGTTCTGCGTGGTGGCGGGGCCGATCCTGCTCGAATCGGCTATATTGTCGTTCGAACGCGATGAATTCCCGTGGTCGTTCATGTTGCCGACGCCGAGTACGTTGAAGCCGTCGGACGGCATCGTTATCATATCGTCGTCTTCGCAGATCTCCTGCCCGGTATTACCCGCCGAGCATGTGAACAACTGCCCGTAGACATAAGTGAACGCGTCGAAATATCTCGTCGTCGGCCAGTTGCCGTTGCGGTAGCAGTCCACCTGCGGGCCGATCGCCCAGCTGAAATTCATCACCTCGGCGGTATCCGTCGCCGTCCCGCCAAGTCCGCCCCATTCGAACGCATCGACGAACCAGTCCCAGTAGCACGGCCACTTTATCTTACCGTTGAGCATGCGGTCGAGGCCGTATGCCACCCCCCTGTACGTGGAGTCGACCGAGCCCACTATCCCGGCGCAGTGGGTGCCGTGGCCGATATCGTCATCGTAGCTGCCGTTGGGGAATGATTTCTGCGAGCCTGACGGGAACTGCCCCGCGAACGCCGGGTGGGTTGCATCGACCCCGCGGTCGGGGATCATCACGTCGAATGTCCCGCCCGTATGCCCGCCGCTCCAGAACTGAAGCGCGTTTATCGACGGCACCGATTTGTCCAGCGCGGGGGTGAGGGTGAAATTCTTCTCGATATATTCGATGCAGTCCATCGACGCCATCTCGTCGAGATGCCGCACCTTCGTGTCGATGAATACGCAATTGAGAAGGCAATCCCCCGATGTCACTTTCGTATCGGCGATGCCGTCGATTTGCATCGATGCATTACGCTGTATCGGCTTTATGGCGCTCTCGACAAGGCTGCGCGCGTATTCGGCACGTTGCTGCTGAAGCGTTTCGAGTTCCGATGTCATCCACTGTATCGAGCCCTTGTCGGCGCCGTGTTTGGCGAGAATCGAGTTGAAAAGCGACATCGCCCCCGGGTCGCCATCCATGAATGCATCGTAATAATCCGCCTTGAACTCGTTCAGCTCCGGCTGGGCTTTACGGTAGAGCTCCCTTATAGCTTCCCTGAGCTCGGCGATGCGCGGGAATGCATCGTCGGCCGCAACCTTCGCGACCGTGAGGAAATCCCGCGGCGCGCCCGCGATGTATGCTATAACGCGCACATCCTCATCCCACGCCGCGGAGTTGGCCAGCAAATCAATCAATCCGGCGCTAAGCTTGCCGTCATCGGGACGCACATCTTCCCGCCTTGCATCCCCCATTCCCGGCACCGCGTCGATGAAAAGCTTCAACTGCCGGAAATGCGGATTTTCGGGATAATGCAGCTCTATCCGCTCGGTGAATGTCTCCCCCGGCCCGAACGCCCTGCCCGGGACGTCCTTGGCGAACGAGATGTAAGTATGGAGTATGCCGTCGTCAAAGAGAGGGGTGGTGCCGTCGGCGTTGACGATATAATACTCCTCGTCGTCGCCGACAATGATGGCGCGCACATCGTGGCCGGTTATATTCTCGAATGGATTTGTAAGCGTGAGGTCGAACTTGATGATGCGTGATTCCCTGTCGATGCCCCTGAACGTCAGCCTCACATTATCCTCGAACAGCGCGGGAGCGGTGAGATTGGATGCGGTGATGTGCGATTCGGCGCTCTCTTCGCGGCTCAGCTCGATGCCCGCCGATGCTTCGTCGAGTCCGACATCGAACACGGCCCACACTTTGCGCGAGCCTTGCGACCCGGCGCCGGCATCGAGGAGGTAGGCGTCGTTTTCACTGAAGTCAGGGGATACTATCGACCCGCCGCCCGAGCATCCTATCACGAGCAGCAGAAATAAAGGCAAAAAAATAAAGAGAACGAAACGCATCTCTCTATGTCTCCCGCGGTCTATATTTCAACCGGACTACCCTGACTGGCACATTAAAGATATTGTACTGTAAATGGACCGCGTATTCAAGCCGTTCTTCCGTTGCCTCTATCCATCGCCCCATCCATCACCCCACCCGTTACCTCCATCCGTAGCCCCATCCATCGCCCGGCACCTTAATTGTGCCGTCCCCTCCCTTCCGCCTTCGCTCCACTTCGTCGGACAAGCACGATCGGGGCCCGGACTTGATTATAGGTATGGGTACCTCACACTTTAGTGTGAGCCATGCAAATTAATCCCGCCCCACGGGTACCTCACACTTCAGTGTGAGCCATGTAAATTAA
>CAZSPL010000313.1:2563-3216 GCA_964608735.1 uncultured Planctomycetota bacterium | reverse complement strand
TCGGGCTGCAAGCTCAAGTAAAGCCCCTGAAGAGCTCACTGCTATTCTGAAGCGAGCTTTAAAATCGGAATTCGAGGATGTCCGGAATCGCGCCGCAGTCAGCCTGTTTTACGATAGACCCTACGGTGACGAGCTGTTTGACGGACTCGTTGAAGCCGCCCGGGATGAAGACCCGGAAGTCAGGCAGATGGCGTACAAGGCTCTATTTCTCATTGATCCAGAAAACTCGCTCGCACGGGAGTACCTGTCAGGTTCCGAGGATATTGATAAGGATACCCGGAGGTTGCTTGAGAAATTCATAATCGCGGAAAAAGCTCCCGTCCTGATAAAGCTCCTTGGAAGCGATTACGAGAAAGTCAGCGATAATGCCCTCAGGGAACTCAAAAAGCTCGAAGTGGATTATCGCCGTTTCGTGCCGGAGCTTAAGGCCTTGCTCTCTCACCAGGATCAACAGTTGAGAAAGTGGGCGATTGAAAAGCTGCTTGAAACCGGCGTTAATTGCGGCGACTGCCTCGCGGAATTGTTCGCGCACATGTCGTACGATTCGTGTGGGATTAAAAGTGATGTCGGTCAATTGGTAACAAACAGCGGCAGGGATTACATGCCTGATGCATTAAGCGCGTTGAAGAGCGAGAGCCCGATTAAGATTCGAG
>CAZSPL010000313.1:0-2553 GCA_964608735.1 uncultured Planctomycetota bacterium | reverse complement strand
TTCTTGGATTCCTCAGGTCAGTGGGGCCTGAAGCTGTAGAGGCGGTACCCGCGATTATCGATCTGCTTGATCATGAGAACCAGCAGGTCCGGGAGAAAGCCGCCTATGCTCTGAGCAGAATCGGTCCTGATGTCGAGGAGGTGGTTCCCGCACTGATTGCCGAACTGGTGAAAGAAGAATATCGATTCGTATCTTCCTTTGAAGATTCGCTGGGTAACATAGGTGAGGCATCAGTAATGCCTTTAATCGAACTCCTTCCCGGTTCAAGCAATATAGTCAAAGGCAGGGCGCTGAGGGCGCTTGGAGGCGTAGGTCCGGATGCAATTGCAGCTGTCGGTGCTATAACGACTGAGCTTGAGAATCCGGAACTGGAGGTTCGCCATGATGCTTTATTTGCTCTTACCAAAATCGGATATGCCGAACAAGATTCAGCCCCGGTACTTATAGAGATTCTGAGTCGTCGCGAGCCCGAGACATGCGCGCTCGCCGCGAAAGTTCTCGGATACCTCGTGTACGAGGAGCGCATAGTCGACGCATTAATCCGTGCACTCGACTACGAATTACCCCGAGCCCGCGAATACAGCGCACGTTCTCTCGGAAACTTCGGCGTTTACGCCGTAAATGCCCTTCCTAAACTCAGGTACTTGGCGGAGAATGATCCGTACATAGCACCAGTGAAGAAGATATATGTTATCCGCGTAGCGGCACAAGAAGCTATTGAAAAAATCGAAGCCGCTCAATAAATCTAAACCGAATCATAATCGGCTACCGGGACAATCTGCGGCACCCACGCGCGGCGGTCGGTGGGATAGAGGTTGATTTCGAATAGGCGATTCCAGGGAAGCTCGACGACGAAGCCAGTATCCCCGAGGGGCTCGACGATTTGGAGCGGTACGGACAAATCGATGCCGTTCTCGCGCCAGTATGCCATCAGCTTGTCGGTGATATAAAGGGTTGCGCGTTGAGCTTCCTCGTCGGTCATAGCCCATATATTCGTCTCGCTCCCGCTCCCAGAAAATTCGCCCGTCGCTTCGGCGCGTACGACCCGCTGATAGAGCCAGTCATCTATGAGGCGCGACCAGAGGAATGCCTCGGCGGCGGCTTCGACAATCTGCGGATCCGGGCGCGTCGCATATCCATAATCGATCGCGACCCACAACGCCACGGCGGAGCCGAGTGTGTTCGACGCAGTGTTCCATCCGAGATATCCGACCAGAGCGGGTGGTGCATCATACCGCCACAGGTCCATCATCACCGGGTCGGCGCCGTTGGTCAGGGCGATATCCGCCACCACCACGCGTCTGAATGAGATGTCCTGCTGTGTCCTCGGAATAGACTTAGCCCGTGCCGTATCGGAGACTCCGGTGCCGTTAATCCAGAGCACAGGGCGCCACAGCTCGAGCATCCCGAATCGCGATGTCGCGCGCGCTTTCAGCCAGTTGAGTTCGGACAGCAGATTTTCCACCACGAAGCCGCTTTCGAGAGGGGCGACTTCAAGCGCGCTCGTTTCCCATGTCCATGCGATGCCGACCGTGGAAGGACAGTATTCCTGATGCTCGCGGAGGTACCGCGCGAGAAGAAGCATCATTCCTTCGTCGGTTCCGTCCATGACGTGATTCGAATATTTTCCGAGCTCAAGCTTCAAACGGTCGGCGAGCGGGCCGGGGCGGTTGTCGTCGAGGGTGATGAGAAGGCGGTCGGGATCGATGCGCGCGCGTTCGAGAAGGTGAAGCCACCCCATCAAGCGGAAGGCATATTCGTCGAGATATTTATCGCCGGTGGATTCGCTCCTCCCCTCTATGACCGAAGTTGCAAGCTTCTGCGTATGATAATGCGATAATTGCTCCAGCACGCGCTGGTATTCGCGCAGGACATCGGGATCGGTGACGGTCGGCTGCGCGCGCGGTACCGCGAAATGCACGAGTGCACCGGGGCTGATTGTGGGAACGATGAGCGAGTCGGGATTCACCGCTCGCGAGCCCACGAGCGACCCCGCGAGCGCGGCATTGAGGGAGATGAGATCGTAGTCGGTCAGGTCGGCACGGTCAGTGGAAGCGATATCATCGCCGAATGTCATCTCAGGATATATCCCCGCGATGGCGCACAGTTGCTTGAACATCAAGTTATTCGGCGGGCGGTTGTCGAGTGTGAGCACTTTGATCGAGCGGGGGTATTCGGCATCGGGGAATGCATCGCCGGTGCCCGCGAAGAGCATCATGATAAGGCAGATTATTATCAGGTTCGCGAATCGCACGCCGGTATATCCTTGTTATGACACGCGGGGCAATTATATTGTATCCTGTGGAAAAAGGCACAGAAACATGATTTAATCCCTGCGCTAATGACTCATCTTGCAAGGCAAAAATATTATATCGATCATCTCGAACAGCTTCTCTCGCGGGATGACTCCGATGAGGAGATCGGGGAATTTCTGAACGGGCTTCATCCCGCCGATGTCGCGGATATCCTCGAAATCCTCGAGCAGAAACAGCAGCAGCGGGCGTTCGCGCGGCTCTCGACCGAGCAGTCGGCGCGCGTGATGGAGGAGATCGA
>CAZSPL010000312.1:0-3257 GCA_964608735.1 uncultured Planctomycetota bacterium | reverse complement strand
GTGTCCCAAAACATCGAGAAATAGGGTTTCGGGACAAGGGTGTCCCGAAACATCGAGAAATAGGGTTTCGGGACAGGGGTGTCCCAAAACATCGAGAAATAGGGTTTCGGGACAAGGGTGTCCCGAAACATCGAGAAATAGGGTTTCGGGACAGGGGTGTCCCAAAACATCGAGAAATAGGGTTTCGGGACAAGGGTGTCCCGAAACATCGGAAAACATCTAAGTTATATTCTCGAAAGAAATTCATTTCTGTTATAATAATGATTATGAAAACATACGAGCCGGATATGCGGAGGCTGTTGCAGGCCTATAATTTGCGGCCCACCAGGGCGCGGATGCAGATACTCAGGCTTCTCAGCGAGCATCGGAATCATCTTAGCGCCGAAGAGATAATAGATGCGCTTCGCAAGTCGCGCGAAAAAGCCGGCGCCGCGACATATTACCAGAACCTTGCCAAGCTCGCCGAAGCGGGGCTGCTTTTGCGTTTCACCGGCCCGGACGGGCTTATACGGTATGATTCCAACCTTATGCCGCACCATCACATGGTGTGCAACGGATGCGGGAAGGTCGAGGATGTCGGCATCGATAAGGGCTTCAAGGCAAAGCTGCAACCGGTCAATGCATTCACCGGGAAGCGTCCGAAAGGATGGCGCGTCGACGGGCTGCAGATGCAGTTCAAGGGATTGTGTCCGGATTGCGGGAGGAAGGCATAGACAGGTGTATTGGCGGATTTTTTGCGTCGCGATGTTGACAAGCAGGCGAGATCGAGCAAAAATGTAATCATTACTATTATGAATATGAAGAAGAGGTGGCTTAGTATGGCCAAGGACGATAAGAAAATGACGGATGCGTCAGGTACGCCGGTAGCGGACGACCAGAACAGCATCACCGCCGGGGAACGTGGGCCGATTCTCATCCAGGATGTTCACCTGCTGGAGAAGCTCGCGCATTTCAACCGCGAACGCATCCCCGAACGCGTGGTGCATGCGAAGGGAGCCGGGGCGTACGGTTATTTCGAAGTCACTGCCGATGTGACGAAATACACACGGGCGAAATTCCTTTCCAAGGTAGGGAAGAAGACCGACCTGTTCATACGGTTTTCCACGGTAGGAGGCGAGAAGGGCTCGGCGGATACGGCGCGCGACCCGCGCGGTTTCGCGATAAAGTTCTACACCGAGGAAGGCAACTTCGATATGGTGGGGAATAATACGCCGGTATTCTTCATCCGCGACACGATAAAATTTCCAGATTTCATCCACACGCAAAAGCGGCACCCGGTGTCTAATCTCCCCGACGCCGACATGTTCTGGGATTTCCTTTCACTCACGCCCGAATCCAACCACCAGGTGACGGTGCTGTTCTCCGACCGCGGGACGCCATACGGCCACCGCTTTATGAACGGCTATTCGAGCCACACGTATATGTGGTACAACAAAAAGGGCGAGCATTACTGGGTGAAATATCATTTCAAGACCGAGCAGGGGATAAAGAATTTCACGCGCGAGGAAGCCGCGATGATGGCCGGCAAGGACCCGGATCATTCGACGCGCGATCTGTTCAACGCCATCGAGCGCGGGGAGTTCCCGTCGTGGCGGCTTGAGATGCAGATAATGCCTCCGGCGGATGCCGAGAAGTATCGCTATAACCCGTTCGACATCACCAAGGTCTGGCCGCATGCGGATTATCCGCCCATAGTCGTCGGGCGAATGGTGCTCAACAAGAACCCGGAGAATTATTTCGACGATGTCGAGCAGGCGGCGTTCAGCCCGGGGAATTTCGTACCCGGCATCGCGGCGTCGCCGGACAAGATGCTGCAGGGACGGCTGTTCGCGTATCCCGACACGCACCGGCATCGGCTCGGCCCGAATTACGAGCAGCTTCCGGTGAACAAGGCGAGGAACGCCAAGGTCGCCAACTACCAGCGGGATGGCGTCATGCGGCAGAATCTCGACGGCGACGGTTATCCGAACTGGTATCCCAACAGCTTTGGCGGTCCGGAGCCCGACCCGAAAATGATGGAGCCGCCCATCGATGTCGCCGGGATGGCCGCGCGTTATAAGCCCGCGTATCCGCAGAATGATTTCGCGCAGGCGGGGGTTCTTTTCAGTAAGGTAATGACCGATACAGACCGGGAGAATCTCATAGGGAATATCATCGCGCATCTCGGCAACGCCCGGAAGCGCATCCAGTTGCGGCAGTGCGCGATATTCCATAAGTCTGATACCGGTTATGGAACCCGCGTCGCCGAAGGACTGGGCCTCGATATGACGGAGGTTAAAAAGCTGGCCGTGATGTCGCAGGAAGACAGAGCCGCCGCGACGAAGGGTTAGTTGCGGCGGGTTTCGGGACAAGGGTGTCCCGAAACATCGAGTTTGTTTATTTAACAGTTACGATGTAGCCCACGAATCCCATTTCGTGGGCTGTTTTTTCCCCCCGATACCACCCCTATCAATAAACGACAACCGCTATCGAATCGAAGCAGAGGAATGCCTTGTAGACCATCGGGCCGTGGGCGGCGAATCCGATTCCCGCATAGTCGATATCATCTTCGAGGATTGCGGGGATGCCGTAGCGCGTCGCCTTGAACGGGTCGTAGCTGTTGCCGCAGAACGCGAGCTGCGATTCGCCGAAATGCC
This sequence comes from uncultured Planctomycetota bacterium, assembly GCA_964608735.1. GTDB lineage: Bacteria > JAJVIF01 > JAJVIF01 > JAPKYR01 > CAZSPL01 > CAZSPL01. The sequence goes on along the minus strand of CAZSPL010000312.1, from coordinate 621 downwards.
AGAGGAATGTGCCGGTGTCGAATTCCGGGTTGTATGCGTCACCAAGTAGATATTCCGACTCCGGCGCGGGGTCGAAATCGAAGCAATGCTGCTGCGCTCCGGGCGGCGGGGCGGACAATGTGCCCGGAGCCCATCCGTGGGTCGTCGCGGGCATCTCGTATGCTTCCGGCCCCTTGGTGAATGCAAAATCGATGAAAGCGGTGCCCTGTCCGGTAATGTCGGGCACAGCGGTCGGGCAATAGGCGATAAACCAGCCTTCCTCCACCTGGCTTGCATACCAGAAGAAAAGCGCCGAGAAGAATTCGGAGTCATCCTCATCGGCTGCATACTGGCTCGTGGCCCATCCGCCGCTTGGATCCTTGTCGCCACCCCATTCCCATTTCCACTGCGGATTGGCATCGGACGCCTTCTCATTCGATTCCATGATGACGAGCGCCTGCTGCGTGGTGAGAAATTCGCTGTCGGAGTTACCGGCTTCGCTTCGGGCCGCTACCTGGTAGATGTAGTCCTCATCGAAGTTGATTGCGTATTGACCGGTTCGCAGGTTGTCGTATTCAGTCGTCGGATGTTCGACCGTCGCGATTTCCTGCCAGTGATGCGGCGTGTTGAACAGGTAAACGC
>CAZSPL010000311.1:0-3264 GCA_964608735.1 uncultured Planctomycetota bacterium | reverse complement strand
AAGAGTTAAAGCATATTTAGCTGCAATGAAGGAAAACGTTCCGCATTTAGGCATTGGTGCTCAGAAAGGATATTGGCCTTTCAGTGCTGAGTGTATTAATCCTTTGAAGATATTCATATCTAGTTTGTATGAAAGACCGGAGACCGGTTGAGCTCCCCCTTGACTTCCCGCCCCCAAACCCCTACCATTCTTCCCGCACGGAGCGCTTCCCGGGCTAATCCTGGCCACTATTGAGTGGTTCGTATGAAGCGGAGCAGTTCAAATGGCAAGAAGACGTGTTCTCATCCTCGGGGCGGCGGGACGTGATTTTCACAACTTCAACATCTATTACAGGGAGCGGGAAGAGCTGGAAGTGGTATGCTTCACCGCCACGCAGATACCCGGCATCGACGACAAGATGTACCCGCCTGAGCTGTCGGGGAAGCTCTACCCGGACGGCATCCCCATCAAGAGCGAGGCCGAACTCGAGAGGATAATCGTGGCGGATAAGATCGACGCCGCGGTGTTCGCGTATTCGGATTTGAGCCACACGCAGGTGATGCATCTCGCGTCGCGATGCCTCGCCGCCGGGGCGGATTTCGAAATCCTGTGCCCGGAAAACACGCAGTACAAATCTAAAAAACCGGTCATCGCCGTGGTGGCGGTACGTACCGGCGCGGGCAAGAGCCAGACCACGCGACGCGTCGCGGAGATACTGAAAGCGATGGGGAAACGCATCGCGGTGGTAAGGCACCCGATGCCGTATGGCGACCTGCGCGAGCAGATATGCCAGCGGTTCGCGTCGTATGAGGATCTCGACAAGCATCATTGCACCATCGAGGAGCGGGAGGAGTACGAGCCGCACATCGATGCCGGCAATGTCGTGTTCGCCGGGGTCGATTTCGGGGTCATCCTCGAAGCGGCCGAGAAGGAAGCGGATGTGGTCCTGTGGGACGGGGGCAACAACGATTTCAGTTTCTACAAGCCCGATTTGAACATATGCGTCGCGGACCCGCATCGGCCGGGCCACGAGATAACCTACACCCCCGGCGAGGTGAATTTCCTTCTGGCGGACGTCATCATCATCAACAAGGTTGACACGGCGACGTGGGAAGGGGTCGACGAGGTGAAGGGTAACGCGCATATGTACAACCCGACGGCGGTTGTCATCGAGGCGGACAGCCCGGTGGTGGCGGAGGACCCATCGCTCATCAAGGACAAGCGGGTGCTGATTGTCGAGGACGGCCCGACGGTGACGCATGGCGGGATGCCGTACGGCGCCGGGGTGATGGCGGTCAACGAGATAGGCCCGGCGGAGATAATCGACCCGCGGCCGTACGCGGTGGGGAGCATCAAGACGACATACGAGAAGTACCCGCATATGACGGATATACTTCCGGCGATGGGATACAGCGACAAGCAGGTGGCGGAGCTGCAGGAGACGATAAACGCGGCGGATTGCGATACGGTGGTGATAGGTACGCCGATAGATTTGCGCCGCGTGGTGAAAATAAATCCGCCGAAGAAGTCGGTGCGGGTGAGGTACAGCCTCCACGAACGCACCAAGCCGGATCTGGAGGAAGTGATAAAGGGGATGAAGTTGTAGGCGTGATTTTTCATGCGGGCAGGCTGCCCGCATTGGAAAAGCCGGGTAGCGCGTATCTATTCGCGCTCTTGTGCGACGGCGCAGCCGTGATCCGCGCTCCGGCGGAGGGAAATGCGCGAATGGGCGCGGTGCCTAAACGCCGCCGAGATACGCATCCTCGCCGTGGATGGAACTATCAAGGCCCGCCGATTCATGCTCCTCGGTAACCCGCACCGGCGTAATCTTGTTGATGACCACGAGCATGACCCAGGTCAAAACAAGCGCCCATATCGAAGAGAAAACTACCGCGAGAAGCTGTACGAAGAAAAATGTCGTACCGCCATGAATAAGCCCCCCATGCCAGGGCACCGCCGTGGCGTTCGGGTAAACCGCGGTACTGCCGAGTACGCCAAGAAGTATGATGCCCACCATTCCGCCGACGCCATGAACGCCCCAGACATCGAGGGCATCGTCCCATTTCATCTTGTTCTTGAGGTTGACGGCGAAATAGCAGATTATTCCCGCGAGGACTCCTATTAGCACGGCGCTGTTGACCGTGACATACCCGGCGGCCGGGGTGATGGTGGCAAGTCCCGCCACCGCTCCGGTCAGCAGCCCGACGAATTTCGGTTTCTTCTCGAAACGCCATGCCATCACAAGCCAGGCGATGGCCGCGAATGACGCTGCGATGTCGGTGTTGATAAACGCCTGTACCGTGATCTGGTCCACGCCGAACTCGCTTCCCGCGTTGAAGCCATACCACCCGAACCACAGGAGCCCGGTTCCGAGGGCCACCAGGGGTACCGAGTGAAGGCCGGGATCGACCACGCGGCGACGCCCGACAAAGAATACCGATGCGAGGGCCGCCATACCGGCTATGTTATGCACCACGATACCGCCCGCGAAGTCGAGCACGCCCAGTTTCTGGAGCACACCGCCGCCCCATACCATATGCACGAACGGAAAGTAAACAAAAAGCAGCCAGCCTATGAGGAACAGGAGATAGGCCGGAAACCGTACGCGGTTCGCGAACGCCCCGGTAATCAGCGCCGGCGTGATGATGGCGAACATCATCTGGTAAACGATGAATACGAACATCGGGATGCCCGAGTTGATCGGCGTAGCATCCATTATGTTCACATTCATCAGGAACGCGTAATGGAAGTTCCCGATTATGCCCCCGATGTCCGAGCCGTCCGCGAGGTTGCCGCTGAAGCACATTGTAAAGCCGACGGCCCACCACATGATGGTCGTGATGCCCATCGAAACGAAACTCTGCATCATGATCGCAAGCACATTCTTGCGACTCACCAGGCCGCCATAAAAGAAGGCCAAACCCGGGGTCATGAGCATTACGAGACTGCTCGCGAGGAGCATGAAACCGGTGTTACCAGTATCGAATTGATGCATCGGATATTACCTCATCAAGATCGCGACAGAATTCCAATGATTCATCTTGACCGAGATTTGAAAAATACTACAGACGGCAATATTAGTCCTATAAAATATTGATTACAAGGAACTTGGAGTTCATTTGGGGAAAAAATCCCCGCATTTCAATGACTTCCGGGGATTTTTTACCCACCTCTCCCCGGATCGCCGGCCTGGGGCCTCGGGCTGACGAGAGTAAAAAATTTATGGCCCCCTTGACATACATCGGATATCGTGGTATATACCTCCATATACGAGGTATATGCGAG
>CAZSPL010000310.1:0-3274 GCA_964608735.1 uncultured Planctomycetota bacterium | reverse complement strand
ACGGCTCCCCAACAAAGAACTTCTACATCAAAGACCCCCTCGGCACCGTCTGGGCAATGGTCGATCCGTCAACCCTCTCCGTCAAACGCTACAACTACAACGCCTGGGGCGAACATCTGGACAAGGACGACACCGATTTCCCGACCGACGCGAACTGGATGAGATTTCTTGGCGCAAGAATAGAGGGTTTTGGCGCTGGTTCCTCAATTCAGCAAGATCCAATGTATCATTTCAATGCGAGGCATTATCTTCCATTTATAAGCTCATTCTTGCAACGGGATCCCCTTAAGCTTTTAAAAATACCAAGGCCTAACTTCAGGCTTAGTACTAACTCTTATATGTACGCGGAGAATAGTCCTACATTAAAGCTTGATCCTACAGGATTAGAAACATCTTGTATGAGTTTATCAGGTTATGGTGGTGGTAATGCTTATTTAGTACATGGTTGTTATTATCCGGATTGCTCTTTACAATTAGGTTCCGGCCCATTTGAAGGCCTTGGAACATATTGCAGCTGCCATGCATTGAGCTCTCCTTTTTTGTTGGGAGGCTTTGAATATGATATTGTTTGGCTGAGATTAAAAGCATCTTATGGTTTTTCCAAATACACTGTTGCTCAAATATTAGCGATAACGGGATATGCTGGTAATTTATGTGACTTCAATTACAAGGGCTTTCCTGGAGAAGTTGTAGTAGACCCTATGTTATGCTGCCTTGCGGCGGATGTGTGCGAGGGCTGCATATCGTGCATGGATACTAATGTTATAGGCTATGACACTCATCCTTTCTTTCGTGAATTAACATATCATACTAATGATCCCGAATGTAAGCAATTTGTTAGTTGCCTTCTGCCATATTTATTAGTTAGGATATGGGATAGACATGCTGGGAATTTGCCAGGATACTATCCAAATAAGCTTCCTTTTCAATCGCATTGTTACGATTGGGCAAATTATGTTGAAGAAGAAATAATAAAGCAAGAAGCTGCATGCGCCGACTTATGGGGTTATTATCGGGTTGTTTATTATCCGCTTTATCATGAGCGAATATACAGCTACATTAAAGAAAGGCCAAATGTTTATATTCCTATAGACCCGGCTCAGGCATGGTTGGACCAGCTGTATTGGTTAACATTTGATGAATACAGCATCATATTTACTCCAGATAAATTTGTAAAGATGATGTTGAACCATATGTTTGAACATTCGCATTGGTAGAAGAAGATAAATACATATCAGTAAACTATTTAATCAAGCGAGGCAATATAGTATGCAATACAAACCGATATTAAATCTTAAAATTAACATTATGTTAGATACAATTATACTAATTTTGTTAATATGTGGGTGTTCACCAATAGCTAGTGTAAACCAAACAAACTACAGAATGACAAATAATATTATGCTTTATAAAAAAGGATTAGAAAGCTTATGTGATACACTCGAAAAAAGCGAAAAACCAGAGTATAGGCAGTATGCTGCAAGAGAGATAGGTGAATATAGTAAAAACAAAAATAGATGGGCAAGGGAAGTATTATTGGAGAACGGTGTGAGTAGTTTGATAAGGGCTATTGAAAATGAGCCTGATGCGCTAGTACGTATTATTATTATTGAATCTTTAGGAAAGATTAATCCAGAGGATGAGCTTGTAATCGATGTTTACGTGAAAGCTTTTGAAAAGGGGGTTGATACGGAGAAGCTTAGTGCTTTAATGTTGCTAAAGAGAAATAATTATAATTTACATATATATGTTGAAGAAATAGAAAGTAAGTTGGGATCAGAGCAATTCTATGAAAAAGATTATGCGATCAAGGCTTTAGGAATTATGGGTACATATGCCTATGGATCAATTGAGAAGCTTAATTTCATTATGATAAATGATGAGAACTTGTATTTTAGAAATCTTGCAAAAAGTGCCATAGATAAAATAATTGAAGATAAAGAAATAATATAGTGAGAGACCTTTGGAAATGCACACTGTAAATATATATCTTTCCTTACGGGCCGTATGAATGCGTTGAATGACGGTTGATACTTTACAAAAAGTTTCAAATCGGGCTTTTTAGGGCTCCAGGGATACAATGCGCCCGCGTTGATGTATCGGGAAACCGCTGTCCAGATACGGATTGGTTTCGGCAAAAGGCTGTACCGAAACATAAGAAGGGGGATCTGAATGTGGAGCAGGTGACGGGGTATGGTTACGACGCGGCGGGTAACCGCACGAGCGTTAGCGTGAACGGGCTTGTGATGAGCCGTACGACCTACGATAGGCTGGGGCGCTCGGTGGAAACGTTACAGCCGTCGGGGCATAAGCATGTCAGGATATACGGAAGCGATGGCATGGTGAGCGAGGAAAATGACGACGGTCATGCCGGCAGTGTTACCAATCCCGTTTCTTTGGACGGCGTGGGCCAGGTGACAAACATAGACACCAGCGCTGTACCGAGAAAGACGTCGCATTCGTACGACGCGGCGGGCCGGGAGACAGCGACGACGGATATGGCGGGACGTACGACGAGCCGGGAGTATTATCCCAACGGTTGGCTGAAACGGGTCGTGCGTCCGAATGGCGATTATGTGGCGTATACATATGACAAGATCGGGAGGCTGATTGATGTGACCGAGGTCGCGCCGGATTCGACCGGGGCGACCTATGCGGCGCGCGAGACGCTCGAAGTGCGCTACGGCTATGGGTCGTATGTACCGACGGTCGGGACGGGATTCAGCGGGGAAGCGGGCTACAATCGCTGGGTGGAGTATATCACCAGGAAGAGCGATACGCAGACGTATTACGCGACAGTGTACTTCTTCGACGCCAACGACCGGCTGGCGGAGGTGCGTTTCCTTGATGCGAACGACTCGACAGAGCGGAAGTATTTGTATACATACGACGGGTTTGGCAACCTGGTCAAGGTCAACAAGCCGGATTCGGAGGAGATCGAGTATACATACAACGCGCTGAACCAGATGGTCCAGGAAAAGTTTGATGCGAATAATTTCAATGATTTCGAATATTGTTGTTGTTCATTGATAAAGCATCAGCAGACTGTTGGCGGGAGCCAGTTAGAGCCGTACGAACTGACCCTCGACAAGATGCACCGGCTGTTGCGGGAGCAGTATCCCGAGAGTGGTACGCCGAAGACGCAGTATTTTGATTACAAATATGACAACGCCGGGCGGCGGATCGAGATGACCGACCCGACGTACGGGCGGGCGGCGACGCATCCCAAGCCGATGCGGTGGAGTTACGACCAGGACGGGAATGTGATGCGGGT
>CAZSPL010000309.1:0-3335 GCA_964608735.1 uncultured Planctomycetota bacterium | reverse complement strand
CCGACGGGCAGTTCGTGAGCGCGGTAAGATTCGGCGGTTCCGATACGGACCAGTGCAACGCAGTTTGCTACCACCCGTCCGGGAATGTTCTCGTAACGGGGGAGTTCATGGGTACGACCGACCTTGATCCTTACGGCGGCGCGACATCCGGCGCCGTTGGCCTGAGCGATGTTTACATTAACCCGATTTCCCAGTCTTATTTCTCCCAGGTGAATAATGATCCCGTGGCGGTTGGATTCTTCATGGGTAACGACCCATTCACGGTTGGCGAGAATGTTCAGTTCGCCGGTGCTATGTCATATGACCCCGACGGGGAAATCGTGATGTACGAATGGGACTGGGATGATGGCACCGGCTTTCACGAAGAAGGTGCAAATCCAGTTCACAGCTGGGATGAACCAGGGCTGTATCATGTAAACCTCCGTGTCACCGATAACCTCGGCGGAAACGACGACATGCTCGACAACGGCGGCGATGGCATCGATACACTCGTAAAACTGCCGCTGCCAGTCGCAGTTCTAAAAGCCGACCAGTACGTTGCCGGCGTGAATGAAAATATCACCTTCGATGCTTCCGATTCATATGATCCCGACGGCGGGGATATCCAGTTATACGAATTCGATTTCAGCCGTACAACGGAATTCAATGTGGAAGCATCGGGTCCCGACCCGATTGCGGAGCACAGCTACAGCGTGCCGGGAGATTACCATGTCGATGTGCGTGTCACCGACGATGAAAGCGATACGGATTTCTATTCGGACTTCCCGAGCAGTTTCTATGGATTGCCGATAACGATCGTCAACGCGCCGGTGGCGGATGCGTTCGCCGACAACGATGAAGCATATGTGGGCCAGGCGATAATCTTCGATGCATCCGCGTCATACGACACGGACGGGAGCATCGTCACATACGAATGGGATTTCAACTTCGATGGAACTTTCCACGCTGATATCTCCGGCCCCACCGCGGTCGTGGAGCATGAATACGACGCTCCCGGCATATACGATATCAACCTTCGCGTAATCGACAACGACGGTTACAACGACGATTTAGCCGATTCACCCCCCGGCGGCTCCATTATCGAAATCACGATAAATGAATGGGGGCCCGCCGAAGTCGTGATCGGCGATAACCACTACCTCGTTTCTGAGGTCATCGGTGTCGGCGGCGGCTACATCTCGGGGCCGAACGGCTCACCCATCGAAGGTGTCGAGGTTTATTTCCCACCGGATGCGCTTCCCGATACAACCACCGTGCATCTGGGCTACAACGACGGTTCGGTGACGCCGTCCTTTGGTACGTCCGGCGGCGTGATAATCGCGATGTATACGGATGATTATATCGAGTTCTTCGTGCCGGTAAATGTCACCGTGCCGTTCACTGAATCAACGACAACAATCCCGGTGCCTTATTACATAGAAGACGACGGCGATATGCTTGGAATGCAGCTTACCGACATCGACGACTTCAACGAAACCGCGACATTCGACACGCTGCACGCGTCGATGTTCTCATGGATATTCGATTACGAAGATGAAGACCCGCCCATCGACCAGTACGATTCCGGATACCTGCCGACTTCAGATGGCTTCCAGATCACGAACTTCGGTGACGACTGGGCCGTTCCCGGAAGGTGCCTCGGTATGTCCGCATGGTCGCAGTGGTTTTATCTGAACCAGTCATCGACGCTTGGCAACTTCTTCCCCAAGTATATGTACCAGGTCAGCCCCGGCGTGACGGGACAGCACTGTATTGCCACGAGGGCGCACCTGTCGGTTCACCAGCACGCACAGAAATATGTCGATGAATTCTGGCTGCCGCAGTGGGATTTCAATGACGCCCAGGTCTACCGCATTTTCCGAAACATGCTGCTGAACACGCAGGCGCCGGTAATGCTTTTGTTCTACACGCCCGGGAAATCGGTCGGACACGTTTGCCTGGCTCATGGCTACCAGGATGTCGTAGGCTCGGACCTGCTCCTGTACGACCCCAATCATCCGGGCCAGAACAAGGAGCTCTACTTCGACGGGCTGTTTTTTGATTACTATGACGGGTTCGAAGCGATAGCATACCTCGGTGACGGCTCCGTCTGGCTTAATGAGGCATTCGACAACATCCTCATCGATGCCGAAGCGCAGTTCAACGGCGATGACAAGGCCACGATAACCATCACATCACACGTGGATAAACAGGAAGTCTGGACGCAGAACATCACATTCGAGGGTCACATCGACAGCGGGACGGTGCTGGTCGAGAAGTTCCAGATATTCCTTCAGGGCGTATGGCACGAATATGATATGGATGTGACCGGTGATTTCAGCGAGGAGATCGAGGTCGGCGGCGGCGACAACATCATGTACTTCGCCACATGGGGCAAGGATTACCAGGGCAAATGGAAACAGGTGCCGAATAATTACGACGGCAAGAGCTTCACGCTGACTTTCCCGTTCTGCGGCGTACGCAACGGGAGTTTCGAGGATGAAGCCGACCCGTTCCTTTATTGGGATGGTTACGATCAGGGCGGGACTGACGCCGCCTACGTGAGCGAGTTCGCCGGGTTCCTGCCTTCGGACGGCGAAAACATGCTCTTGCTTACGACACTCACATATCCGATGACGGAAGGATGGGATATCTATCAGCATATGATGCTCTGCGCCGAGGAGCATGTTTTAAAGGTCGACTGGTGTTTCGTATCCGAGGAACTGGATATGATGGTTGAGGATTATAACAGGAAGGACTGGTTCTTCGTTGGATGGCACTATGACCACCCGCCGTACGGATGGGTCGGCATCTGGCCGATGCAGGGAGGAAGCGACCCCATCTGGGATTATCCGCCGTTTCCGCCGCCTTGCCTTCCCCCGATTACCCCGTACTACCTCGAGGATGTCGACCTCGGCAACGGGTTACCGGTCTGGACTACCGGCTGGCAATCCTGCGAGAGAAATATCTACGATATCGAACCGTATATCCTCGGCAAAGAGGCATACCTCGAGGTCGGCCTTTACAACGGAAGCGTCGACTTCGGCCTCGACTACGAAAGCGTGCTTCTTATCGATAATATCAGGATGGAGGAGCCTTAAGCGCTCCTTAGTATCATTCCATCATTCTCAATTTACCACACCCCGTTCGGGGGGTATTTTGCCAGGTACGCATCGGCATAGCCATGGGATGTCAGGCTGTCTATCCCCGAGCCGGGCTCGAAATCGACGCTGACGTTGAATGACCCGCCGACGTAAGCATTGCCCTGGTATTCGGCGGCGACGGTATAGGCCATATCAATTCCCGTCCCGCCCCATGCATTGCCCCAGATGTAATCGCCGTCCGAATCGAGCTTG
>CAZSPL010000308.1:0-3348 GCA_964608735.1 uncultured Planctomycetota bacterium | reverse complement strand
AAATCAGTTAGATTGCGATGCCGCTACTTCCCGGCCTTCAACTCGTTCGCCAGCTTTATTCCAAGCCCGAACGCCTGCTTGTTCAAATCGGCATACTTCTCGGGAACGCGGCTGAGTATGGCCTTGAGCAGATTCTCCGGCTCGACAAGACTCACCATTTCGTTCGTCAATGTCAGTGCCACCATCGTTGCCACGACTACCTTGCCGAGTTCAACCTTCGCCAGTTCGGTTATCGGTTTGGAGTAGACCTTGACGTCATTCCCGATGCTTTCCTTTTCTTTTATCATCGTGCTGTCGACAATCAGCACGCCGCCCTGTTTGAGGTCTTCGCTGAAGCGGTCATATGACTCCTGGCTCATCACGAGGCACAGGTCGGGGGTCGTTACCTGCGGATAGTCGATGTCAATATCGGAGATTATAACCTCGCTCCGGCATGCCCCGCCGCGGCTTTCCGGGCCGTAGACCTGCGTCTGCACGGCGTTTTTGCCGTCGAGAATGGCTGCATAGGCCAGGATCATCCCGGCGGTAACAAGCCCCTGTCCGCCCGATCCCGAAAGTCTCGCTTCGTATCGTTTTATCTTATCCATAGTTAATTCTGCTGAGCCTGGACCCGCTCCACCATTCTCATGTACTGCTCGATATATTCCGGCTTCTCTTCCTTGTGAAGTACTCCGATTGTCACTCTATCCTTTGGGACTTCCTCGCCCGGTTTGAGCGTTTTCACATTGATGGCGCGCTCCTTGTACCAGTTGAACATCTCAACCGCCGAGCTGAACTTGTTATACTTGCCGAAATACGTCGGGCAGGGCGTCAGTATCTCGATGAATGAAAACCCTTTGTGCTCGAATCCTTCCTGGATCAGCTTGGGAAGCATCTCGACGTGGTATGTCGTCGCGCGCGCGACATAACTCGCTCCGGCGGCTTTCGCGAGTCCGCTGAGGTCGAAACTGTGCTCGACGCTTCCATACGGCGCGGAGCTCGCGATGTTGCCGTAACCCGTCGCCGGGCTGACCTGTCCGCTGGTCATACCGTATATCTGGTTGTTGATGAGGATGCAGGTGATGTCTATATTCCGCCGGCAGGCGTGGATGAAATGGTTGCCGCCTATGGCGGTCGCGTCGCCGTCACCGGTCACTACGAGGGTCTTGAAACGCGGATTCCCGAACTTGACCCCGGTGGCGAATGCAAGCGCGCGGCCGTGCGTCGTGTGAAGCGTGTTCACCTTGACGTAGAATGGCAGCCTCGATGAACATCCGATGCCGCTCACCAGAACTATCTCATCGGGATCCCAGTCGAGGGCGGAGAACGCGCGCATTATCGCCATCATCACGATACCGTTGCCGCATCCGGAACACCATATGTGCGGCATGACCTTGGGATCGTAATATCTGTCGACGGCTTTTACGGAAAATGGCATGTTCTATCCTTGCCTCTTATATGAGGTGGTCGGTTAAATCCTTGGCGGGATTCTTGTGAACCGCGACAAGTTTATCGTATACCTTTTGCGGCTGTATCAACTCGCCGGTCGCATCACCGCAATGATGCACCGGGCAGTTCTTGAACGCTGTTCGCTCGACTTCACGCACCATCTGCCCGATGTTCATCTCCACCACGAGACAAGCCTGCCTGCCCTTGGATATCTCGTTAAGCCGCGCATGCGGGAACGGCCAAAGTGTGATGGGCCTGAACAAACCGGCCTTGATTCCTTCCTCGCGCGCCCGGGTTACCGCCGAAAGCGCCGACCGGGCGGTGATGCCGTAGGAAACGAGCAACAGGTCGCAGTCGTCGACATAATGCTCCTCGTATTTGAGGATGTCGTCAAGGTGAGTACCGAGCTTGTTGTAAAACCGCTCAATCAGTTTCTGGCTCAACTCCCCCTTGAAGTTCGACATTCCGGAATCCTCGTGGATCAGCCCGGTGATGGTGAACTTGTAGCCCTCGCCGAAATCGGCGACGTCGGGGACGAGGTCGTCGGTGGGTGTAAACGGCTTGTAGTCGGGCATTCCCGGCTTGGGATGCACCCGTCCGACGATTTCTACTTCATCTCTTCTCGGTATATAGACCCTCTCCCGCATATGCGCGAGGCATGCGTCGGGAAGAAGGAACACCGGGTTGCGATATTTCTCTGAGAGGTTGACCGCGCGGATCGTCTCGTTGAACGCTTCCTCCACGGTTCCCGGGGCGATGGCGATGATGGCATGATCGCCGTGGCATCCCCATCGCGCCTGCATGACATCCCCCTGGCTCGTCTTGGTGGGCGCGCCGGTGGAAGGGCCCATCCTCATGTCGTTTATAATCGTCACCGGGACTTCCGCCATGCATGCGTAGCCGATATTTTCAAGTTTAAGGCTTATACCGGGCCCCGACGATGCTGTGAGCGATTTCATGCCCGCGAGGGATGCGCCGATGACAGCCGCCATCGCGCCGATCTCATCTTCCATCTGGATGAATTTCCCCCCCCAGCGGGGCATTTCACGCGCGAAGCCTTCGAGTATTTCCGTCGACGGTGTGATGGGATAGCCCGCGAAGAAATTCACGCCGGCCATAAGCGCGGCATAAACAATCGCGTCGTTTCCCTGGAGCAATATAGTTTGCCCTTCAAGCGATCTTATCATCTATAACTACCTTGGCGCCCTCATTTGCTTCATTCAGATTCGTTGTCCTCGAGAGCCATCCCGATCTCGACCGGGGAATCCTCAACGGCTTCTTCCACCCAGTTGGCGAAATCGGGGCAGTACCAGACACAGCGCATGCATCCGATGCAGTCTTCCGGCCTGACATATTGCGCCCGGCCGAGGAGGTCCGGTTCGATGACCTTCTTCGGGCAATAAGCATAGCAGAGACCGCATCCTTTGCACAGCTCGTGGTTGTGCTGGATGACATACTTCTTCTTTTTCTTTTTTTCCGTCATGACGCGTGCCGTTTTCATAATACTACCAAATATTATACCCCGGTGTTACCGGGGTGGCCTCTTTGGGAAAATTCTCACAAACTCCGGTAATTATATCGGAAATTAGGAGATTATCAAGATATGATTTCGGATAATTTTATATTATCGGGCTTTTTTCCTTTATGCTTTCATAACAAAATTAACTGCATTTGAAAATAATGCCGCTCCATCGCCGGTTGACTTCAAACCTTCCCTCGGCCATCGAGGATGGTTCGTCGGGTCGAGGTGCCTTTCCGGATGCGGCATCATTCCAAGGATAAGCCCCGTGGCGTCGGTTATACCCGCGATATCCGCCATCGAGCCGTTGGGATTCGCGGGGAACTCACCGGCCGCCGGATTACCGTCGGCATCGGCATAGCGGAAAGTGCTGCCGTCACAGAGCAACGGGGGTGGGGTGT
>CAZSPL010000307.1:966-3357 GCA_964608735.1 uncultured Planctomycetota bacterium | reverse complement strand
CGGAAGAGAAATATTTGCGTTGGAATTCGGGCACGTCGAGTTGGGATGCGATGTACTGGGCACGGTATAAATATGATACGGCGGGGAATATGGTCGAGCGGCAAGTGGATCAGATTGTGAATGGAAATGCCAAGAATTATATTGATGCGGACTTCACGTATTCCCGGGGTTATCAGCTTACCGGCTTTTCGAGAGTTGCAGATTTTGGGAGCGAAACAAGGACGTTCTCGCTTTCCTATGATGCCAACGGCAATATGACGCATATTGAGCAATCGTCAGCGTTTACCGATTCGTTTTATGATATTACGGAGATGGAGTTTCAGTTTGACAAGAAGAATCGGATGACGAATTATCGTTTTAACGGCTCGGGGGATTGGTATGAGATTAAATATGATGCGCTGGGAAGAGTGAGGGAACGCGTTGATTTGACGCCCGATACGACGAAGTACTACTACGATGGGCGGTCAGTATTACAGCAGCTCAATGATTCAAACGAGGTTGAGTTTGATTACTTCCGAGGCCCGACGGGGCTGATGCGCCAGTGGGAGGAGAATGGGTCGCCGACTAAGAACTTCTATATAAAGGATCCGCTGGGCACCGTCTGGGCGCTGGTTGATCCATCTGCTCTCTCCGTCCAGCGCTACAACTACAACGCCTGGGGCGAACATCTGGATAAGGACGACACCGATTTCCCGACCGATGCGAACTGGATGAGGTATACAAGCTGTAGGGTTGAAGCCTTTGGGGTTGCTCTTGGATATAGCGATGCAATTTATAATCTTGAGCATAGGCATTACGTGCCAATTATGCCTCAAATGCTCCAGCGAGATCCATTTAACTATTTGATTTACCCTCAATTACGGAACCCAATTACATATAATCCATATTTATATGCAGATTGTTCTCCTTCACTGAAAATGGATCCATCTGGTTTGGATACTGGGATGAAGCTTTGCAGTGAGGTAAGTGGTTGCTCAGGTTGTAAAGATGACAACTGGGGTAAGGCTTTGGGATATGGACCTGGTGAGCATGAATTCTGTTATTGCAACAGCTATCATTGGGTATCAGCTGGCAATTTCTATTTTCAGCAGTACCAATGGGATATTTTGGGCCCTGGATTCTATATATGGGGTAATACATTTGCATCACAGGAGGCATTATGCTCATTTGACCCATCTTCTTTGCCAGGGATAATTAAGGTTAAACCATATCTTTGTTGTCATTATTTATGGCGATGTGGAGGCTGCACACCCAAAAAAGCCTTAACACAATATAATAGAGCGCTATTAGGCCTTAAACCACTCTATTATTCTCAAACATCTCCATTATGGACCTTTGCTTGGACATTTAGTCCTCTTGGCCCTCTTGGTCCTACATACAATGCTTTCATGACACTTTTTGATCTTATGATGGCTGCTTATAATCTTGGCGCGCTTAATGGCCCATACGATATATTATCAGCTGCCAAGTGGTTTCATCAGGTTATAGATAATCCTGGATTGTGCAATGCTTGGGCTCAAACAACATGGGATTTCTTTTTAGATGATTATGAGAGTATGGGAGAATATTTTTGCTGGACATTTAAATATAAACATGTAAAACTATTTGGCCTACCAATTCATCATTATGTATTAGCCGAATCAAAATGCACACCGCCAATTACTATTACCATTGATCCATGGTTTTTTAATCTAGTAAATATTGGTGTGGCCGGCGATTTTTGGCATGTGCCAGTTTTAGGATTGGATACGGAAGTTATGGGGACAATTAACTAATGAAATCTTGTATCAAACTCAAGAGTGCATATATATTCGTAGCGCTCGTGCTAACAGTCATTATTGGAATAATCATAGTAACATTGCTACCCTCAGTAATGTACGAAATAGTACATAGGGGTGAGGATTTAGATGATTTAATATTAGAATTAAAAACAAGAGACTCGCGATCGTTGATTCGTGCGGAGGATGCGTTGTTTCGGCTGCAATTCTATAATGAAAAAGCGGTTAGAGCTATACCTGAAGTGTTTAAGGTAATTAGTGAAGGCAATAATGAATTGAGAAAGCCTGCGGAGCGGTTTTTGCTTAATATTGGAAAATACAATGAGGCTTTGAACTATATATTAGCAGAATTGGGAAAGGGGAATAAAAAGACAACTTATTACTGTCTCCGGATGATTAGTAGCAATAAGAGTGCGTGGAATGATAAAGTGTTAGATGAAGTAGTTATATATATTGTGGACAAGGATTCTGATAACAGGAATGAGGCGCGACAGATATTGCTACAACATTATGATGCGGAAAAGCTTATAAGAGAAGTGTTAAGTATGTATGATTGTGAAAATCCAGAGATTAAGGTAGAATTATTGCAGTATATTCAGGACATACATATAAC
>CAZSPL010000307.1:0-956 GCA_964608735.1 uncultured Planctomycetota bacterium | reverse complement strand
GGTAGAATCGCAATAAATAAGCTTAATGAAATAATCGATAGTGAATATAATGAAAGGATATTAAACAGCGCTATTAGAGTAAAGCGTATTATAGAAAATATATAGAATTATTGTAAAGTATATGGTGAATTGAGACTAATGATGATTGTAGCTTAAAATGAAGTATCTTTGATCAAAAATAATAATTAATGGATAGTTTCAAATGATAGATAATATTAATACATTGGACAAGACAGCTTAATAGTATTAAGAAGCAGCAGCATAAAATGGTATGGTGTGATAAGTTTGAGATTTATTTTGAGCGGGCAAACTAACAGGGAAGTGATAAACGACATTCGACCAGCTGGAGCGTGCGGTGGATACGATGGCGGCATCGGGACATAGGAGCGCTCGGATTTACGGCAGCGGCGGGATGCTCGTCGAGGATTTCCTGGACGGCGATGACTCGGCGATTCCGTATTCGTACGACGGGATGGGCCAGGTGACGAACATCGACGCGGCGGACGCGGGGCGAAAGACGTCTCATTCCTACGACGCGGCGGGGCGGGAGACATCGACGACGGATATAGCGGGGCGTACAACGAGCCGTGAATACCTGCCGAACGGATGGCTGAAACGGGTGGTGCGGCCGAATGGGGATTATGTGAAATATACATACGACAAGATCGGGCGGCTGATTGATGTGACCGAGGTCGCACCGGACTCGAGTGGCGCAACCTATGCGGCGCGCGAGACGCTCGAGGTGACATACGGTTATGGAACATACGTGCCGACAACCGGGACCGGGTTCAGCACGGAAGCGGGGTACAATCGCTGGGTTGAATATATAACCGCAAAGGGTGGCGTATATTACGGAACGGTCTACTTCTTTGACGCCAACGACCGCCTGGCGGAGGTGCGGTTCCTCGATGACGATGATTCGACCGAGCGGAAGTATCAGTACACGTATGACGGCT
>CAZSPL010000306.1:0-3388 GCA_964608735.1 uncultured Planctomycetota bacterium | reverse complement strand
TCTTCCCGATCGCCTGCCGCGCGAATTTCTTCACCCAATCGTCCTTGTCGCGCTCCGCATGCTTCTTCAAGTGCGGGACGGCGTCCTTCGCGGGCGGGCCGATATGTTCGAGGGCCTGAATTACGTTGGAACGTACGTGAGGATCCGGGTCGAGCAGCGCCACGATGAGAGCCCGGACTATCTCCGTGCCGGTGCCCAATCGTCCGAGTGTGTAGGCGCAATACATACGCACCGATGCATCCTCGTCGCTCAGGCAATTTATGATATCCGGCACAGCGTGGCCCGCAGAACGGCCGAAGCTTCCCAGCGCGCGTATTGCGATGACCCGTACTTCCGGCGAATCATCCTTGAGGGCGGACAGGATGGCGGGAAGCACCCCCTGCTGGGGGCCGATTTTTTCAAGCGACCACAGCGCGTTCCTGCGCACCGACTTCGCTTCATCCTTCAAGGCATCCACGAGAGCCGGGATCGTGTCGCACTCATCGCACTGGATATTTCCAAGGGCGAGGGATGCGTTTGCCCGCACACCTTCGTTGTCATCCTTGAGCGCGCGTATCAGCGCCTGCCGGGCTTCTTCCGATTTGCTAACACGACCCAGGGAATATGCCGCATGAACCCTTACCTGGCTCTGCTGGCCATCGAGTAGCTTGATGAGAACAGGCTCCGCTTCGGGGATGGGAGTGCCGATCTTGCCGATAGCGCGCACCGCTTCGGCGCGCACAAGCTTCGATTCGTCTTCGAGCGCCCTCAAAAGGCCGGGGATTGCATCTTTGGAATACTTGCCCACCTTCGCGAGGGCGGTGGCAGCCCGTTCCCGCACAATCAGATCGGGATGCGCCAGGGTTTGGAGAATCGCGGGCATCGCGGCTTCGCCGATCTTGCCAAGGGCCGATGCCGCTTCGTCGGTGACCACGCCTGCCTCATCGCCGAGCGCCTTCACCAGCGTATCGACCGCCGCGCTTGCTCCCGGGCCGATGTTCCCGAGCGCGCGGGCGGATTCCACCCGCAAATGCACATCGGGGTCGCGAAGTCCGGCGATGAGCGCGGGTACCGCTTCGACGGCGGCTTCGCCCATTTCGCCAAGCGCCCGTGCCGCGTTGGCGCGGAAATCGGGATCGACCTTGCCGGTGATCCTGCTGAGCGTACCGGCTTTGCCTTTAACCTGCGCGATGAGCTTCGGTATATCTTTTTCGGTGTACTCCGCCATGCAATGCTCCCGTTTTGGGATAGATTATATCAGATGTTTGCCCGCACCGTGTCTTAATCGAGGATCAACTCACCGCGGATACTACCGACCATGAGTATTATGAGTTTAGCGGCGGCGGCCTTGTCACTGATCAATCCCTGAAGGCACGCGCATATTTGAGCGACGATGGGCGCCTTGTCGCATTCGAAGACCTCGAATATGGATATAATTCCATAAAGGCATTTTGGGTGGATATAGATCATAACACTTTCGATATCCAGGAAGGAACGAACGATTCGCTTATTCGCACTTTCCCTCACGGTTTCGGCTCCGGCGACCAGCACTTCGCGGCGGTTTCGGGCTTAATAGATATAGAGGACGAGACGCACAAGCTGGAGAATGAGTATCTTATTGTTTATCAGCAGGGCCAGTATCCACATAATGTGATTGCAGCCGTGGCATATGAGGTGGGGGATCCTGATAATGATCCTGGGGATCATGATATCGCCGAGCCATTGGATTTGACCTCACAGCTACCATTTCCAGTTTCACAATGGAAGCCGGATTGTAAGACATTCAGGAAAGAAACCTCAGCATTCGCCGGGGTTGGCTTCACAACACAGGATAATGAAGGGGAAGCAGTGATTGTATACTTAAGACTAAACTACAATTATAGCCAACCAATTTTTTCAATTGAATTAGTCAGGCTTACAAGCGGAGAAAAGATCAAAACCGTTCGGATGAGTGGCTTGGTGGAGTATAACTAAAGAGAAATATTAGTTAAAAGCAATAATAGCTATAAAGGTAGAAATTAATAAAATTGCCATTCTATGTTAGTAGAATAATAATTGATTCCAGTAGAGCCTGGATGACCAAAACCCCAGAATACAAAACTCTCGTTTCCAATTAATGAAGCTAAAGACAAATCGCCTCCTTCTTCGCCACATATGCCAATGTATGGTGCGGTTGGGGGAGCTATAATTTCAACAGGTGCGGGGGGTTGCCCTTCACCTGAAGCAAAGATTATTTGTCTAAGATGGTATCTTTCATGATGGGTGGTTAACGGGTTTTCAGCAAAAACAGGATAAATAATCACCGTGTATCCTGAGCAACTCAAATTCATGATCATGCCTGACGAAAAATTGTTCGCCCCATCATAAGAAAGCCTCACTGGATCGGAAAATATCATGCCATCAGTGCTGTAGCAGTAATAGATAGCCTTCCAATAGCTTTTGTCCGCGGCATCGACCCCGGGCTTCGCTGCGAGCCAGGCGGCATGGATCATACCGGTACCGTCGATCACGACATCAGCGAACCCTCGGTCATACGGCGGGTCTGCCCAGGGCAAGCTCTGGTCGAGTTGGACCGGCTCCCCGAGGGCGTATGGCGTGCCGGTGCGAATGCATATTTTTCCTTTGTGAGTGTCGTCTTTGCGCTCAATACTTATCAACGCCAGATCACAGCCGAGTGTGAGGAACGTGGAGTGGTTGGTCAGGTAACCAGGCGCGAAGTAATATCCGGCTGTGGGAGACGCTATTGCTACGGGATCGGAGAAATTGATGTAATCATCCGTGTAAGTTTGATAAATCTTGTCTGTTTCAAAAGCATTATAAAACATAAAGAGCCTGCCGGTAGCCTTGTCCATCTCGGCGGATATGAACAGCCAGCCATCCTGCCATACGGGAACTTCCCGCGTTTCAAATGTATCTGCTCCGGCAGCCCTGAAGTAATATTCAAGACCCCTGATAATCAGCGCATCCCCGTCTGGGCTGTATTTCAGCACGGCTCGGCTAAGTGGGTCGCTGCTCGCTTTATAAGCATTGAACTGATTTCCACCATTTGTGCTTTCGAGTATCGCGCAGCGGTTGCCGTAATCGTAGAGGTTAACCGGCACGCCGATATGGTTGTTCCACGTATCAGCCGCGTCATAAGTCCCAAAATAATATGAAGGGCGTAAATTCGGATACTCCTCTATCTCCCCGAACCTGAATCCCTTCACCGTTCCCGACTCGCCCCCCTGCGCAACAGTAGTAGCCGCGGTGCGGTGGACATAAAACGCTGACAGCGGGGTGTTCTCGAGCCTGCCGTCGTAATCCGTCCACGGCCCGGCCGCCGCGCGTATCAGCACCTGCAACTCCCCGCTCTGTTGCGGCGCGCCCGCGTGCGCTTTCAAACAATACTTCGCCCACCCATCGCCGGTCT
>CAZSPL010000305.1:0-3410 GCA_964608735.1 uncultured Planctomycetota bacterium | reverse complement strand
GTAGAGCAGCTGACTCTTAATCAGCGGGTCACAGGTTCGAGTCCTGTACGGCCTATTTTTTGTGCTCTTAATCCATATTGAGATATAATTTCGACTTCGGGGCGGATGGCGGAATTGGTATACGCGCCAGACTTAGGATCTGGTGGGCTAAACCCGTGGGGGTTCGAGTCCCCCTCCGCCCATTTTTTTGAACCTTTGAACCGGAAACGGTATCTTAGACGGTGTAGCCTGAATGACTTACGCCCCCCGAAACCTCCCTTTGAGAAAAGGAGTATCTTCGAGTGTTTTTCTCGCATCAAGATGTAAACCG
The DNA here is from genome assembly GCA_964608735.1 of uncultured Planctomycetota bacterium. Classification (GTDB taxonomy): domain Bacteria; phylum JAJVIF01; class JAJVIF01; order JAPKYR01; family CAZSPL01; genus CAZSPL01. The sequence goes on along the minus strand of CAZSPL010000305.1, from coordinate 3,100 downwards.
CCTATTGACAGATGACCATGCTGCGGGTATAATCCATCTTGAAGTCGGCAAGGAGTTTTTGGCTGACGAAGTTTTTAAGTGTATGCCCACCATTTTTTACTCCCCAGACAAACGCATAAGTATGTTGCTCCTTAATAATCCGCATTTTCAGTTTCAGTGCATGCAGGCTTGTAATCACGTGCATTCCCTGCCTCGCGGGGCTTAGAACCCCTTGCGGGATTGAATAAAGCTCAAGTTTCGCGCCTGAATATTTTCATAGATTTGGAGGATATTTTCTTTAATTTTATGCTAACCGCATCTATAATAGTCAGGCTTAGGCTTAGAGCGCAGGGAAATCGCATATTCTTTTCCGGACGTTACGCGTCCGGCAAATTGAAAAAATTTCCTTCTAAAGGAGGTGACAATTAGTATGGTAAAGGTACTCAACAGGAGCCACCGAGGTTTCACCTTGATCGAGCTGCTCGTGGTAATCGTGATCATAGGCATCCTCGCGGCGATTGCGCTCCCGAACTTCATCAAGGCGCGCAACAAGGCGAGAGAGGCCGAGGTCAAATCGAATATCCACAGTATCCAGATCGCCCTCGAGAGGTATGCCGTTGATTCCGGAGGTGTTTATCCGCCGTTCCTGGTAGGCGCGGAACCTGACTTCAACGTTATTCGAGCGCAGTATGACCCGCAGTTCGATAACGCGGCGAGAGTGCGCAATGGCGCGACGCCGTTCGCGAAGGCAATAACCGCACCCAGTGCCCAGGAGTATTGTCTGCTGACGATGGACCCGCTGATCCAGTTCTCGTATCTCGCGGAGTATCCGGTCAATCCGTTCGCGAAACGGGATTCGGGTATGTGGAACGCGTCTTACATCGGAGGTACTGCGATGACCGGCCGCTTCCCTTATGGCGGTCTTCATGGCGAGAAGATGTTCGACCTGGGATTCGGATGGGGTGACACGCCTCAGACGGACTATGTCCTGTACACCACGGAGAATTTCGAGGAGATGCGGGACGACGGCAGTGAGATTTTTGCGGATCCCGACCTCGACTCACCCGGTAACTTCTATTATCACCCGATCTTCGCGGACATGCTTCCGGTGTATGTGCACTACGTTGCGAATTACAACGCCGTGTACTTCCCCTCCGGAGACCCGGGAAGGACGTTCAGTGGTTATGGCGTTACAGGCGATGAGGCGATCGGCTATTACCTCTACGGTTATGGCCAGTCCGGGGATAGGGACTCCGTCATCGAGAAGGGACAGGATATTTTCAACCGGATGCCCGAAGGTGGAGGCACCAGTGGCGCTAAGTTCATTCACATCGACGAGCTCATGGGTGACTTTGACATCGCCGGCGTGACCGATCTTGATTCAACTTGCGCTCAGAACCAGTTGCGAGTTGAAACCACTGGGTACCCGTCAGCCGAGTTTGACCCGTGGACCTATGCTTACCCCGACGGAATCAATCCGAACGATCCATCCCAGGCTAACCTGAAGTCAGGTTCGGACGGAATCTTGGACTGGGTAATCATCGAGGTTTCCGGAGGAACGGATGTCCATAGCGATACCGTTAAGGACACGTTCAACTACGGCGGGACATAACAAAGGCTGCATCGGGTATGCTTACAGGGTACAACCTTGACAATCAATGACCGGTGAGGACACGAGAGTGTTCCGCCCCAGATGGTGAAAGGCAGAAATATTATAATCATCATTATTCCTGCATTATACCGCCTAATACCTACTGGCACTGGTTTGATTATAGTTCCCCGCGGAGGTCATTCTCTAACGGGAAAGCCCTTCGAAGCGTTACGACTGACAGATTCTAATCCAGCGCGAAAGGAGGTGCTGAGGAGCATGCGGAAACATCAACGAGGGTTTACATTGATCGAGTTGCTTGTGGTTATCGTAATCATCGGCATCTTGGCCGCTATGGCGCTGCCTAACTTCGTTAAGGCACGCGAGAAAGCCAAGGAAGCCGAGGTTAAGTCCAACATTCACTCGATCCAGATTGCTCTCGAGCGATACGCTGTTGACACCGGCGGTACCTACCCGTTGATTTTGTACGGCGGCGATTCGACCGATACTTTCTCTACTTATGAAAGCTATCGTAACCCGGATTTCCTGCCGATCGACTGGCCCGACTATATACCCCCGTGGGAGCCCGGCGGCTACCCGGGAGATATCGACACGCTTCTTGAGTTTGGTTACCTTGCCCAGTATCCTCAGAACCCGTTCTATCGAAGCAGAAATGTTGAGAAGTACGGGAAGATTATCACGAACCCGGGTGAGAACGGATTCGAGCAGGGCCTCGAATCACCGATTGCCCGCGTGAACATCTGGGCTCTGCCTCACGACAGGAGCCGCGAGTATATTCGGAGAGAAGTCGGCGGCGAACGCGGAAACCTCATGTGGGAAATCAGTGAAGGCCAGCGGCACGCACCGTGGCCGATCATTATCGTCCCCGAGCCGGATACACCGACACCATACGGTTTTTACAATCCGGACCCGGGTACATTCCTGCAGAACGCCACAAACTATAGGGATGACTACCAGTTCTGGCTCACCCCTGGCAACTTCTATTACTATGCCTTGTTTGACGGCGTCGGGTGTTATTCATCGTTCGTTGATACAGATCAGGACGGTATCGGCAATATCGAGTTCCCGATCCAGGGTGCGGTAATCGGCTTCAAGCTTTGCGGTTACGGTACGATCTGGAATCCGGGTCTCGACTATTACAACACGTTTGGTGACTTTCCCGAAAGGTCACTCTTCACGGTCAATGTGCCGCTCACGTCGTATAACAACTTCTTGGACGGCTACGTTGGTCCTGATGACAGGCGAGACGGCGTCATCATTACCGTTGCCAGTGGTGTGGATAGAGCACCGGCAATCGGTATGGAAGAGCTCGGTATGCAGTAGACCGCGATCTCATGTCAGCACAAGGGAGGGAGCTTCAAGTTCCCTCCCTTTCTATTTCACATGGCGAATCCGGCGTCCTTGACAGGAACCGCGACATGAAATAGAATTTTGTAGAGAATTGAATAATCGCCACTTGCGGGAATAGCTCAGTTGGTAGAGCGCCACCTTGCCAAGGTGAAGGTCGCGGGT
>CAZSPL010000304.1:0-3418 GCA_964608735.1 uncultured Planctomycetota bacterium | reverse complement strand
TACCGCGTGACACTGAGTATTCATGCCTGTTACAACCTTAAAAATGTGCCATTCGCGACTGTCCCTACTTTTTTTTAATCATGCCAGGCGCAGAGGCCGAGTTCGCGCTTGGATGAGTAGAGCGTGCCGTCCTCGGCAATCGCCGGTGCGCAGAAATGGTTGTCCGAGCCGGGCGTGTAGCTCCACAAGAGGTTGCATTGCTCATCGAATGCCCGGATGGATTCGCGCGAGTTGACATAGACGATGCCGTCCTCGCCGACAACCGGGCGCGTACCGGCATGTCCCCACGTGCCGGATGAGTTGAGCGTGTTGCCGGAGAGCGGGTCGAGTCGCAGCAAGTAGCCGCCATTGGGCACGGCATTATCCATCATGTATATGCTTCCATCGGGACCGACCGCGGCGGAGCCATATGGGCAGTAGCTGTAGGGCTGCTCCCAGTCGGCGGATGCGCCGGAGCCGGTGTCGGTGTAGAGGAAGACGCCGTTCGCGCCGGCCGCGAGTATCTTTCCGTTGTCGAGCACCGTTACGCCGAAATTCGTGTTGCCGGGGGCGGGGTATTCATACCACAGGGCGTTGCCGTTCGCGGGGTCATAAGCCTGAAGATATTGGCCGTCCATGCCGTAGATGCGTCCGTTCGGGCCGACCGCGGGCGTGCAGTAGCCGGGACTGGATGAGTTGGTCCAATTGATAGCTCCGGTAACCGGGTCGATGGATTGATAGCCATGGTTTGTCGCGACGATGAAATTGCCGTCAAGGTCGTGGGTGGCATAGGAATCGACGAGGATATAATCGCCGACCGGATGCTGCCATACCACCGACCCGTCCTCGACATCCAGCCCGGCGAGAAAGCCGGTCGGTCCGCCGGATGAAGGGGAATGGACCTCGCATACGAGGAGGATGAAGCCGTCGGGGCTGATTCCCTTCGGCTGCGTGTAATAGTCTATATCTTCATGGAATGCTTTCGTCCATTTGGTGGAGCCGTCGGAGAGATTTACCGCTATGGTTGGGAACCATGTGTCGTATATCACCCCGGCGAAACTCATGAACGCGGTGTCGTCGTTGAGGAAAATGGACAGCGCGTTGCCGACGGTGGGGACATAGTCGCTGGTCCATGTGGGTGCGGAATGCAAATCGGCGGGACCATAACGCTCGAGGTAGCCTGTGTGTCCGATATCCCCCTGGCTGATGAGCCAGTTACCCACGGATGGTGGTTCGGGGGGCTCGCTGCCGACATCGACGGAGATGATTTGATATGACGCGATGTTTTCTCCGGGAAGCAGTCCTTCATACCCGACAACCGGGTCCTCAACGGTTATCAATACATTTATTGGGTCGGAAGATATTGGTGTGGCATCGCTGATTTCGACGGCATAAGTGGAATATCCCTCGCCTCCGCCGATGGGAATCGTGACGAATGGAGATTGGAATACGCCGATGGATTCCATCATGACGGTATTCGCTGCCGGGTCTGTCCAATCGTAGACATCGATGAGGAGGGCGAGGTCGCCGCCGAAGTCGTTGTCATCTTTATAATAGAGAGTATTTTCGATAGCCGACGCGGAGATGCGAAATGGTTCGGGGCTGTTCGCGGCGGGACCGAAGTCGTCGGGGACTTCGTATGGCGGGCTGCCGGTGGGGAATACCCACGATGCATCGATAGCGTAATTGAAAACAAGTCCGCCCTGCATGCGGATCGTGTAATGCCTGACATTTTTCTGCCCGGCGGAGAACAGGCCGCGGTTGGCGAGGGTGATTTCATCGAGCGGGTCGGAAGTGTCATCGAGGTCGTCGCAGAAATATTTATAGCCGTTGAGCGTGCAGTTGAAATTCCCGACGGAATCGGGAGTACCGAGCAGGCCGTCGTTGTATCCGGCGATGGTGCCGGTGTTGACGGGAAATTCCGATGGATTCCACCAGCGGGTGTAGCCATCGGGATTCAGAAGGCGTGTGTCGGATTCGCCGGCGAGCCGCAGGTCGGGGTTGGAGAATCCGGTGACCGAGCCGCTTGTGATGAAAATGCCGCGCACGTCGAACCCCGTGAACTGGTTGAGGCCGAGGAATGGGTGCCTGAGGCCGATGTCGGCTTCGATGATATTCCCGTTGAATTGAAGTGTCTCGAGAGTGAGGTTGAGCAGTGCCGGGGGTTCGAGGAAGGGGAGGACGTTCATGTGCAGGTCGGCATGCCGAAGCGGGGTGATATCGACGATCGCGGCGTCGGGATCGATGGTGAACTGGTAATAGCCCCAGAGCTGATGTGATGTAGAGGATGCATCGCGGGCCGATTCACCCGGGGTTGCGGGAGAGGCTGGGTTGGTGGAGGAGCATCCGGTTATGATGGAAACAGCTACTGCAGCAATAGCTGTTACACAGAGAAAGTTGATTTTTTGCATTGGTGCCATCGCCTTCCTCAAATTCAGAATTTTCATCGCTTTCCAATATTTGGATGCGAGGATGCCGGGGATTGTTCGGGATTGATAATCATGGTATTCTTCAGAATAGATGTTTCGTGACAGGCGTGCCGAATGAACCATCGAATTTTCACTGCTGCTCTCCTCCTTTTATGCCTTCCCTTTATCTCAAGCTGCTCGTCATCCAGTGTTTTGCCTGGCGCAACGGAATCTGGTATTCATACGGGCGAGGGGGGAACAGGCCCGGTCGACTGGTCTTACCCTCCGCCCGGTTCCTCGCCCTTGCATCACAAGCCCATGAACGCCCTTAAGTGCGATGAGTTTTTTGAGGGAATAAAGGGGCAGCAGTGGACTACAAACAGCCAACCGTTGTTTTATGCGGATTTCGAATACGGAGACGGTTATATCCCTGAAAAGAACGACTTCAAAGCATCTATCGACAAGACACAGGTTAACGTCAATGTAGTCGGTGAGGATAAGGTTGTGTTCCAATCCTCCGAGCCGCTTAAGCCCGGATTCCACAGCGCCACGTTGATATTCTGGCCGAAATCATCATTTCCACAGAACCGGCTTATCGCGTTCGAGGTTGATGACAAGCCCGCGGTAATAACGGAGTTTCTCAGCAACGAGAAAGAAGGCTTTTACATCCTGTTTTTTGACAAGGTGCTTAATAAAGCGATTGCGGAAGATAAAAGCAACTGGGATGTAGCGGGATTCAATGAAGGGCTGAAGGATATCAAGCTGTTCAACGGCGGCATCTCCACGATTGTCAGCTTCTCTGATGGCTATCCCTCTCAACTTGAGGCGGCCCCGGAGATCGACATATCCTTCAACGGTTCAAGAGGTCTGAGTCAATATACCATAACATAAAATATCGACAGACAGGGAGACCGCCGGGGCCAGGCCGACCCGCCTGATTGTGTCTGCCCGGACTAGGCTGGGATAGTGCAGCGGCATGACTTCCAGGAGACCGAATGGAATGCTATCTGCTACGAGGTCGATGACGCCGG
>CAZSPL010000303.1:0-3451 GCA_964608735.1 uncultured Planctomycetota bacterium | reverse complement strand
CGATGGTGCCAACGTTTATGTGCGGCTTCGTCCTTTGAAATTTCTCCTTGGCCATTTGTAGCCATTCTCCTTCTTGGAATCTAAGTCACTTACTATTCAACAATCCGGTTTTAACTATTCATCATCCGTCTGAATCAAAAGAGCATCGCATCGGCTAACTGTTTCGGCACCCGGGCGTATTCATAAAATTCCATAATCGACGATGCCCTTCCCTGGGTCAGGCTTCGAAGCTGTGTCGTGTAACCGAACATCTCCGAAAGCGGCACTTTCCCGAAAACGGCCTCGATGCCTTCCGCCCTCTGGTTTATCGAGTCCACCATTCCGCGCCGCGAGTTCAAATCGCCGATGACGTCGCCCACATACTCGTGCGGTGTCTCTATCTCGATCCGCATCAGGGGCTCCATCAACACCGGCTCCGCTTTCTCGAGCGCTTCCCTGGCGCAGATCCCGGCGGCGGCTTCGAACGCCAGCGGGTTGGAATCTACTTCGTGGAACCCGGCATCGACAAGCTTCATCCGCACATCAATCACCGGGTAATGCCACTTGACTCCGACCGCCATCCCGCCGAGAGCCCCGCGCTCGATCGACGCGAGAAACTCCTTGCCAAGCATTGCGGACAGGGCATCTTCGCTCTCGAACACAAGGCCGGAGCCTTTGGGCGCGGGCGCGACCTCAAGCACGACACGAGCATACTGTCCGCGCGAGCCTATCTGCCGCACGTACTCTTCCTCGTGCCGGGCTGGCTTCGAAACTGATTCCTTGTAGCTTACCTGGGGCTTACCGATGTAGGCTTTAACGCCGAACTCCCTGAGGAGCCTGTCGACGATAATATCGAGGTGGAGTTCGCCCATCCCACTGACAATAGTTTGATTCGTATCATCATCAAACATCGTCACGAAGGTTGGATCCTCCTCGGCCAGGCGCTTAAGCGCTTGCTTCAGCTTCTCCTGTTCTGCGTTGGTCTCAGGTTCTATCGCTATCGCTACGACCGGTTCCGGGGTGTATACCCTTTCGAGTAACACCTGGTTCTTCTCTCCACAGAGAGAATCCCCGGTAGTTGTCAGCTTCAAACCGACCAGCGCGCCCAGTTCGCCCGCCCGCAATTCATCCACCGGTTCCTTCCTGTTGGCGTGCATAACCAGAATCCCGTTAACGCGCTCTTTCCTTTCGAGCCGCACGTTATGCACCTGTGAACCCTTGTGGATGACTCCAGAGTAGACTCTGACATAGGTTATTTTCCCGGTATGCTGGTCCGTGGCGATCTTGAATGCCAGCGCCGCGAGCGGTCCGTCGGGATTGCTTGGGCGCTCCTTCGTCTCCCCGGTCCTTGGATCGGTCCCCACCGCCGGTGGCGTGTCCAGCGGCGACGGCAGATAATCCACGACGGCGTCGAGAAGGGGCTGGATACCCTTGTTCTTGAACGCCGACCCGCACAGCACGGGGGTAACCTTGTCCCTTAATACGGCCTTCCGGATGCCGGCTTTCAGGGTCTGCGATGTCAGACGGTTTTCAAGGTACTCTTTTAATACATCCTCGGAATGCCGGCTGATTTCGTCGATCAGCTTCTCGCGCCATTCCTCGGCTTCATTAACCATATCGCGAGGGATCGCTTCCCTCTCAAATTTCTCGCCGCTCTCATCGAGCCACCGTATGCGCTCCATCGTGAGCAGGTCGATGACTCCCGCGAAATTCGATTCGCTTCCCACCGGCAACTGGATGGCGACGGGATTCGCCTTGAGCTTGTCGCGGATTTCATCGAAGGCACCGTAGAAACTCGCTCCCACGCGGTCCATCTTGTTGATGAAACACAGCCTGGGGATGCGATTCCTGTTCGCCTGCCTCCATACCGTTTCCGACTGGCTCTGAACCCCGCCCACCGCACAGAAGACCGCGATCACCGCATCGAGCACCCTCAGTGAACGTTCCACCTCGATGGTGAAATCAACATGGCCGGGGGTATCCAGGATATTCACCTGGTATCCCTTCCAGTTCACATAGGTCGCCGCGGCGGTAATCGTAATCCCGCGCTCGCGCTCCTGGTCCATCCAGTCGGTGACCGTGGTCCCCTCGTGGACTTCGCCGTAACGGTGAACCCGCCCGGCGTAAAACAGGATGCGCTCCGTGGTCGTTGTCTTGCCGGCGTCGATATGAGCCGCTATGCCAATGTTCCGTATCTTACCAATGTCGTAATCCATCGGGACATCTCCTCGACAACTCAGTCAGCCCTCCCGCGGGAGGGGCGAAATTGTTGTCCCGGGATATCGCTGGACTTCGACATCGGCATCTTCCAGACTTTAAAAGTTCAGGGCAAACGCCCGATAAAAACAACCCCGACTCCCCACGACAAAAAACGCCGGTATCGTATGGTCCTCTACCAGCGGTAATGAGCAAATGCCTTGTTGGCCTCGGCCATCTTGTGCGTATCCTCGCGCTTCTTGACCGTGGTCCCGGTATTGTTATAAGCGTCCATCAGCTCGAGCGCGAGCTTCTCAAACATCGGGCGGCCCTTGCGCTTGCGCGCGTAACCGACCATCCATCGCATGCCTATCTCTTCCTGCTTGTGGCTCGGGATCTCGATCGGCACCTGGTAGGTGCTACCGCCCATACGCCGCGACTTCACTTCAACCAGCGGCTTCGCGTTCTCGAGGGCCTTCTGGAAAACCTCGAACGGGTCCTCGCCGGTCTTCTTCTGTATCATATCCATGGCCCTGTAGAAGATATTCTCGGCTATGGATTTCTTCCCCTTCAACATGAGCTTGGTGATGAACTTCGATGCAAGCACCGAGTTAAACCTGGAGTCGGGGGGAAGTCTTCGTTTTTTTATCTTTTTGCCGCGCAATTTCTGTCGGTTGCCTCCTGGATCAGCTCGTCGCCACCTTGGGACGCTTCGAACCGTATTTCGAACGTCCCTGCCGCCTGTTCTCGACGCCCGACGTGTCAAGCACGCCGCGAAGCACGTGGTAGCGCACGCCGCCGAGGTCCTTGACACGTCCGCCGCGGATGAGCACCACGCTGTGCTCCTGGAGGTTGTGTCCCATGCCCGGGATGTATGCCGTCACTTCGATGCCGTTGGTGAGGCGCACTCGCGCGACCTTCCGCAATGCCGAGTTCGGCTTCTTCGGGGTCACGGTGTAGACCCTTGTGCAGACGCCCCTCTTCTGCGGGTTTGCCTGCAACGCGGGCGCTTTTGTTTTTTTCTTTACCGCCTTCCGCGGGTGCCTGACTAACTGGTTGATAGTAGGCATACGAACCTCCTGCGTCAAATAGGCGCAAGCGGCAATCCTACCAAAGCAGATAAAGTCTGTCAACCAAAAATCCGCTATTTTTCTTAGATTTTTTGGAAGGCCGAAAAAACGCGGTTAAAAAATCTTTTGCGCTGTTTCAGTTGTTTTAAACGCTGAAACATGGTATCTATAGTATGAAAAAGGATAGAGAGAGGCATGGAATGAAA
>CAZSPL010000302.1:0-3453 GCA_964608735.1 uncultured Planctomycetota bacterium | reverse complement strand
TGACGAGCATTGGGAGCAAACGATACACAACAATGCCGGCGCTGCGGGTGGAGATTACAAAGTCAGGATTTATGCCATGTCCGAAGGTTCCGGAAGCCTTGCTCTTTACGACGTGGTCACGATAACCGTCACCCACGTGCCAGGCGATCCTGTCGATGTCACCCCGCCCGATTTAAATTTCGCGCCGAGGTCGATGTGTGTCGAAGGGAACTATGCGTATCTTGCGTCGCGTCATAACGGCCTGTAAATATTTGACGTTTCCGACCCGGCAAATCCGCAATGGATCAACCACGTGGAATCCTCGGGGTTTGTAAATGAAGTGATTGTCAAGGATGGGTATGCATATGTTCTCAATGACGATTCGGACCTGCAGGTTATGGATATCGATCCTCCTGAATTGGCGCACGAGGTGTGCACGGTCGGAATCGTCGTCGGCGCCGACGGTTTGGATATCGAAGGCGACTATCTCTACACCACGACCTGGCAGGCCGGCAGTCCGGGGCTTCTTGTTATCAACATCTCGGATCCCGAGTCGGCATGGCTTGAAAAACTTGTAGGCTGCACATCCTTTCCGTGGGATGTCACCGTTGCGGATGGATACGCTTACGTCGCCGATAACGCCGACCAGTTGTTGATTATCGATATCGACCCCCTGGAATCGGCTTATATCGAGCATGCCGTGCCCCTGTCGGCAAGCCCGAGGTGTGTTGCGGTTTCGGGAGGCTATGCGTATGTGGGGGACGATGGGAAGAATTTGTATGTCATCAATATCGATCCTCCCGGGTCCGCGAATATCATTAATACCTTGATCTTGCCGGATGAGGTCTGGGGGATGTGCGTCGATGGCGGTTACGCCTATGCATCGGCGAAAGACGCGGGCGTGCAGGTCGTGGACATCTCCGTGCCGGGCTCGGAGTCGATTATAGCGGACATCCCGGTGACGGGATACACGTATGACACATGGGTTTCCGGCAACTATGCTTATGTTTCCGATTACGTATGCGGATTCCTGATTTATGATATCACGCACCCTGAATCGGCATCGCTGATATCGAAGTTGAATAGTCCCGGCCTGCCGCAGGATTCCTGCCAGGCGGATGGATATACATATGTCGCCGACCACGACGGCGGACTGATGATTATCGATTCATCTCCCCCGGAAACGGGATATCTTGTCAAGACCGTGGATACGCCGAGCAGAGCGCACAATGTGGCGGTGAGAGACGGCTACGCCTACGTGACCACTCATAATGACGGCCTGCTGATAGTCGATATCGACCCGCCGGAATCGGCGCAAATCGTAAATGCCGTCGGCGATTTCACGATCTGCTACGATGTGGTGCTCCTCGGGGATTATGCCTACGTGGCCGGATACGGCGACGGGCTCAAGGTGGTCGACATTACATCACCGGAAACGGCGCATACGGTTAAGACGGTGGATATCGACGGCTGTATATTATCGCTGGCCGTCACGGACGGCTATGTCTATGCGGGACTCGGTTCGAGCTCCCGGTTCGCGATTATCGATGTCGAGCCTTTGAACACCGCCTATGTCGTGGACAGCATGTTGATGATGAGCCTGCCGACGAGCGTGGAATATTCCGACGGCTATGCTTACGTTTCCAACGGTTATGACGGTTTGTATACGATCGATGTCGATCCTCCCGAAGATGCGGGGATAGTTCATGCTCACACGAGCCTCGGTTATGTGTTCGATGTTCACGTCGACGGAGTGTATCTATATGTCTGCAATACGGAGTATGACATGACCATCATCGACAAGTCCGGTTCGCCGTGGGGATTTATCCTGAAGAACTTCGAGACGACATGCGATCCGAGAGCGTCGTATGTCAGGGATAACCTCGTGTGTGTCTGCGCCGTATGCGGTGTGTATTTCTATCAGTTATGATAACCAAGTAAACGTTTTAACATGCTTTCTAATCAGCATGCATCCAATGATTCACGCTACAGCTTCAGGCCGAAAACCTTCAACTGCCCCGTCGCCGCGGCGAATATGAGGAATCCGGCGAGGAACGCGATGCCGATAATCGCCAGGATTCGAAGCCACGGCGCGGGCTTGAATGCATCGGGCACATGCTTCGACATTATCGCGCGGTATGTGAAGAACGCCAGGAACGGGCCCGAGATGAACGACAATGTCGTCGCCAAATCAACCAGGTCGCCGAGAGTCTTGAGCAGGAAAAGGATGACGAGCATCGCGCCGACCGATATCGCACCGACCCATACCCAGTAGTCCCACGCCAGCCCCGAACGCCGCAACACTTCCTGCGGGTCTTCGGGGGTCTTGAAGCGCCGCCAGAGAAGCTGAAGCGCGCGCGGGAAGCCGTCGAGAACGGTGAGCAATGTCGAGAATATCGTCGTGAACGCCGATATCGCTATTATCGGCCTGCTCCATTCGCCGAGGTTCTCCGTGTAAAGGTTTATCACCTGTCCCGCGAATGCCCCCGAGCTGCTCTCAAATTGAATCCCCTTGCCGAACATGACCGCCGTTCCGAGGCAGCAGAACATCAGCGCAAACGCCGCCGTACCTATATAACCGAGGTTGAAATCGAAAAGCGTCTCCTTCAACGTCGGCATGTAATTCGTTTCCTTCCTCCGCGCAAGCGTCCAGAACGACTGCCATACGCTGACATCCATCCCGGTGGGCATCCATCCGACGAGTCCCACGATGAATGCAACGTCCATCATGCTCACCGGCCCCCAGAGCTTCATCCCGCCGAGCTTGGGGATGACGGCTATCGTAGCGGCGAGAGTCGATATCGCGAGGACAACCATTATCCCCTTGATTATCTTGTCGAGAAGCGGGTATTTGCCTATCGCTAAAATCAACACGCCGATGATTATAAGTATCGCCGACCACAGGTTGATTGAAAGCTTCCACCCGGTGAGCTGGATCGCCAGTCCCGCGCTTACGGCGGCTATGGCTCCAAGCACCGTGAACATGGTGCCGACGGTAAGGATAAGATATATGACGAGGGTCCACACTCCCTGCCGCCGGTATCCTTCCAGCAGGCTGTTGCCGGTCGCCACCGCGTAACGCTGGCCGAATTCGAACAGCGGGTATTTCAGCAGCATCGCGAGGATTATCACTATCATCAGGGAAAAACCATAGCCCGCACCCGCGCGTGTCGATTGAACGAGATGTGATACCCCTACCGATACCGCCGCGAACAGAAACCCCGGGCCCAGGGCTTTGAGGATTCCTTTCCTGTCACTCATCATGGCCTCCAGCGATTTGATGAGAACTATAGGCTGAAAGACTAAGCCATCGCGCGTTTCGATTCAAGTGGTTCTATCCCGCATAATTGCATCATGAGATCACGCGCTTCCGTGGCCTGTGCTAAAAGCTACAGTTGAATGTGGGTAGGGCGGATTTGAGCGGCATGAAACTACGATGTGCATCAATGCTCGACGCGGAAATCCGCCCTTGAC
>CAZSPL010000301.1:0-3493 GCA_964608735.1 uncultured Planctomycetota bacterium | reverse complement strand
CCGAGCTTTGAAAGCTTGCTGGCCGAATCGTTCGACCAAATTCGAAGCAGCGCCACAGGCAATGTCGCCATCATGTTGCGGATGCTGGGCGCGCTGCAAACCATTGCCAGCATGACAGCCAGACCGGGCCGGCGGCGGGCGCTTCGCGATCAAGTGCAATGGATCGCCGAACTGGCTGAGCGCACCATCGAGTCCACGCATGACCGTGCGAGGATAAACGCTCGACTAACGCGCGTGCGCGAAATAATTGAAGCCGAGCCTGCTTTGTGCGCGGGTGAGGGAAAACGATGCCCATTGGCATAGCTGCAGACCATGGCGGGTTTGAGCTCAAAGTGCAACTCACTTCGGACCTCAAGGCCGCCGGTTATGAGGTAGCGGGCTTCGGCGCCCATGCGCTGGTTACAGAAGATGGCTAACCTGATTTTGTGGGAATCAGGGACAAGGGTGTCCCCAAACAATGGAGATAACTTTGTTTCCCTCGTACCGGTTCCATGAAGCCGCTTCGCAGATTACCTATGGGGTATGAATAGGCGTATTACCCCATGTACTCGCGATGGCGACAACATTATTTGGGCTTTCGTTTCGTTTTACCGTACCGCTGATACTGCCTGCAAGACTGCCACCGTTTTTAAGGTCCCACGTCGTAAAGTAAACAGATGCAGTGTTTGTGCCGGTATATGACTCTTTCGGGCTGTTGCTTATATCAACCGTTACAGTTGCGTTATAGTTGTGGTTTAGTGTAACCGCTGACACTTTATCGATTACGATCTTGGCAGTCGGAATACCCGCTGCGTTTATGAAATTGATTTCCAGCTTGTTAGTGCTTGGATACCAAATAGCAGCGGCTTCGTTGAATCCTAAATAGGTTGAGCCGACATACCATTCAGCCCCGCTATTGCCCCCACCTCCGCACCCGGTGAGCAGTATTAGGGCTAAAATAATCACGCCCAGGAAATAATTCTTCATCATGTCAGTTCCTCCTGCAGTCAAAATTAGGGACAGTCACCTATTATAAACCGCAATGATATGCTAATACTTATCCTGCCAAGGATTCCTCGAATCGTCATCCCAGAACTCCCGCACCACATCACCCAGCGCGGTAACAACCGACAGAATACCTTCTTCTCCCCCGGCGACTACAATCTCTACATCTCCATCCTCGCCGACCAGTCGTCCCGGCCTTAACCGCCTCCGCGCCTCCAACGCCAAAGGCAACACATTCACCGAATGGATTGAAATAGAGAAGTAAATCTTCCCTTGGACCGTTGGCTGCCAGCCCGCCTTGTGGCACCGCAGGCAGCCCTGCCCGCATTATAATCGCTTATTCTTCCTGCGAAATCTTCCTTATAGCCTCGGCATAATACCAACGGATCTCGCCATCCGATTCAGCGCCATCAATTTCCCTTAACTTTGTGAGCGCACTGGACGCTTCGGGACCAAATTCCCCCAGTGCAAACGCAGCATCGGTGCGCGACTTTGTATCTGTGCTGGACAAGGCACCTTCCAAAATTGTTATGGGATTCCCGGAGCCAAGACCCAGGCCAGAAAGTGTTCCAAAACCCATATCAGCAAGCGCCCAGTCTATACTGGTGCGAACGACTTGGTCCTCATCATCCATTGTGAGTATGAGCGCTTTTACAACACCCGGTTGCGGACCGATTTGACCGAGGGCTCTTGCTGCGTTGCTCCTTACCGCGGGTTCTTCATCGGATAACAACTTAATGAGTGGGTTTGCCGCATTCTTGGCCGGTTTGCCTATTCTCGCCAGCGATTCCGCCGCGCTTGAGCGCACCCAGCCATCCTCGTCAGCGAGGGCAATTATTAGAGCGGGTACCGCGACACGCGGGTCGGGATTTAATCTGGAGAGGTTATCAGCCGCTACACAGCGCACCTTCGCCGTATTGTCGCTCAACAAATCAATTATCCCCGGTACAGCCTCGCCCGCTTCCGGGCCTATATATCCAAGTGACTCAGCGGCTACCTGCCGGACTTGGGCATTGGCATCATCGAGCGCTCCGATCAGGGCCGGTACTGCATCTGTCCCGAACCCTATAAGCGATTGCGACGCCATATCCGTAACCCACCATCGTTTATCGCTCAGGGCATTGATTAACGCGCTTATGACATCCTTCGACCTGACATCTATCTGGCCAAGCGCCTGGGCAGCGGCTGCCCTTACGCCCCCCTCATCATCATTCATGGTCATGAGAAGGTCCGGGACAGCACTGGATGCGCCAGGGCCGATCTCGCCAAGTCCTTTAGCCGCCGCGGCACGGACTTCTGGTTGAACATCCTGAAGCGCTTCCACGAGGTAGGGAACAGCGTCTATTGCTATGTCGCCCATCATGCCGAGTACTTGAGCCACGCCGGCGCGTATCCCTGAGCCCTCGTCATCGAGTGCCGCGATAAGCGCCGGTACCACGGTTTCACCCATCGCTGCCAGCTTCTCGGCGGCGGGATCCCTGACCTTATAGCTGTAATCGGCGAGCAGGGTGATGAGGGTTTGCACCTCTGTGCCTGCTGGAACAGCATTAGCGGTACTGCCGTATAATGCCATACTTGAAACAAATATCGCGACAAATAGTAAAAGCTGTAATACCTTCATCAAGATTGCTCCTATCAAGTATTATTCATAGAATAAGCTCATTTGTGGTATCATTAATCTTTGATACTACGCATACATCGTGTCCCATTGTGATGCTTTTGGGCTGTTGAAAACGGGTTATGCGCCGGAAGGGAAGAATCCCTAACGCGCCAACTTTCAAGTTGCCCTGTGCCTGTAATACGGACGGGCAAATAGGCCTATCACAAAAAGAAGAATCATTGCGCCCACGGTTGCCGTGATCAGAACATTCGCGAACAGGCTTGAGGTAACGGAGAGATGATTTCCGAAAAACCAACCTCCCAGAAACGCCCCGGCCAGGCCGATCAGAAGATCCCCGAGGATGCCAAGCCCTGTCCCCCCCATTAGCATGCTGGCGATCAATCCAGCCAGAATACCCACTATCAATATTGTTACAATGCTCATTCTATTTCAGCTCCTCTCTTTTCTATGGTTGGATAGCAATTTATTTACTCGGCATCAAAAGGCTTTACCGCTCCCGGAGGATTCGCTACCTCTTGTTGAACCATCTGCCACGACCATAATAACCGCCGCCGCCGAGCAGCAAGATGACCAAGACGATAATTACGATTGTTGTGAGTGACATATATTCTCCTTTCGCATCATTTTATCGATTCTTTCAGGCAATCAATCTCGCGGTTATTATACTGTAAGAACTCCTTGTACCGGCACAAATAAACGGCAAGTCATCAATGACTAAGTTAAGCCCTTGCAGTTCAATCAACTTTTTCAGAGAAATATCCCTGCCCCGGCATAGGATGGGGGATTTGCAGTAATCAAAACTTGTGATAATATATTCTTAAGTCATTCACGACGTAAATGGGAGGGATTAGTTATGCCTACGTCGAGACCCATCCCCAAGAGGCGATT
>CAZSPL010000300.1:0-3506 GCA_964608735.1 uncultured Planctomycetota bacterium | reverse complement strand
CAGGCGTCACTTCGCAGTCTCGAGGAGCTCGAGAAGGACGTGGAGAACCGGTTCCAGCGTCTTGAGAAGAAGAAGGCCATTCTTGATCTTACGACCGAAGGCGTGGACAGGAACTTCCAGAACCTGCAGGAAGTGGAGAAGAAATCGCGCGAAGTATTCATGGAAGTCTTCACCCGGACGGATGAATATTTCGATGAGGTTTTCAAGAGCCTTTTTCCCGGCGGGCAGGCATCGATAGCCCTCACCGACCCGTCAGACCCGCTCGAGAGCGGGATCGATATCAAGGCGAGGTTCCCGGGCAAGAAAACTGTCGACATCATCCAGTTCTCCGGCGGCGAGAAATCGATCATCGCCATCGCGCTGTTGTTCGCCATCCTGCGGGTCAAGCCGTCCAGTTTCACGATACTCGACGAAGTCGAAGCCGCGCTCGACGATATCAACGTCCATAAATTCCTGGCTCTCGTCGACAGTTTCCTTCCCAACCGGCAGTTCCTTATCATCACGCATAACAAGGGGACGATGGAATTCGCGCGGCAGTTGTACGGCGTCACGATGCGCAAGGACGGCATCAGCCGGATAGTGAGCGTCAACCTCCAGGAGTGGGATGAATCGGTGCTCGGTGACCGTACAGGAAGCAGCCTCGGCAACGAGGGAAAGCTGTTTAAAAATTTACCGAAGCCAAAACCGAACTAAAAAATAAATGGGTATTTTCCACAGACTTGCGGCAAGCCTCAAGAAAACGAAAGAAACCGTATTCGACGGCGTCAAGAACCTGTCGAAGGGCAGGACGAAGCTCGATCCGTCATTCTATGAGCAGTTGACCGATCTTCTTATCGAAGCCGACCTCGGTGTCGATACGGCTGTCGGACTCGTCGAAGGCATCCGGGCGAGGGCGCGCAGGGAAAATGTGGACTCGCCCGACGCCGTCAACGGGCTGATACGTGATGAGATAATCGAGTGGATTTCGTCGCCGGTGAAACTTCTCGACGTCGAGTCATATCCGAATGTTTATCTCATGACAGGCGTCAACGGCACCGGCAAGACGACGGCCTGCGGCAAGATAGCCCACCGGTGCATCTTGCGGGGCG
The DNA here is from genome assembly GCA_964608735.1 of uncultured Planctomycetota bacterium. GTDB lineage: Bacteria > JAJVIF01 > JAJVIF01 > JAPKYR01 > CAZSPL01 > CAZSPL01. Next base: position 2,418 of record CAZSPL010000300.1, on the reverse strand, counting down.
AGAAAGTGATGCTCGTCGCGGCGGACACATTCCGCGCCGCCGCGATAGACCAGCTCAGGATATGGGCCGACCGTTCCGGCGCCGATTTTGTCGCCAAGAAAGAGGGCTCCGACCCGGCGGCGGTGGTGTACGATGGCATGGAGAAAGCGCTGAAGGAAGGATACCACCGGGTGATAATCGATACGGCGGGACGTCTCCAGACCAAGATCCCTCTTATGAACGAGCTTTCCAAGATAAAGCGCACGATACTCAAGAAAGTATCGGCGGAGCAGGTTCAGTCCTTGCTCGTAATAGACGCGACAACCGGCCAGAATGCCGTAGTTCAGGCAAGGGTGTTCAAGGAAGCCGTCGATCTCGATGGCATCCTGCTTACAAAGCTCGACGGTACGGCCAAGGGAGGGATCGTGCTCACTATAAGGAAAGAGCTCGGACTTCCGGTCATCGAATGCGGCATCGGCGAGAAGCTCGAAGACCTCGAGCCGTTTGACCCGGAGGAATATGCCGCGGGCTTGCTCGGTTGAGCATCATGTCCGGCTATGGCGCGGCGCTGAAATTGCCTGTATGATTTATAGAGAAATAAATCGAATCATCGAGGGAGGACGAATCATGAGAAAGAAAGAAGCATTATTTGTTTTCGCTATCATGCTGCTGGCTGTTCTTGTTTCCGGCTGCGGTGGAGGCGGAGGCAATAATAACATTGTCGTGAATCTGACCGAGGTTCCCACGGGCAAGCTAACCGGCTCGCTCGGGACTGGCGACCTTGCCGGGGCGTGGCACTTGAAGATGGATACGACTTCCGGCGGCAAGCTGCGGGACTATTATTTCGTCGTTGAGCAGACATCGTCCACCACGGGGATAGCATTCCTCTCCGGGGTAATGGGAATGACATGGGTGGAGATCGGCATGACGGGGACGACTTATGTCATCACCGTTTCCGAATATGCCCCTGTTCCCGATTTCAAGAGCCGCTATGTTTACACCGGCACGCGCTCGGCGGATTTGATAACCGGCAGCTTTGTCGGTGATGCGCAGGATGCATTCTTTACATCCGACGCGGGGCATTTCACCGGCACATTCAAGGCCGAGATAGCGCCCCCGGGAACGATATTTGATGAACCGTCGGGAGCCGTGACAGGGGTATTCGATGGTGTCATCGGTGACGGCTTGGGCGACCTGAGTATCGACGGGGAGATATCGTTCGAGATATCCGGATACGATGTCGAAGGGACGCTCAATATGAACGTGCTTGACAGCTATGGCGCGCCCGCGGGGGACGAGATCGTGGACCTGCCGTTCACCGCCCCGCTTTCCGGCGCCGGATACCATGAATTCACCTGTAGCATTACGATCGACCAGAATGGCTGGACCGGCACATGCACGATTACCGGCTATGTCGGCGATATCAACATGCCTTTCTGGGCAACCGACTGGGCAAATGATTTTGTCGGCGGCGGCAAGATTATCGTGACCGACCTTACCGGCCATGGGCATACGGCCTGGGGATTCAGGGGTGGTTGGACGATGATGCGAAGTTAAATCCACAGAGGAGAAGTCTAATGGAACTTGAAGCGACGATGAAAACGGAGAAGAAGACCGGCACGACCCGGTTGACGATAACCGTACCATTCGAGGAGTTGAAAACTTACAGGAACAAGGCGCTTTCCATTCACGCCAAGGAAGGCGATGTGCCCGGTTTCCGCAAGGGGAAAGCCCCCATGCCGCGCGTCGCCGCGCATTTCGGCAACGATGTGATCAACGAATTTGCTTTGCGGCTCATGGCCTGTGAAGCGGCGGAGCAGGCGATCGAGGAGAAGAAAGCCGATGCCGCGGGCAAGGTGCATATCGATCTTCCCGAGATTAAAGAAGGCAAGCCGGTTAAATTCACCGCGTCGTTCACCAAAGCCGAAGGCGAGGCCGGCGAGGCGGAATTCCCATGGCCGAGGGTGGGGCACCTGGAGGCCGATGACGAGGAAAAGCCCTACGGCAGGCCGCCGATGTATCTGAGGCGATAGGGAACGATGTCGATACGATTCTCGATATCCGGCCATTGACCGGGCATCGGGCGTGATTTATAATCCGAATGACGGTGGGGCGTCGCCAAGCGGTAAGGCACGGGCCTTTGGAGCCTGTATCGATGGTTCGAATCCATCCGCCCCAGCTCTGAAATCCCCATCGGCATAGTTCAGTTGTCTTAATGTGAAGTCTTACAAAACCAGCGCGTTGTAGACGAGTTCGACGACGGCCTGGATCTCGACACCGAGCTTGTATTTTTTGTTGAGGTCGATCAACTGGTCGGCGCAGTTGTGGCACGGCGTCGCGACGATCTTCGCCCCGGTCGCCCTTATCTGGTCGGCCTTGATTCGGCCCGAGACGACGCGGCGTTCGCCGTATTCGCTCATAGATAGCATCCCACCGCCT
>CAZSPL010000299.1:0-3582 GCA_964608735.1 uncultured Planctomycetota bacterium | reverse complement strand
CCTGAGAGGACGACCTCGTTCTTTCGGTAAAGCTTGAACCACATTTCACCGGCGGCTTCCTCGATGATTAGCTTCCATCGCTCCTTGCCCGGGGACTGCGCTTCGTTCGCGCCCGGCACATCGCCGGCCGGCTCGATCGCGGTCTCGCCCACCCAGGTGCCGCGCGGGTCGATGCCGAACAGTTCCTCGAACTGGCCGGTAGCCCAGAGGATGAGGATCACAATCGCGGCGACGGCGGGTATCACTCCCCACCACCAGCTTGTGTGGCGCGGGGCATCGCCCTTGTCTTGAGCAGTGGTTTGTACGTCAGGTTCTGTCATAGCAACAGCCGTCCTCGAAACGAGGGGGCGCGGATACATTATAGACGTTTATCGAGATGGATGATAATTGTCCCGCAGGTTGGCTGCCCCGGGTAGGCCGCATTTTATATTAATACGGAAGGATGCGGCCAACCCGGGGCTACCAGATGTGCTTTTTATACTATTGCACAAGTGTGCTGCGCGCAGGTTAAAAAGCCGGGTAGCGCGTATCTATTCGCACTCTTGTGCGACGGCGCAGCCGTGATGCGCGCGATAATTTACGGGCTCGTCAAATCGGGCTCGACGTCGTCTTCTTCATCGACATATTCGCCCGATGCGCGCTGCTTCGCCCTCTTGTGCGCGAAATAGAACGAACGAATGAGTCCTCCGTAAAGGATTATGCATCCCACCGCGCCCATCGCCCAGGGCTGCCAATCGGATTTGGCGGGCTCCGATGCGGCCATCTCGACCGGCGCCTCGGGCGGCGTTTCGGCAGGGGCCTCGGCGGCGGGCTGTTCCGCGGGGGTTTCGACGGCCGTATTGGCCTGGTGCAGAAGGGCGAAGAATACTATCAGGACGACGGCGAGCGCGATGACGCCGGCGATAATCCCCGACCGCGGGATCTTCCCCCCCTTGGCGGCCGAACTCATTATAAAGCTCAGTACAAGCAGGAAGAATGTCAGCCCCCATCCGCCTATCCACAGAGCCCAGAACGGGTAGCCCTCATACGGCTCGCGGAATTCCTGGATGAGGAACGTTACAAGAATGATGCCGAGGATAACGGGAGTTATGTATTTGACGGTGAAAATCCACCATCCATTGACTTTTATTTCGCTGTAAGTGTCGATTCGTTTCTGAAGCCACCTGAGGTTGAAGAACCATCCGAGGAAGAGGCATTCGAGGAACGCCACCACCACGAGCCCGTAGTTGTTCATCCAGTGGTCGACGATGTCGAGCCAGTAGAGCCCGGCGCCGGTGGTGAAGAGGATGCCGCCGAAGAACCCGATGATGCATACCAATACTGTCACTTTGTGGCGATTGAGCTGCAGTTCGTCGGAAATCGCGGTGCTGGCGGCTTCGCTCAGGCTGAATGCCGAGTCGATGCCGAGGCTGAACAACATCAGGAAGAACAACACGCCGAACAGGGCCTGGGCGGTGGGAAGCATCGCGATAGCCTTGGCATAAGTAACGAATGCCAGTCCCGGCCCGGCGGCCTTGAATGATTCGATAGGCAGTCCGGTCTGGAGGGCCATGTAGCCGAGTACACTGAACACGGCGAAACCGGCGAAAAATTCGGTGCCCGAGTTGGACAGGCCGGTGATGAACGAGCAGTTCGCTATATCCGATTTTCGCGGGCGGAAGCTGGCATAGGCGGCCATTACGCCGAATCCCACCGAGAGGGAGAAGAATATCTGCCCGTATGCCGCCGCCCATACCGATGGTTTCAGCAGGGCCGACCAGTCGGGGGTGAGGTAGTGGCGTATGCCTTCGCCGGCGCCCGGAAGGGTGACGCCCCGGACGAACATGATTATCAGCAGGGCGAAGGGAAGAAGCACCGAGACCCATACCACTTTGCCCACCGATTGCACGCCGTGCCTTACGCAGAAATAAATGGCAACCCAGGTCACAAGCACCCCTATCAGGAGGGGCCACTGGATATTGCCGATGACGCCTGGACCGGAAGTGATGTGTAGCACGTAGTTGTTGAAGAACTCCCCTTCGTTACTGTAGAGGGAATTCCCGGTTTGTGCCCATTTCATAGTGAGGGAGTAGATGAGGTAGTTCAGGCTCCAAGCCATGATGGCGCAATAATAGAAGACAATCACCAGCGCCACGAGGATGGCATACCATCCCACGAATTCGAACCACTTTTTCGCTTTCCTGAGGGCCGTCGGTGCGGCGGCCTGGAACTGCTGCCCGAGCGACATCTCGAGGATAAGCGTGGGAATCCCCGCGGTCAGCAGCGCGAAGAAGTAGGGTATCAGGAACGCGCCGCCGCCGTTCTTGAACGCGATGTACGGGAAGCGCCAGACATTCCCCAGCCCGATGGCGCTTCCGATCGCGGCGAGCAAAAACGCGGTACGCGAGTTCCATCGTTCTCGTTTGTTGCTCATATCGCCTCTCTCTCTCGTCGTTGAAATACGGTAAAGTGACCCACCTGCAAGGCATTGTAAAATGATTGCCCCGAATATTCAATGGGAAAAATGACCTGCCGCCAATCGCGGCTCGATTTGAGGTTGGGGCACCTGTACTACGAGCCCACGGGGTTCTTCAATAAAAAAACCGCCCCTGAGGGCGGTTTGGAATCTGCTATAGGCGGCTTTTCACTCATCCAACTCGACATAAACTCGCAACGGTTGAACGCCCAATGGTTCAAACATTTGAGATATGTAGCCTTCCTCAGTTCCATCGCCCCACCAGGAATAAGCCAAAAACATTGCAAGATGGTATCCGGGAACTAAACCATCACCGATATCCTGCCATTCAGCAGGCATTATCCGCATTATGATCTCTGTGGTCTCGCCATCAATTTGTTTGACATCACCAAAGGGATCCTCGCCTGTCTGCCATCTTGACACAAGAATGGTTTTGCCTGCATAGTCAAAGTCCGACGACAGGGAAGGAATCTTAAGAGCTCCCCAACTGGGGATATTGCCAGGATTATGCTTTATGGTGACTTTGAATAATGGCTCCGTGCCGACGCTGTAATTAATAGGTTGTAGCTGGACGATTGAAATCTCATAAGGATCCTCGCAATTGGCATTTACAGGGAAATCGGTTTCGGGGTTTGTTACCGGTTGAACGGTCGGCTTGGCCCAGCATGCCGATATGACGTAACCAAACTCAAAATCCTCGCCCCACTGAGGCGGCTTGAGATGGTATTCGCGGACAAATATATCGTGCCCCTTGAACATGCGGCGGTGACTCTGGTCAGCAAACAGCTTGTATGGGTTTACTGTACAGTCGATGTTATCGCCGTAAGCATATTTGCCTTTAGAATAATTGAAAATCGCACCGCCGGGGTATTCAATAAGGGGATTGAGATAAACGGTGTAACCATCTGCATTGAGTAATGCCGCGCCACCATTGTTTGGATCGGAGTAATTGAGTAGCATGGGAAACAACAGATTGTCATCCAGGTTATAGCGGAGGTAAAAATTCGTGTCCTCCCAATAATCCGTTCCCTTAAATACCGTAATCCCCCTGACATCGAAGCCCGTGTATTCAGGGCTCCACTTGAAAGGATGTTGGAGAGTGATTTTCAGCAGAATGGTGCCATTTG
>CAZSPL010000298.1:0-3596 GCA_964608735.1 uncultured Planctomycetota bacterium | reverse complement strand
ACAAGGTCGGTCTTGCGCGGCTCGAAATCAACCCACGCCTTTATCGTGAATCGGTAGACCTTCTCGGCGTAGTCGAAATCGTCGTAGAGAATTTCATATGTCGTTATCATCCCGCGCACTTCGGGAGGAATCGCCTGCTGGTTGTCGGTATATTTCCTGTCGAGCGCCTGCTTGACTGCATTCCTGAATGCGTTCTCCCTCGCTTCGGCCCATGCATCGGTCATGTCGGGAAGCTCGCTCGTACCCTCGGCCTTGATTGACTTCCCCACGTGCAGATCGTCCATCTCCTCGACGATGTAGTCGTATGAATATGAATACCGATACGCGTCGTCGTATTCGGTGATCTCATCGAGCTTCATGTCCCGCACTATCGCGAACACCTTTTCGTCGATTTGGATCTTCTCATCGGTGACGCCTTTGTGCCATTCGACGCCGTAGAGGATACCGTACACCGTGACGAGCGAGAGGAATCGTATATCCTCGGTCTCTTCCTTCCCGGCGCCGGGATAATCCTTCGCATTGACCATCAGGTTAAAATAACCGGTCTCCTGCGTGCCGGTGCCCTCTCCCACGGGAGGAAGCGGCGACGGCTGCGCGCCCGCGTAAACCGAAAGGCATATGAATGACAGGATTAGCGACAGAACTACTATCCGCATATGAATCATCTCCACGACATCAGCAGCTTTCCACAATCATATATCTATTCCGAGACTATTTTAGTCACAACAGGTTCAATTCCGGGACTGATTCATGCCATCCGGAATTCCTGCCTCTCCGAAAGCCATCGCGCCTGGCGGAGGATATCCTCCAGCGAAAACCCGGGTATCAGGTTGTCCGTATAGAACCTGAAACTCCCGCGACCCGAAACTTTCAGCGGCGGATGCGCCGGCGGCTCGATCTTTTCGGTCGAAAGCTCCCCCCCGAGTGCCGTCATGAAACTCGACACCATCCGGGCGATGAGATGATTCCGCCGCTTGTCCACGAAATTCTCGGACAACATTTCGGAGCGTTCGACCGTGATGGCTAACGACACCCGCCACGCGCCGCCGGGCTTCGGTTCGATGGAATACAACACGAGGTTGTCGTTCACCGGCGGCCTTACCGGGTCGGTGAGTATCAGGCCATGCTTCGGCTGCCGTGTATCGAAACGTTCGGGCGGCTTGTAGTCGAATGCGTGCGAGATGATGGTCAACCCGTGGACGTGCGATTGAAGCTCCTGCCTGCCGGTGAACGCCGTCGCCGCAACATCGCGTGGAAGCAGCGCCATCCTGAACCGGAAACTTTCGCCTTCGATGGACATCGTCCCGCCCCCGCCCGCGGTGAATCCTATTTCGAGGAAGCCGGCGGGCTTGAGGTCGATGTAATCCCCGCCGGAATTGAGATACATATGCTCCGCCTCGATGGAGAGTTTCTTCGCGCCGATGTTCGCGAACGCCGGGCACCGAAGCCCGTATCCCGCGGCAAGGGCTTTGGCTCCAGATGATGTCGACTGCATGCCCAGCGGAAGATAGCCTGGAAGCGTGAGCGCGCTTCGCGCCACGAGCCCCTCATCCTGCTCGGGAAGCGAAGCAAGAATTCTTTTCAACGTGGTTCCCGAATCCCCGGAGTCGAGCTTGCGCCCGAGTTCGAGCTTGCTCTGAAGGAGGCGGTAACGGTCGCCGAGTCCCGCCGCCATATGCCCGTAAACCCCGTTGAGCCGCGTGAGGATATCCATCACGGCCTTGTCGTATTTCGGCGCGAGGCGCGAGATTTCCATTATCTGGCTGGAGTTATCCGGTGTAATCGCGATACGTTTCGTCCCCATGAAGAAGGAGATTACTTCGCGTTCGCCGATTTCAGGCTCGGGGATCCCGAACTTCCCGGCATCCTGCAGGAATACCTCGGGAAAATAAACCGCCGAATCGAGAAGGGCCGGTGCATCGATGCCCCCATGGCGCGGATGATTGATGACGAGCACATCACGCCCGTCATTGCGAAGGGCGGTCGCCAACAGGAACCCGACCGGGCCGGGGAATATGATTGCGATCCCGGATTCCTTCTTATGCATAGCCATACAGGTCAGTGATTATAGCATGCGCGGCGCTATTTAATCCTTCGGCCGCCGCGGTCGCGAATCGCAATTTCCACAAGCTTCTCGCACAATTCCGGGAATTCGATCCCCGCATGCTTCGCCGCGTCGGGAAACAGGCTCAGCGGCGTGAAGCCGGGTACGGTGTTGTATTCGAGAATATGCGGCCTGCCGTCCTCGTTGAACATGACTTCCGCCCTCGCCAGGCCGCTCAATTGCAACTGGTGGAAGCCGTTCAGCACGCAGTCTTCGGCGAATTGCACGGCGCCGGGGTCGATGCGCGGCGGTACGACATGCCTGCTCTTGCCCTCCGTATACTTCGCATCATAGTCGTAGAAACCGGATTCACTGACGATTTCGATGCTCGGAAGCACCCGGTCGTCGAGTATGCTCACGGTAATTTCCGGGCCGTTTATAAACTGCTCAATGAGGGAGTAGTTGTCATATTTCTGCGATTCGATGAGCCCGTTCCTCAGTTCATCCTGGCTGTGGGCGATGGACATACCGATGGTCGACCCGCCGCGGCAGGGCTTCACGATGACCGGGTATGTGAATCCCATCTGGGTCATATTTCCGATGGCGGCTTCTGGATTCACGCCCGGCCCTACGGTGACTCCCGGGCAGATGGGAAGTCCCGCCGACTGCAGGAGACGCTTGGTGACACCCTTGTCCATCGCGGTGGCGCTTCCGAGGACACCGGAGCCGGTATACGGCAGGCAGAGTATCTCCATCAGCCCCTGCACGGTACCGTCTTCGCCGGGACATCCATGCAGCGCGATGAAGACCGCGTCCGGGTCGAATTCGAGAAGCTCGTCTATCGCGAGCCGGTCGAAATCAATGGCGCGCACTTCATGCCCGTTGGATTCGAGCGCCTCGGCGACGCATCTGCCGCTTTCGAGGGAGACCTCTCGTTCGGGCGACGTGCCGCCCATCAGCACCGCTATACGCATCTTTCACCTCTCGCAATCCCCATCCCGCAACCGCCGCTATCCCGCATTCCCATCCCGCAATAGCAGCTAAATTGTAGTATATGGAACGATAAAGATAAACGTCACAGCCGGGAGGCTGGGATCGCGAGCTGCCAGCCCGCCCTTCAACGCCTGGTGCCACGGGTACACGAGTCCTGGTGCCACGGGTACACGAGTCCGCGAGTTTACCCGTGTCTTCATCCGATTCCGTGTGGCACGGTCAAGCGTCTGCCAATCCTCATCGCCCTACCAACCCTTACGAAGCTTGCCCGTGCCTTACTCCTCGTTCCGCGCGATGTCCCCTCCCTTCCGCCTTCGCTACGCTTCGTCGGACAAGTACGGTCGGGGCTCGGGATTAACTCCTAATTCTGATTCTCTAAATGTATCCGCGTTCCAAAAAGAAACAAGGCAGTTATATATCATCCGAAATTATTGCTTCGTGAATCTGCCACCCGTTGTATCCGTCGGGCGTGCAGTTGGCGTTGCCGTCGAGCGTAAATGTCACGAACCGTATCTTGAACGTATCCCCCTCCTCGACATCGTGCAGCATGAATTTCGTA
>CAZSPL010000297.1:0-3599 GCA_964608735.1 uncultured Planctomycetota bacterium | reverse complement strand
CGGCGGCGGCCAGGGCGGCGCGTTGATTGTGAAGAGTTATTTGGATGGGAAGTAGATATTCGTTCATGTCTTTAAATCAGAAATTGATTGATGAGATAATCCGGCGAATACTAAGTGTAATCCATCCGGAGCGTGTCATCCTATTTGGCTCGGCTGCCGCGGGAGAGATGACATCCGACAGCGATATAGACATCCTTGTCCTGAAAGGTTCCATTGATAACGTAATGGAAGAAAGAGTGCGAATCGATGATGCCCTGCGGGGGCTGGGTTATCCGTTCGATGTCCTGGTAATGACCCCCGGGCGTTTCGAGGAGACCAAGGATGTTATCGGGGGCATAGCATTTCCGGCAAATAAGTACGGTGTGGTGATTTATGAAGCCGGGTGCCGCATACTTTAGTATGCGATCTGGTTTCGGGACAAGGGTGTCCCGAAACATCGAGAAAAAATGCGGATTAATGAGCTGAAAAGACTGCGGAAATCGAAATATGAAGAGCTTACGCCGGGCTTGAGCTTCACCGCATTCAGCTTGAGAGAGCTTTGTAACGAGATCAAGTCAAAGTGGTTTCCGGGGTTGAGTAAAAGTGTTGAGGTCTTTTTCGCGAACCAGGATGCACTCGCTTGCATCGCCCTCAATGAAGGTCGCGACGTTTCTGAAATTTACTTGCACAGTATCCTGAGTCACACCGACACGCCGAAGGAAGTATTCGAGTTTATATTCAAGCATGAGTTGATACATCTCGTTATCCCGTCAAGAGAAGTGGAAGGAAAACTGAAACATCACCCCCCCGAGTTCTGGGAGATGGAAGAGGAAATCGCGCCGGAGGGAACGGATGCGTGGCACTGGATCTGGAATAATTTTATGCTGGTATTGAGAAGAAGACCCAAGCTGGAGCGGACCGATGTAATGCGCTCGTGGAAGCATCGCTACCACGGCATAGGATTCACGTGGGAATATTGCAAGGCGGAGAGGATGGAATTTGAAGTGCTTCAGAAGGCCGAAGGAAGCACGTTGTGAGTTGAAAGCGGACAGGTGCCGCATGCTTTAGTGTGCGATGAGTTTCGGGACAAGGGTGTCCCGAAACATCGGAGAAATCCCCGGCATCAGAATGCCGGGTTGCGAAGAAATACAAAAATATAAACATATAAGATACGATAACCAATTGGAAAGGAAGTACCTATGACCGACAAAGCGAAAACATGGAACGACGTTGAGATCCTCGTGGTGGGCGCGGGGACGATGGGGGCGAGCATAGCGCAGGCATACGCGCAGAACGGCTTCACCGTGGGGCTGCTCGACATCGCCGACGATATCCTCGAAAAGGCGAAACAGACCATCGCCGGGGAGCTGAATTCCGCGAGGGGGCGCATCTTCTCCGACGAGGAAATCGCGGCGATACAGTCGCGAATCCTAACCACCACCGATTATTCAACCGCCTGCAAGGGGAAGAATCTCAAGATAGCCATCGAATCCGCCACCGAGCGGATGGATATAAAGAAGAAAATATTCGAGAAGCTCGACAAGCTCTGCGCGCCGGATGTCGTGCTCGCGACGAACTCCTCATCGCTAAACACCAACCTCCTCACCGACGTGGTCAAGCGGAAGGACAAGATAGTCTGGATGCACTACTTCTACCTTCCGCACAAGAACCGGGCGGGCGAGGTCGCGGGCACCGATGCCGCGAGCGAGAAAGCCGTCGAGACCGCGCACTACTACATGCGCATGGGCGGGAAGGTGGTCACGCCGATTCTCAACAGCCGCAAGGGGGGCGCGGCGGATGTGCTCTTCGTGGCGCTTCTGCTCGAAGCGTGCCGCATGGTCGATGAGGGCTACGAGAAGGCCGACATCGAATCCGCCGGGAAGAAGGCGTTCGGGATGCCCATCGGATTCCTCGCCCTGATGGACGCCACCGGGCTTTCGGTGGGGCTTTTCGCGATGACTTCATTCGCCGATGATTCCGACCCATCCGACCCGCTGTATAAAAAATATAAAGATTTCTTCGAGCCGACCGACAGCTACCGCAAGCTGGTCGCCACTCACGTCGGCGCGCCCGACCCGCAGTCGGTTAAGTGGATACCGAAGGGCGGCGTCGGCAACGGCACCGGCGAGAAGGAAACGGTGGAGCATCTGAAGCGGCGGTTCCTCGCGGTGGCGTTCGCGGCGGCATTTGAAATTGTCGATGCGGGGGTCATCACGCCGGATGAATTCGAGAAGCTGTGCCGCAACGCGTTCCTCTGGCGCAAAGGGCCGTTCACGATATTCAACGAGTACGGCGTGAGCAAAGCATGGAAGATGGTGCAGGAGAGGGAGAAGATCGCGAAGAAGCTCGGGCATCATTTTCCCATCCCGAAGAATCTCGCCAGGCTCGCCGAGAAGGGGAAGAAGATATTCGAATTCGCTGAAAGCCCGGTCATCTACAAATATATCCCCGAGATAAAAGCAGCGTGGATTACGCTCAGCTCTCCGCAGACCGCGAACGCGCTGGACAACGACGTGATGGACGAACTCGAGAAGGCGTTCGCGAAGGCGAATAAGGACGCGGATGTCAAATCGATCGTATTCGACACCGCGCCGATAAAGACATTCATCGCCGGGGCGAATGTGCCGTCTTTCGTGGAGCATCTCGAAGCCGGGGAGCACAAGACCATCGTCAAGAACACCATCAGGTGGCAGGATGTCATATTCCACAAGATGACCGGCGGGGGGAAGCCGAAGGTGGCGATTGTCGACGGGCAGGCTTTCGGCGGCGGGGTGGAGACGGCGATGGCATTGGCGTGGGACCCGGATACCGTGGTCATCGCGACGCAGCGTACGGTGTATGCCATGCCCGAAGTGCGGCTCGGCATTTATCCCGGGCTGCGCGGGACATTGATGATGCCGCGGATAATTCATCGCAAGACCGGCGATGCCGAGCTCGCGGTGGCGATGGCGCGGTATTACATACTCGCCGGCGGCACGCCGACATCATCGCCGCGAATTCTCAGGCATCTCGGATTCTGCGACCTGCTGGTGCAATCGAACAAACGGGAAGAAGTCGCGCGCGAAATATGCGCCGCTATCGCGAAGAACCAAGGCAAGCCGCTCGGGGAGAAGAAACTCGCGGCGCTGAAAATCGAGGAGCTGCCGTCGGAGCTGACACCGGATGAGCGCGAAGAAATCCGCGTGATGACGCGGCTGTTTTTGAACCAGGATTTGATACCGACGCTGTACGCGTACGGGCGGCGGATGGCGGAGATTTACCACACATCGCCGTGGCGCGAGCAGGTACAGCGTATATGCAACCGGGTGGCGTCGGCATCGCCAAACGCGGTCTGGATTTCGAACTGGCTCATCAGCAAGGGGTTCGACGATGCAATGAAGGGAGTCGAGCTCGAGGAGTCGGCGAAGTATGAACTGGACGTGCATCTCGAAGAGGTGTTCCGTCATCCCGACGCGCTCATCGGCCTGAAGGCGATGGTGGAGCGCAAGTTCCCGGCATTCCCGAGACGGTATCCGTTTGGGGAGTGAGGGTACTTGTAATAACGGTCGTCCCGGCATAACGTGTCATTATTCCCGCAAGAAGGTTCCACACCTTTCTTTCGCGTGTCTTTATAATTGAGG
>CAZSPL010000296.1:0-3653 GCA_964608735.1 uncultured Planctomycetota bacterium | reverse complement strand
GTGAAATCGATGCAGCCGCGGCGGTGGAAAAGTACAGCCGGGAAGAAGATGCAACCGAAGAAAACGGCGAATAGGCAACTTTCGCTCGTAATCACAATCCTATGAAAAAACCTTTATAATGAACCGAGCTTATCGATTTCTATCGAGTTCTATCGGGGAGATGAATCATAGCTTGCTGCGTCGACATATTCATCGGATGTTCCGTTTTTGTCCTCATACTCGCGCTCGCGGGATGGGCCTTCTTCCGCTATCTGTTCACACGCAAGGGAGCGAGCCGCGTTATTCGAGGCCCGTTCGGATTCAGGGTCGAGTATGAAGAGCCGGACATCGGCTCCGGCGGGAGGGGAAGGACTCGATACACCCGCACAAGGGAATCGCACTCCATCGCGGTTCATACGAAAGCATGGACCTGCGCCTGCGGGGAAACGGTCAAGCCGGGTGAATTGAAATGCTCGAAATGCGGTAAGACGCGGGAGAAGGCGATTATCGATACAGAATACGTGGAAGAAATTATCGAAGATAACGACCCGGACAATCCGCTTGATGACAGCATGATTGATTTGAGTTAAAAAAGTAGGGACAGTCACCTGTTTCGCTCATGGCTCTACGGCTTATCGTAAATCTACGAGCGAAATAGGTGACTGTCCCTACTTTTTTCTATTCCTCGGGCGGAGAATCCGGCTTCATTCGAAGCTCGCTCTTGATGATCTTCAGATAATGGTCGGGCTTGCCGTCCGGCATGTTGTACCATGTCGTCAGGTGCGCGATTTCATAGTCGTATGACGCATCGAATATATCTTCGTTCTTATAATTCTCCGGCCCCCACAGGATGAGCACGTAATACATGATCTCGTCGGAGAACCTGTCGTGGTATATCTTGAGATATGTGAAATCTCCCGGCGACGGTTCATCCATGCGTACCTGCTTCAACTGGCTCTTGTCATCGGAATATGGATTCATCGGGAAACGCGAGATGAATCCTTTCTCCCGGAGGACATCCAGGTTGTCCGGGTACACCCCGAATTTGTCATAATATGCATTCAATTCCCTTTCAATCCTGTCCATGTTCCTCAGGGCGAGTTCCTTGCGGTTGTCGAACAGCCCGCCGCTTTTGGAACAGGCGATGTTCAGGGCGAAAAGGATTATCAGCAGGACAGGCAGGGAGCTATGTATCCCTCGCATTGAAGCCCTCCTTCGATGGCGAATATCCAAAGGCAATAAGTATCAATTCAACGATGGCGAACAGGATGACGCCGATTACCAGCCCGATGACGACTCCCCAGAACGCCCGCAGCAGGCTGAGGGATATCGGTATATGAATGTGGCAGAATGTATTTGTGATGCTCGCCAGTCCGACCGACCCGCCGACGATGCCGAGGTATCCGAGCACTTTCCTTCCCCGCAGGTGCCAGAGTATCCCGGCGAGGAGCAGCGGATAGCCGATTAGAAATTCTTTCGTGCGCGGGCGGGCATAGAACAGGGATTCCATCTTCAAGCGCAGCGTCGTTTCGAGCTGCCCGACCCCGAGCAGCGGCTCGTTGCCGGAACGCATCAGCAGGAACACGCCCGCGCCCGCAAGGACAATGAGAGCCACGATATGCTTCACCTGAAGCGGGAACTCGAACAGGTAGCGGAAACTCTCGACGACACCTTTATCCGCGCGGTCGGGCGGCATCACGAGGCGCACGCCGAGTATCAGCGCCGCGACGATAGGCAGCATGAGCGAAAGTTTCACGCCGCTGAACGCGTCTATCTGAAGCATGTAATCCCGTTCACTGAGAAGCGCCGCGACAATCAGCCCGCCGAGAAACGAAAGGAATATCGCGCTTATCCAGTACAACAACCCGCGCTCGACATTTCGCTTCGCCGCGGGATTGGCGAGTGTGCGCACGAGTTCGGATATCGCGAGTATCGGAAACGCCAGCGCCGCGAGAAGGGCAATGAGTTTCAGAATGAGTTTTTCGACGGATGAGCCGGGCATTATGGCAAGCACTATCAGCACGACGACTGTGAGTACGACCGGGACGACTCCAATCCACTTGTATCGATTGATTATGTTTCCGGCGATGACATATGTCGCCACGAGAAACACGTAGAATGCAATCAGCACGCGCGCCCATGTGCTCGACGGGTCACGCCAGTTGTCGCCGTCGAATGTGGATGGCGGCCCGATGCGCATCCCCTCGGCTTCGATCGCTTTCCTCACGGCACCGAAATAATCGATTGTCGTCCTGATGTTCGACGGCCCCTGGGGATACCTGAACGGCTTGAGATATACGAGCCTGCATCCGCGCTCGCGTACCGCCCGTTGAAATCTCGCAATCGCCTTGGTTGGCGTGTAGACTTCCATCTCCTTGTCTTCGATTGAATGCACGCGAACAGCAAGTCCCGGCAGGGCGGATGCGATGTTCTTCTCGCCGGCCTGCTTCGCGAATTCCACCCATCCGAAATACGCCTCGTTCCCCTCCAGCGCGATGATGACCGCATCGAGGTTCGAGCTGTAACCGAGCACTTCATCGCCGTCGAAGATGACCCCCTTCTCGAATTCATCGCGCGCGAACGCCTCGTCGAGCATGTCCTCGATCGCTTTCTTCGAATAATACCGGTCGTTGCGAAATCGCGGCACGATGCGGAAACCCATGGCCGAAAGGGATTTCGGCAGGCCGGTGTTGAACCCGAGGCCCGTTTCATATACGAGGCTCTCTTCCCCCGCGATGGATACGACGGTAAGCGTGTCGATTTTTTTAATATCGATGCGTTGCGTGTATCGAACCGTCGCCGCCTGCCCTATCCGGTCGCCGAGGTCGGCATCGAGGAACACAAGATGCGTCATCGCGGGACCGAGGCCGTATGCGATTCGCAGGTCGATGCCTGTTTCATCCCAGACATCGGGCTCTTCCCCCCCGAGCGCCTTGATGGCTTTCTTCTCCTCCAGTGTATGAAACCCGAGCCAGTCGTTGCCGTGTATGACATAGCACAATCCGCGCTGTTCGAGATTGCGCGGCGTGTCTTCCATGAGCGCGATTGCCTCGATGCCCGCGCCACGGACATCATTCAGCAGGCCGTCTATCGATGCGTCGTATGCGTTGGCGATTTCGAGGAGCTGGTAGTAATCGGCGACGATCTCCACGCTGTTGTATTTCTTTTCAATGGCGTGACGATTGGCGAGAACAGCAATTACCGGCGCGAGCAGAATCAGCGCGATTATTACCACGACAAGCGAGAGACATCCCGGACCGCTTTTGCTCTGCCTGCCTTCCATCAGACCTCCTCCACGAGCCGGTATTCATGGCGCTTGAAATAGGCGTACGACCCAAGGAGGAACAGCACCCCGGCGGCAAGGAGAATCATCACTCCCGCGACGGTTATCGGTGTACCCCAGTTGAGCATGGCGCGCCTTATGTATGGAAGCAGTGTGGAAAGCGGGTTCAGGAAATAGATGAAGCTAAGGGTCTGGTTAAGCAGGATCTTCGAATCCGGTAAGCCTTCCGTTCCTCGATATGTCGGAAATATCTGGGTTCTCACACGCTCGACGGTGTAGAAAATCGGCGTCGCGAAGAATCCGATTGTCAGCATCGAATTGAGTATCTGCTCCGTATCCCTGAAATAGACATCCCACACGCTGACAAGAAGCGAAAGCCCGAGGGTGAAGA
>CAZSPL010000295.1:0-3659 GCA_964608735.1 uncultured Planctomycetota bacterium | reverse complement strand
ATTATTCCCGCAAGAAGGTTCCACACCTTTCTTTCGCGTGTCTTTATAATTGAGGGCGAATGATCAAGGTTCTGAGGTATGAAGTTTGACCGGAACGGATACGGCTGACGCGGTTGGCTGACACGGAGCGGAAGAATCCGCCCAGCGACGATTTCACGCGGATGTATGAGGCGTATCATGCATCGGCATTTACATATGCCCGGCGATTGTGCGGGAACAGCGACGATGCCGATGACCTGCTGCAGGAATCGGTCGAGGCGGCATTGCGCGGCATCGGGGGGCTGCGGAATCCCGACCGCTTCAAGGCATGGTTTTTCAGGATAATTCACAACCGGCATTTGAATCATATACGGAAGGCAAATGTAGCGCGCAAATTCGAATTTCATGTCGATGAATTCTCCGGCGATGGAATAGACGAGATAACGGCCGAACGCGCCAAGCTTGTCGATGCGCTGAACGCGTTGAGCCCGGTCGAACGCGAAGCGCTGGTGATGCTTACGGTCGAGGAGATGCGTTTGCGGGACATCGCGCGCATCCAGGGGCGGAGCATTCCGGCGGTGAAGTACAGCCTCAGGGAGGGGCGAAGGAAATTCAGGGAAGCATATTTTTCCGACTCCACCGAAGCCGTGGAGGGAACGATATCGCAGGATAACAGAGGTGGGAAAAATGAACTGTGAATTGTTTGAAAAGGATATTGACGATTATATCAACGGGACGCTTTCGACGCCGAAGCGCAGAATGCTGGAAGAACATGCGGCGGGATGCGGGCATTGCCGCAAAAAGCTCGATGAAGCCGTCGCGCTCGATGGCAGGCTTAAAAATGAATTCGCGGCGCGGGAGCCGAAGGGACGGCATTCCTTCCAATCATTCAGCATGCGATGGGGAACTGCCGGTACCAGCGCCGGCAATACGACGCAGCCTTTGGAGGGAACCAGGATGCGGAGGATTATCATTATTCTGGCGGTATTGCTCTTCGTGGCGCTGGCCGCGGCTACGGTGTTCGCACATGAATACTACAACCTTCTCGACAGGCTGGGGGATAAGGATCCGGATGTTCGCTCCACCGCCGCCGTGGAGCTCAGCGAGAATGTCTGGAACACGCAGGTGTATGACATACTGCTCGCGGCGATGGACTCGGAGTCGCCGGATGTCCGCGCCGCGGCCGTCGAATCGCTCGGGATGATAGTGAAGAAGGCGAAGGGATTGAGTACGAAGATACTGAAGATGGTTTCGGATGTGGATTCACGCGTTCAGTGGCAAGCCCTTACTACACTTCGTGATACGGGCTTGCCCGCGGAGGCTATGCCAGTACTGATGGAAAAGCTTGTTGACGGCGATGCCGACATGATTATCTACACGATCGTTGATGAAGCCAAGAGGCAATCGGGCTGGACCGAGCAATTGACGAAAATGCTCATCGATGATGCCGAATCGGGCAGTGAAAGAAAGCGCAGCCAGGCAGTAGGTGTACTCGGCGATTTATATCCCCAGCCGGGGGTCTACGAT
Source organism: uncultured Planctomycetota bacterium (assembly GCA_964608735.1). Taxonomy (GTDB): domain Bacteria; phylum JAJVIF01; class JAJVIF01; order JAPKYR01; family CAZSPL01; genus CAZSPL01. Next base: position 2,153 of record CAZSPL010000295.1, on the reverse strand, counting down.
GCGTTATATAAGGCGCTATGGGATGAATCCCTTGTAGTTCGAACAAGGGCAATAAGCGCTATCTCTCATCTGGGAGATTCCGGCAAGGATGCTATTCCCCGCATGATCGAGATGCTCGAGGAAGATCCTTCCACTCTTCCCCATGAGGATTCCGATAATTCGATGCGCACTATAGGCGATCCGTATACTTCATATATCCAATTTATCATGAACGCTCTCGGATGGTTCGGCCAGGATGCAAAGGATGCGGTACCGGTGCTCGTAGATATTTACAGACAGGGCGATATTTATCCAGTGAATCAACCGCCTTCATATGTCCCACAGCGACCAAACGATATCGTAATGACCGTGCGGATGTCAGCGTTGCAAGCTCTCGGTAAAATCGGTGTGGTAAACAGTGATGTAATCGAAACGCTCACCGACGCTTTTTACGATAAAGATAGATCTATTCGGATAGTCGCAACGTGGGCTATGGAGGACCTTGGCCAGGGAGCGTTGCCTTTGTTGCCCGAGTTACTTGTTGCTATCGACGACGAGAATGAATCTATCAGGAACCACGCCGCCAACGCGATAAAGGCTCTCGGTCCGGCCGCGAGCGATGCCGCGCCGAAGCTCATCGACATCCTCTTGAACAGCGAAGATTCAAAAGTGCGAACGAATGTCATGCGTCCTCTGAAAGCTATGAGCTCTGTGCCAGGAGTCCTTCCAGCTTTAATAAAAGTAACCGAGGATGCGAACGAGTCTTTGCGCAAAGCGGCTATCAGTGCTCTCGGGGAGATCGGTCTCGATGATGATTCGGCAGCATCAGCGGTATTGGAGCGCTTAAACGACGAATCCTCGGATGTCCAGGTCGTAGCGGCCGCGGTACTTGTTAAAAGTGAGAAGTATTTCAATGAAGGATTTAATGTTCTTTTGAATTCCCTGGAATGGGATGAGCCGGATTTTTACTCGGTAAGGGTGCTCGGGAGCATAGGGCCGGATGCCGAAGCGGCTTTGTCGAGGCTCAAGGAGATGCTCGATAGCGGCAAGTATGATGATTACAACAGGATTTATCTCCTTTGCAGCATTGCCAAGATAAGCGGCGATGTTGACGAACCGCTGTCTATGCTTATCGATATGCTCGATGATGAAGATCAGAATGTCGCCCGTAGCGCCGCCCATTATATCGGCGAGCTGGGTCCGGCCGCAAAGAATGCCGTTAGCGCGCTTGTTGTAAAGCTCAGTACAGGCGATGCGCCGATGAGAATATCGTGTGTAACTGCACTTGAGGACATCGGTCCCGATGCGGCAGCGGCATTGCCCATCCTGCGGGCGTTGGCGGCCGGGGCTGGTGGAGTGGCCCTTCGCGACGCGGCGATAGAGGCGATCGAGAAGATAGAAGGGGAAGACAGCTATTCAAAATAGAGGCCCGCCCGAGCCTTTTAAACCGGCTCTCCGGCGCGCTCCGTCCGGGAGGCTTTCTCGTATGGGATTCTCCATGATCTTCTACAATCCGTATTAAATCTGATATAATTGCCTTCCGCCTGCAAGGAGGGTGCCGCCCGCAAACGGGTCTTCGAGTTTGTGGGTGAATCAGTAAACGCAGCATCCGGGAGGTTCATCATGCCTGAAGAACAACGACCACTCGTACGCAAAATCGAGAGCGCGAAGGCCATGAAGGGTGTCATGGGCGCATACTTCACCGAGCTTTTCGAGGCCGCGAAGTCCGGGGAGCGGAAGATCGCCTGGTGCACAAGCGTCGGGCCATCCGAGCTTCTCACCGCGCTCGGATTCCTGGTCTACTTCCCGGAGAACCACGGCGCGATGCTCGGCGCGACCCGCATGGCCACCGACCTCATCCCCGCCGCCAACGCGATAGGCTATTCGCCGGAAATCTGCTCCTACCTTACGAGCGACGTCGGCTCGTTCATCAAGGGCGAAACACCGATGGCGAAGATGCCTGGATTCGTGTTCCCGAAACCGGATGTCCTCGTATTCAACACGAACCAGTGCCGCGATGTAAAAGAATGGCTGTCCTACTACAGCAAGCATTACGGCATCCCGGCGCTCGGCATCGATACGCCGCGCGGCATCGATGAAGTCAGCGACGTTTTCATCACGCCCGTCCAGAAGCAGATAGAGGCGATGGTCGAGCCGTTGTCGAAAATTTCCGG
>CAZSPL010000294.1:0-3726 GCA_964608735.1 uncultured Planctomycetota bacterium | reverse complement strand
TGGCAGAATGTTGAAGAGATTAGCAGCATGCGTTTGGGGACAGTCCCGCGGCTGTTCTAAGACTCTGCTTGGGGGCGGCACCGAGTACCGAGTAAGGATAATAAGTGTGATGCGCGAGAAGGCATCAAACTGCATTTACCACAATTGGATAATCAACAGCCCGGCGTGGCCATCGGCGACATATGCGTGGTTGCCTGACATCGCAACGCCATAGGCGTCCTTTGGCAGGTTGACGGAGCCCTGGATGAACGCTGTGGTCGGCGGGTCGATATCGAGCAGGCGGAAATCAGTCCCCGCGGCAGAGGCGTTACCCCCCGAGGACGCGATGCATCGCATATTCCCCGGTGTGAAGATCGTGTTTGCGATGGATGCGGATTCCGGCGGGTCGATATCGACTACCTGGATCCCGCTCGTATCATCAGCCACGAACGCATAGCCCGATGATATCGCCGACCCATAGACATTCCCTGGAGTATCGACGGTGCTGATTATATTGGCAGATTCAGGATCGCTGATGTCGATAATCCGGAGTCCCCTGAATTCATTGGCAACATAGGCATAGTTCCCGGAAACCGCCACGTCAAGGGCCGAGCCCGGGATGCTCAGGGCCAGGACTATCGAGGCGGACGACAGCGGTTCGATGTCGATGACCTGGAGTCCGGAAGTGCCGTCGGCGACATAGGCATATCCCCCGGCCACGGCGACATCGAGCGCCATGCCCGGCGTGTTGATCGTGCCCGCGATGGCGGCGGATTCGGGCGGCGTTATGTCCACAAGGTGAACCCCGGCTTCGTTATCCGCGACAAATGCATAACCGCCGCTCACCGCAACACCGAGCGCCCGGTCAGGTGTATCGACGATCCTTACGAGATGCGCCTGTTCCGGCGGGTCGACATCGAATATCCTCAGCCCGGTGGTATCATCCGCTACATAAGCATAGCCGCCGAGATACGCGACGCCAGAGGCGATACCGGGCGTGTCGAGAGATTTTACGATGAGAGGCTGAAACGGTTCGGGAGAAGTTCCACTTCCGCCGCATCCAGCATAGAACATGGCGATAACAGCAAGCAGGAATAATTTTTTCATTTACGCCCTCCTGTTTCGTTAATTGTACTACATCCATTCCGCTGTTGAAATGTCAGCAAACTACCGCCGTGTAAAAGTCCGCTGGGTATTTCTTCCCGCCAAAACTCATCTAAAAAGGAAGGAAAGGTTTAACGTCGGTTCGATTCCGTGGGGAAGCTTTGACACTTACGGTGTCGTACTGTCAGACTGTCAGGAGGAATCATGTTACGAAAACTCGCATTCGTGCTTATTATCTGCGGCTTCTCGCTCGCGGTCGGCTGCTCGGGCGGAACGGCATCTGATATCGCCGCACCCATCGATACCGGGCGGGAACAGGTAAGCGCATCGGCGAGCCATCTGAACTGGGGGCTGTGGCAGTTCATCGCCGACCCCGCCGCCGAGACGCTCGATGTCATCCCTCTCAGGGAAGGGGATTTTCATCTGAACGCGCTGGTCTTCCTGGAGCCCCCTGCCCTTGTATATTTGTCACTCGAAACATTGCAATTCAACGGGAATCTCATCGATGCCGATATCGGCCTCAGGCACCCGTTCCTCGGGCTGAACGAGTTTACGGGATTCGATGTGTGCGGGATACTTATCACCAACGGCTCATATAACGGTTTCGGAGACCCGTCGATACGTTTCGCCGGTGAAGGGGACACGCGGCTTATGAATCCCGACGGATGGAGCCGCTGGTGGAATCCGACGGAGATGCCGTATAACACATCGGCGCCGATGTTCGGTTACAACGACGGCCTGCTCGGGACGCCGGATTCGGCGGGTGATTTCAACTGCACGATAAACGGATACAAATATTACTGCGATGATCTGGACAATCCCGACGCGCCGATGTCGGATGTCAATCTCGCGAACCGGGGCATGTTCTCGGCGGGACAGAAGAATGTGCGGCATTATACGATCGAGCTTGGCGATGAGGGGCTCGTGTTCAATTACGCGGTGGACGCATGCTGGCAGTTCCCAAATGGCGACCCGCCGTGGAACGCGCCGGACGATTTCGCCCCCGCTGCGAACAGGGTCGAGCCGTGGTATATCTCGGTCGTCGAGAATGAGAATACGCTTTATTACGATAACGGCGATTCCGGCGGCGAGCTTGATTTGACGGTTTTTGTTTACGACTGGTTTAACACAGACCTCAACAACCTGTATCTCAAGATAGGATTCGGGCTAAGCGAACTCGGCCCGCTGTCTCCGTCGGTCAATTGCACCGGTTATTCGACATACGATGTCCAGGCGACGGATATATACCCGACAACATCCGGCGACCTCGATATATTATTGATAGCCGAATCGGAGCAGGAGAATTTCCAGGATTTTATAAGCGGCGTGAATACATCGGCGTATCTTATCTATAGGACGACGATCGCCGATGAAGCGCCGACGATACCGGAAGACCCGGTGATCATCGACGAAAACGGGTGTTACGGCACGGTTATCGGTATCGACGAGAACGATGTCATCCACACGGCGTACGCCGATGAATACAACCTCTTCTGGTCATATTCGAACAACGCCGGGGCGACATGGAATAATTTCGATGACGTGTATACTCCCACGGGCGATCTGGCGATTTCTGTAAATTCGCTAAGCATGGACCCCGGCCCGGATGACGGCTATGTCTACCTCGCATGGGCGGAGCGTTCGACGACAAGCGTACACCGGGCGTTGTGGGCGGGACGTATGTCGACCGACGTCGCGAGCGGCCCGGATTTCGAGGCGGTGAAGGTGTGGGACCACGCATCGGGCTATCCTGAACAGGGCTATGACAGTACGCAGATACTCGCGCTGGAGAACGGCGAGTTCCTAATCTATTCGATGTTCTACTACCAATCGGGCGGCGGATTCAGGCCGGAATACTGCCGCGTGCCGAATTTCGCGTCGCTTACAGGCGCGCCCGAGCTCGAAGTGAACAGCTACCTTACGAACTGCTACCTCGTCTACATTTACACCGGCACGACGCGCGAGATGGATCACGACTCCAACGGGAATGCATATTTCCTCAACTCGGGAAGATTCAACGACCCGGGATACAATCGCGGGAGTTTCGTGCTGGTAAATTATGCCGCCACTGGCAATTGGAACCTGTTCGAGAGCTATACGCCGCTGCCGGATGTGTACCAGGTATGGTACTGGGACAATCGTTCGAACGGGCTGTTTATCGACGACGATGATATTATCCATCTCGTGAGCCAGTGGCAGACGGTGGACGAGCCGCTGGTAAATCCACCGGCGGATGACGAGGGGATATATACGTTGATTTATGCCGAGGGCTCGGTGGGCGGTTCGCTGACATGGACGAATCCGATCCCCGATATGCAGCGCTACACGCCGCACGCGGGGGCTTATACCAACGCGCGCTTCGATGACGAGTGGGTTGCGACGAGCTGCGTCGAGGACGGCAACGGGCTGACGTATATCGTTTTCCAGGATTGCGTGAATACGAGGGATGCGTATTACATCACATGGGACGGCACCAGTTGGAACCACACGACTGACTGGGTGAAAATAAACACGACCCCCGACCAGTATGCATACAACCCGTACGCGATACGCGGCTTGGACGGGTATATTTACGTGACTTATACGGACAGGGAAGGCACCGAGCCGGGGTATCCGGTGTTCAAGGCGGTGAAGGAGGAGTAG
>CAZSPL010000293.1:0-3760 GCA_964608735.1 uncultured Planctomycetota bacterium | reverse complement strand
GACCTGCATGGCTTCGTCGAGGATGCGGTCAGCGGGGAAGACCCGTTCGACTTCTATAAATTCTATATCCCCGAGGACTCCGATATCCGCGGCGCAATAGCGTTTGCATCGCCGGTAACCGGCACCGTGCTGCGGATATACAACCCGGAGCAGGAATATTACGTGGTCGACGATGTCTCCACCGTCGACCGGCAGAAAGAGTTCGTGTTCGAAGTCGATGATGCGCTTCCGCCCGGGGAATATTTCGCGCGGATATGGTACTGGTCGGAATATTCGGGATATGAGCACCCGTACAGCCTTGAACTGAACCTCGGGGCGGAGGGCCGGGAAGAAGTGTACGCCGGGCGCATCGAGGATAACGGGGGCATCGGGGTTGAGCACATGGTCGCGCCGGGCTTGATACAACAGATTGAACGCCCCGGCGAGATGATGCGCGGCGACCTTGAATTTGTCGGCCCGAAGGTTTCGCTTATGATGCCGTCCTCCCCGATGTTCGTCGGGTCGTATATCAAAGTCCCCGTGAAAATTCAGCCGTCATCGGGACTGAACATGGACAGCCTCGACTTCGTCGTGCCCGCCGGCCCGAAAGGCGGCGAAGTTTCCCTCTCGCGCGATTCGAGCTACGACTTCAACAATCCCGACATCATGCTCCTCGCCGGATATGAACCGGGCGCGTATACATTGCAGGTCAAGGAGAAGGCATCGGGAAATCTGCTTGTCGAGGGGAAGTTCAGTGTAAACGACCTGTGGACCGATGACACCGCCGGGCCGTCCATCTGGGTGAATGGCAAGTTCGAGATGCCCGGCGTCGCCGGCGGCTCTTGGGGCGGAGGGTCATCGACCGAACCGGAGAATTACAACGTCATCCCGGCGAGCGGCACGCACCGCCTCGCGATACTTCTGTTCGACACCAAATCGCACCGGTTCAGCGCGAGCGAAGTGCAGGCGTTCAAGGATAACTGGGAAGACGCATCGGTGCAGGGCTTCAACAATAACGGCAAAACGGTGAGCACGAATCATTACTATAAGGAAGCGTCGTACAACAATCTTGGTTTCTCGGCGCAGGTATTCGGGCCGGTAAGCCTTTCCGGGGACTGGAGCGATTATTATCAGTCGGATGGAAACTACAAGGGCGGAATCTGGCAAGCATGCGCGACCGCCGGGGATTCGTTGATAGATTACACGAAATTCGACCACCTGATATGCGTAGCGCGACCCGTACCCGCCACCGCGACAGAGAAGAAAAAATCGGTATGGGCGCATGCGGATGCTATGGTCGCCAAGACCGCCGAGGGCGACATCCCGCTGGGCACCGTAACGATGCCGGTCGACGGCACGCTGATGGATACCGCCGCCACACTTTCCCACGAACTCGGGCACAATCTCGGGCTCGGCGATATTTACCCGTGGGGAGGGCATCTTCAGGAAATACAGGACCGGCAGCTCGATGGGTGGGCGCTGATGGCGAACCAGGGAAATCTTCCGCACATGGTTTTCGTGCATAAAATGAAACTCGGATGGGTTCCGAAAACGGCTATCAAGCTTTATAACTTCCAGACCACGAGCGGCACGATTGACGATACCGTGCGCATCGCCGCGACCGGCATCGCCAATCCGCCATCGGGGTCGTATACGGGAATCGAAGTCCGCATCGCGGAGGGATGGAATTACTATTTCGAATACCGCTCGGCGCAAACGGGGCAGATAGGCGACCAGGGGCTTCCAACCAACCAGCGCGTGCTGGGTACCGATGTCATGTTCGATGAAGGCTTCGAGAATCCGAGCAGGCGCAAGCCGGTAATGCTTCTCCGGAAGGACAGCGACGGCGACGGCCCGGTGCTTACCGTGAACCAGGATTACGAGGAGAAGGACACATCGGACCCGAATTTCCCAACCGATTTCAAGGTGGAAGTCACCAACGCCACGCAGACATACGCCGATGTGCGCATCCAGTATGGCGTCGGCAATCAGCCCGACCCGTCGATACGTCCCTGGAACCCGCCGTATTACAAAAGCCCCGACATCGAAATACGCAACGCGCGTACGCAGGCGGATCCGAAATATAAAGACATCCCATGGGAGAACCACTTCAACACCGTCGTGGCGAAAGTAACCAACCGGGGCAAACTGAACGCACCGAGCGTGACGGCCGATTTTTACGTTAAGGATATGACGGTCAACTCCACCGGGACGCAGGCGATATTCCTCGGCTCCGACACGCACGATGTCAACGCGCAGAGCACCGTGGAATTTTCCACCCAGTGGCATCCCAAGGGTGCCGGGCATTACTGCATCGAGGCGAGGATACGCATCTATCAAACCCCCGCGCCCAATTCGGTCATCGAGGTCACCGAGTACAACAACCGCGCGCAGTCGAACTATGACCGGTTCATCTCGGCTGAGTCGTCACCGGCATCACGCGAGATTACGATGGTGAAGGTGCATAATCCGTTCGACGAGCCGTCGCGTGTATTCATCCGCATAGCGCAAACCGACAACCCGCTGTACCGCACATATATAGAGCATACATGGCTTACGCTTCAGCCGAAAGAGACGCGCGATGTCATGGTGATGTTCGAATATGCCGCGGGGAGCACATCCTCGTTCGTCCCGATGCTGGAGCAATACATCCATAAGCCGCTCGAGGTTTCTGTTTACGCGACAATCGAGGAACCGACCGACAACATCGAGCAGGCGCCGGTACAGCTTGGCGGATTCACCGCGATGGTTGTCACCGGGCGCGGCACGCGCTTCTCCATGTTCGGCCCGCGCGGCGAAGGAGCGGTCATTGGAAAGATTGTCGCGTCGGATGACGGCAGCCCGGTGAACGGCGGACGGGTTATTCTCACCATCAATTCCGGCGATGCGAGGGGGGAGACGTCGAACAGCATGGTCGTCAATGTGAGCAACAGCGGTGATATCTATGCGCCGATCGTGGAGCGATGGGATTCCATCGACGCATATTACATCGCAGCGCCGGGATACACCGACTGCCAGAGCGACATTCTATTCAAGGAAGGCGGCGAACCGCAATTCCAGATGATGGAAGGAGAGTTCCACATCATCGAGCCGGAGCGGGGGAGGGGAGGTTAGGATTAGGTTATCATTAAAATAGGTCTATCGTTCTCAATCTGACCCTACCAATTCGCCTCGTCCCAATCGTTCACCGCCTGCGCCCACGCGGCCATGTGACTGTAATCGTGCTCCCACGTCGTGTACATGCAGGCATAGACATTCGGGCTGCCACCGGTCAAATCGAGCCAGTTGTCGATTGAGTAATCCGGCCCCGATTCATCATAAAATCCGCTCAATATCTGCCTGTTACCCAGTCCCTCGAACCAGTCTATCGCGCCCTGGTTGACCTGTCGCCAGTTGGCGATGCTCCAATCTTCGGGAAGCCCGAGCCAGCTGTTCGCGAGCGTGCCGTTGGAGAGGTAGTAATTATCGTGCGCGTTGTGATTCGGGTCATACATGTCGCTCCACACGATGATATTCCATGCCGGGTTTATCGAATGCGCTATCGTATCCACCTGCGCGGTCGCGTCGGCGAGAAGCTGCCCCGGGGTCTTCCCCTGCGACTGACACAGGTGGCACCAGTTGACCACGCGAAGCTCATCGACGCCGATAAAAACCTCATCCGGGTCGATCAGCTCATCTACCTTGCTCAGCGTCGATTCGAATATATCGAACACTCCCGGCTCCGTAAGGCAGCATGCCGCCTGCAGGTCGTATACGAATGTCGCGTGGTAATAATCGACGA
>CAZSPL010000292.1:0-3764 GCA_964608735.1 uncultured Planctomycetota bacterium | reverse complement strand
GAATACAAGCAAGACTATAAGAAACGAGAACAGCGCCGACTCGAGGCCCGCCTGGTACCAGTATATCAGCGCCGGGCTGAGGGCTATCAGCGCCGGCGGGATGAGTCCAAGCACGCCGTGCCGTCCCGATATCTGCCGCGTCACGATATACGACATATACATCGTCCCGGCACCGAGCAACATGCCCAGCACCCTCGCTACCGCCGCCACATCGGCACCGGCATCACGGAAGGGATAAAGCACCATCAACCACAGGAAATTGGAGAATCCCTCCACCGGCGCTTCACCCGGGTTGAATACGAAGCCATTGCCGTCGGCGAGGTTCGCCGCGTAGCGGAAATCGATGAACGCATCCTCTTCGAGGAATGCGAAACCGATGATGCAATTCACGATGAACAGGATCATCAGGATAACGAGGGGAAGCAGATCCTGCACATCCGCCTTCTCGATCCTGGGCTTGCCCCCGGCACGCGGCTCATCGGACGGCTTGCGCTTCATCCGATCGTAGAAACTGTCTATACGAGTTGCCATAGCTTACATTAATATCCGCTCTTCGTGACCATATTATCTGATATCAGTGTTTTTGATCAGTTTAAATTTCATTAAGCCGCTTGCGGTAAAATCCCGGCATATCAGGGTTAATCCCGCTTAAGACACTACCGCCTGGTTATATTTTCTATTATGTTTATGGATAATAACTATGGTGCCTGTATGGGCATGGCATTGGCATGTCTGAAATAAGCGAAAAAATCGATCACAATCTCAAGGATGCCGAGCTTTCAGCCCGGGACGGCCTTCATGGCCAGGCGCTCGAATATCTCGAAGCCGCCGAGCAGAGTGTCGATGAGCTTGACGATATGGCGAGCGCCAGGGAATTCCGCATTAAAATTCTTAACAACCGCGGGATCATCTTCAAGAATCTGGAGAATTTCGACGAAAGCCAATCCTGTTTCAAGAAAGCCCTGAGCCTTATCAATGAGAACGGCGGCCTGAAGGGGAAGCTCCCCGTCGGAGTACATCTTAACCTCGCAAACTTGCTAAGCAGGAAGCGGAAATATAACGATGCCTTGGTGCATTTCAACAATGCACTGGATGCCGCGGATAAACTTTCCGAGCGCGACGCTGTAGACTTGAAGTGCAAGATCCATAACAACCTCGCTCTGTTTTACTGCAATTTCGGCGACCGCGACAAGGCCCAGGCGGAACTCGACAAGTGCCTTGAATACCGGGGGCAGGATGATTTCCACATTGATTTTGGCAAGGAGCGGCAGGCATGGATCCTCACCAACCTCGGGCTTATTCATTCGGAGCTTGCCGATGAAAAGGAATTGAGCGACCAGGCCGAAGCAGCCACATTGCGGCGCGCGTCGCTTGGATTTTTCCGGAATGCACTCGATATATACAAGGGGATCGGCTACGGCGTGATGGAAGCCAGGACCCTTCTTAATATAGCGGTCGTCGAAAGGCGTCTCGATAACAAGAAGGAATCCACCGAGAACCTCAACTTCGCCCGGGCCATCGCGGAGCGCCTTAGAAGCGATAAGCTGAAGGCGATGGTGCTCGAACAGTGCGTTAACTTCCATCTCCAGGACCCGACATCCCCGTTCAAGGGCGCGCTCGAGGAGTTGTTCGCGCTTCTTTCAGGCAGGAACGAACCGCTCGCGGAGAGGATATTGAGGCGCATCGAAGACAGGGCGCGCCGAGCGGGACAGACAGAGGTGCTGAGGAAAATCCGCCAGAGGCTTCGCTCGGAGGGAACCGGGAAAGCGGCGAGAGACAAGGTTGATGACCCGGTGAGATCCGATGGCCAGTAAACCTTGAGTACACACATCGGGAGGGCTTGAATGTGAGCAGATGCGGGGTATCATGTTTCCAGATGCCTGTGAAAAGCTTAGTTCCTTCAAGTACGTATCTCGAGTTCCGGGTTATGGCTCCTGATTAAAACGGTAGGCATTAGTGTTGGAAGCTGATAAAAAGTCGTCATCTGTAGAATCCCGTGGCAGGATCGAGGAAGTCCTGCGAAATTGTCTCACGAATTTCTCCGGCACCCTCGCGATCCTCACCCTCTTCGGCAAAACCGAGGAACACTATGCCGTCACCACATACAGGCGCTCGCCGTCGATCGACTGGGAATATATCAACGGCCTCATCAATGACGCCCAGAAAGCGCGCCCCGGGACATTCAGCGCCGCCGATATCCAGAAATCCGGCAAGGACCTCAAGGAAGCGCTGAAGCTTCTCAAGGATGCCTCGCTTTCGCTGTCCGTATCGAGCCCGCTTCTGAACGGCGATGAACTCATAGGGGCGATTAATATTTACGGCGAGCATGCCCCCGAAAGCCTCATCATCACGAACCCGTTTGAAATCTTCGAGGGATACCTCTCCCTCGCCGCGGAACTGATCTCCGAGAAGCTCTACAGGAAATCCTTCCAGGATTCCGTGGCCAACGGGGACGGGTTGATACGCGAGCTTCCCATCGGGCTGCTTCTTACCGACGCAAATGGCATCATCTCAAGGATAAACACATCACTCGCGGACATGCTCGATATCGAGCCCGAAGTGGAACTCGGCAGGGACATCCGGGAATCGTCCATCTTCGGTCTGAAACGTGCATACCACTATGCCAAGCTCCTCGAAGATGGGATGCATTTCGAATTCATCAACCGTTATGCCACGCCCCTCGGCGGCGAACGATTCATCAGGGTCAAGGGGTATCCGTTTCCGCGCGGCGGGGTTTCCCTCGAGGGGATGCTGATTCTCGCCCAGGATATCACCGACGATATCGAAACCCGCAGGAGGCTCACACAGCAGGAAAAGAAGCATATCAGCGAGATAAAGCTCGCCAAGGACCTCCAGCAGGATTATTTCCCCGTCAGTTTCCAGAAGAAGCGAATTAAGCTCGCCACAAAGCTCATAAGCGCCAAGGAACTCGCGGGCGACTTCTTCGATGTCTTCGACCTCGGGCCGAACAGCCTTGGCGTTGTCGTCGGCGATGTCGTCGGCAAGGGCATCCCTGCATCGCTGATGGCGATGAGCGTCGTGGGGATGATTTCCAACGCCCAGGGTAAAATGACGAGCCCCAGGGAAGTGCTCGACAAGGTCAACGCCGAACTCGTCAACCGCGTAAAGGGCGACTACTGGTACGCCACCTGTTTCTATGCCAAGATCCACGTGGAGAACCTGACCGTCACCTTCGCCCGCGCCGGGCACGAGCTGCCAATACTCTGGAGCGAGGAGAAGCAGGAATGCATTTGCCTCGAAGGAAGCGGGCTTCCGCTGGGGATGTTCCACAACGCGGACTACGAGACATGCGAATTCAAGATGAGCGAAGGGGATAAACTTGTTCTCTTCACCGACGGACTGTGCGACGTCACCAGCGAGGAAGGCGAGCGATTCGGGAATCAGCGCCTGCTCGAGCTCGTGAAACGCTATGCATCCCTCTCCGCCAAGAACCTGCTCAAGGTCATCGAGCTTAATGTCACCAAGTTCCAGGGGAATCATCCCCAGATGGATGACATCGCCCTCATCATTATTTCGGTCGTGCCGGATTCCTGGAACCGCCTCTCGATTCCGCCGTATACGTTCAACGAGGTGCTCGACAACATCACCCGCGAGCTCGTCATCAAGAATGTTTGCGACGATGCCATCTTCAAGGTAAGGCTCAGCCTCGATGAATGCATCACAAACGCCATCAAGCACGGGCATCGCTCGAACTACCTCGAAAAAGTGCTCGTTAGCTACTTGATAGATCCTGAAAAGATAAC
>CAZSPL010000291.1:0-3767 GCA_964608735.1 uncultured Planctomycetota bacterium | reverse complement strand
TCCCGAAAATGTTACTTTTTCAGGTGTAAATGGACTTAACAGGTCTATAGACGCTTTAACTCACACTGGGAATTATTCTGGAAACTTGAATTTAAATGTTTCAGTTGCAGATAATGGAAATGTTAGAAGTGTATTCTTTAATATAAATTTGACGTTTAGAACGGATGCCCGGCTTAAATGACACAGGCGCGCTTCTCCTTGAAAGCAGCCATGCAATGAGGCAAAGCAGCCCCGGCCAGATAGCCAATCCTATAATAAGAGGCGAGATTGCCCAGAATTGAGACATGGGCTTGTCCCAAGTGACTGGAATAGTATCGAACCTGTTGACTGCTACATCAATGGAGTAAAGGCTTCCACCAAGCAGAGCCACAAGAAAAATAAGCATGTACAAACAGGAATGATTCTTTGCGGGCTTCTGGATAGGGAGGTTGGCGCATTCACGGCAGAAAGGGAAAATGAATTTTCTATACTCGATAGCAACTTTCTCACTTCCGGGCGACGATTCTAAGAGGCGCTGCTGGATAAAACTCAGAGGATAATCTGCTTCGGAATTCTTCCCACAAGTCACGCAGCTGTGATATTCAGGGGATTCTTCCGGTGTTACGCATTTGGATTCCGCGGCATCCACGATAACCGCGAAGCGTGATCTGACACCCTTGAAATCATCCTCTGCTTTCACGAATCGAGCCATGGTTTTTACCTGAATGTCCCCTGTATTCTCGCAACTCCGGCTCATTGCGTCAAGCGGATTTGGAAATATCCACCCCCTCGCGGTCGAACCAGTATTTCAAATTCACCGAGAGCTCGAGGTCGGTTTCATCGGGAACCGCCCCTATCCCCCATCCGCTGTCGATTGCACGCTTCACCGGTTCCAGATCGACCACTTTCTTATAGGTGTATTTCGTCTCCCATGCCGTCTCCTGTTTTCCGATCAGGACGAGCGCGATGAAAATGCCGAACGCGAAAATCGCGATCGCGGCGATGACGATGAGGAGCACCTTGAGGATGATATCCATGCAGGTCAGCCCGGAGATATGCGAGTCGTAAATCCATGATGTGACCATCATCACCAGCGGTAGTGTTATGAGCATCGGGATACCGAGCTTCGCATAATCTATCCACGTCAATGGCTTCCTGGCATTGACGATACCGCCGTCCTTCACGACGCACTCACTGCACAGCGGTATGTCGATAATCCCGTATTCGCGCGCGAGACCGCTCACCCCGGCTCCGAGCGTCGCCCCGACTCCCCGGTGCGCTATAAGGCGGTGCGATTTGCTCGCGGGCTTGCCGCATCCGCAGCAGACTCTGTCGCGCGACAACCTCGCCCCCCACGAGTTGTAGTCATCGGACGAAAGCTCGAAAACGGTACGGTTGAACACCTGCAGTTTCGAACCGGCGCGCCAATGCTTCCTGAATAAATATGTCAGCCCCCACAGCCGGTAAGATTGCTGCACGAGATCCTCAATCTTCAAATGCACGGAGATGGGAGCGGGCTCGGTATGATACAGGAAGTCATACCGTTCGAGCTTGAGCCTGTTGATGAACTTGTCGATTGCCGCTTTGTACCGGCGCTCGCCGCCTTTGTCTACACGGGAAACACGACCGGTGATGAACCTGACAAGATTGAGCAGCAGGATGTAAACGATGACCCATCCGACCAGTAGACCTATGAAATACATCATATTGCGCGATGCCAGGTCCGGATCGATGTCTTCGATGTGTTCTATATCGAATGCACCGAAGCCGTAGTAGAAAACAGCCATGGCTCCAATCGCGAACAAGGTATAAATGAGCAGGACTTGCAGGCATCCGCGCAGAGCCGGTATGCATCCTTTGCGCTTTTCATTCTGCTGCTCTTTGGGGATGCAATTCCCGCACAACGGAAGCCCGAATATGCGATAGTCGCTCCCTACCCGGTCCATCGACGGCATCGATTCGAGCAGCTTCGTGCGACGCATCACCGCGTAGACGGCATACGATGCATCAGCGCCGCATCCCTCGCATTTTGCTCCGGGCTCATCGGGAAGATGCAATTCGCTTCCGGCGGCATCCTCGAATACCGTGAAACGCGATGCAAAATCTCTGAATGAATCCGCCGCGCGAAAAATATTGGTGCCGCTTCGCTCGCCCGTGAAGACCGATTCGTCGTAGTCATACTCATACGGCGAATTGTCATCAGCCCGTGATGGCGCGCTTTCATTTCTACCGTTTTGGTTCACTATACAGGGAGTAATGATATCAGAATCCCCGGTGGACAGGCAGTATGCCGATTCCTACCCGGGAAATATCGGTCTGATGTAATCGGTTGCCGCAACAATCTTGGACTGCTAATCCGGTGTATAATTATGCCGTCCGCAATAGATTCGGACGCGCGGGAAAAATGGAGGCGATGATGGATTCGAACCGTAATAAATTGGACAAGATAATCAAGGCCGCGGGATATGATTTCAAATGGATAACCGGCGATGATGTGGTCGTCTCCCAGTGGGTGCGGATGAAGTGCATGTTCGGGTGCGACGGGTACGGCTCGAAGGCGACCTGCCCGCCGAATACGCCGGCGATAGATGCATGCCGCGAGCTGTTCAGTGAGTACACGAAGGCGGCGCTCATCCACATCCCGAAGGTAATCGATGAGCCGGAGGCGCGTCACAAGTGGACGCAGGAAATCAACGACGCGCTTGTGAAACTCGAGACCGATGTCTTCATCGCGGGATATTACAGGGCGTTCATGCTTACGATGGGTTCGTGTTATTTGTGCGCCGAATGCGCGAGGATGCGCGTCGACTGCATTCATAAGGAAGCCTCGCGTCCGACGCCGGAGTCTTTCTGCGTGGATGTCTTCGCCACCGCGCGTAATTGCGGGTACCCCATCGAAGTGCTCAAGGATTACGGGCTTAACCAGGACAGATACGCGCTGTTGCTGGTGGAGTAACGCTATAAACTTGTTGCAAATAACATGGGGGGACTGGCACCGTGCCTGTCCCCGTGCCTGTCCCCCAGTTTTGATGTATCATACAGGCCATTATAAGGGACTGGTGAGAGCATGATTGAGAAGAAAATCAACTGCCCGCTATGCGGGGGAGATTTCGAAGAGGGATTCATACTCGACTTCGGCTACTGGAAATACCAGTACGTATCCCGGTGGGTCGAAGGCGAGCCGAAGATGATGTCAAGCGGTGTACCGGCATACTCCGACAGGAAGTGCCGCTATATCGACGCAAAGAGATGCACCGGCTGCGGCCATCTATCATTATTCGCGAACAGGGATGTGAAGTAGCAGGGGCTGCGCCGACCCGGTGACGAAACCATCATTTACTTGGGAATCTTTATGATGTAGATCAACATCCAACGAGCTTCCCGGAGGACTTCATCATGATTCAGCGCATACCGCGAGCATTCCTGTTGTTCATTGCTTTCCTTCCGCTTCTCGCATGCATTTCCTGCCAGGCCGGAAAGAAGCTGGAACTTCCGGACGCCGGGGTGACCATTGATGTCCCGGCGGGGTGGATCATCGGTGATTATACCGGCCCCGATGCGCCGTTCTATGTCGAGAAACCGGGCGGAGAATATTGCTACAAGCCGGGCGGAGACAGGTTCCCGTTTATCTCCATTCTCACAACCGATGAGGAGCGCAAGCCCGATGCGGTTAAAATGTCGCTCGAGGACTTCGCCGACGAAATCCTTTTCGGTGATAGGATATCTGAGAAGCACGTAATCGCGGCGGGAAAGGATGCACTGGAAATCCTCGAGAAGTGCGATTTCAG
>CAZSPL010000290.1:0-3772 GCA_964608735.1 uncultured Planctomycetota bacterium | reverse complement strand
TTGAAGGACGGGGCGAAATTCTACAGAAAAAAGTAGGGACCGTCACCTGTTTCGCTCGTAGATTTACGATAAGCCGTAGAGCCATGAGCGAAACAGGTGACTGTCCCTACTTTTTTAATGCCAGTCGAGAAGATACTTCGCCAGCGTTTCCGGATCATCGAATCCGCCGTACAGCACATGGTATGAGTTGCCGTTGTAGTCCATCCACATCATAACCGGGGGCTTGTTGTCCTTGATGTAATACTCCGTCTTCTCCGGGTTGGCATCGGTATCGAACCTGACCCAGATATACTTGGGTGCCTGTTCGAGCACAATATCCGTCGAGAACACATCCCGCTCGATACGCCGGCACTCGGTACAGTCGCTGTTGGTGAACCATACGAGGATCTTCGTGTTGCTTCCCGGTTTGGCTGACGCGCGCGCCGCCTGGAGGCTCGATGCCCATTTGATGCCCTCGACCGGTTGCGGGCCGAACGGGCTGACATATTCCTCGTCATTGACAACCTCGGGGACTTCCGCCTTCCCCCCGATATCATAAAGGTCCCGGCTGCCCATCGCCTGCTCGGCATCGGGATTATAGATCGGCTCTTTTTCCTTGTTGCCGCATCCGATGAAGCTCACGCACATGAGTGCGGTAATGATCGAAAGTGAAAGAAATATCCTCTCGCGCATTTCCAAACCTTCACCTCTCAGCATATGGGAGGCTGTCCTCCCCGCGATGGTTCACCTTATTAGCTTCCATTTTATCATACTACAAATGCACCTGCGCTTCATGACCGCCTTGCCGGCCGTCACAAAGCCCGATAGATTGCAACAGGCCGCACGCGCGGGTATAATTCATGGCCCAAGGGCTTGAGCTTTGGATTGGAGCGATAATTGTCGGAAGAATTAGAACCAAAAACGGGTCCTCTTGACGAGGACATGATGAAGGTACCGGAAGTCTGCCCGGTAATACCTCTTCGCGACCTCGTGGTCTTCCCCTATCTCGTTGCGCCGATAAGCGTCGGACGCGCCGGGTCGGTGGCGGCCCTCGATGCCGCGCTCGACGGCGACCGCAAAGTCGTGCTCGTAACACAGCAGGACAGCGCCGTAGAATCACCCGGCGCGGATGATCTCCACAGTGTGGGAACGCTGTCCATCGTGCTCCGGATGGCTCGCCTCGAAAATGAAGTGCGCATCCTCGCACAGGGACTGGCAAGGGTTAAAATTAAAAAATACGGCCAGATTGAACCCTTCCTGAAAGCCGACATTCAGGAAATCACCGAGAGCCGGAAGAAAACGCTCATTATCGAAGCGTTGATGAAAACCGTCATCGAGCAGTTCAAGAAAACCGCTTCCCTCGGGAAGAACATCAGCCAGGAAATGCTCATGGCGGCGGAAGGCATCGAAGAACCCGGCATGCTCGCCGATATGATTACCACCAACCTCGACCTTGCCGTCAACGAAAAGCAGGAAGTGCTCGAGACGGCCGATGTGGAATCGAGGCTCCGGAAGGTGGTCACATTCCTGACAAAGGAGCTCGAAGTCCTTTCCGTATCATCCAAGATACAGAACAAGGCGCAGGCCGAGCTTGGGAAGGCGCACCGTGAATATGTCCTGCGAGAACAGCTCAAGGCCATCAAGACCGAACTCGGCGAAACCGATGACCGCTCGCAGGAGATCGAGGAATACAAGGCGAAGATCGAAACCGCCGGCATGCCGGAGGAAGTGAAGGACAAGGCGCTCAAGGAACTGACCCGGCTCGAGAGGATGCATCCCGATTCCGCCGAGAGCGCCGTCGTAAGAACATATCTCGACTGGATGACCAACCTGCCATGGTCGGTTTCCACCAATGACAACCTCGATATACCGCATGCGAGAAAGGTGCTCGATACCGACCACTACGGCCTGGAAAAAATAAAAGAACGGCTTCTCGAATACCTCGCCGTCAAGAAGATCCGCAAGGACACAAAGGGCCCCATCCTCTGCTTCGTCGGACCCCCGGGAACCGGCAAGACGAGCCTCGGGCGCTCCATGGCGAGAGCCCTCGGCAAGAATTTCGTGCGCATCAGCCTCGGCGGCGTGCACGACGAGGCCGAGATACGAGGGCACCGGCGGACATACGTAGGCGCGCTCCCCGGACGAATCATCCAGGGCGTAAGGGATTCCGGCAGCAGGAACCCGCTTTTCATGCTCGACGAGATCGACAAGCTCGGCTCCGATTTCCGCGGCGACCCGTCGTCCGCGATGCTCGAAGTGCTCGACCCGGAGCAGAACTACAGCTTCACAGACCACTACCTCGATGTGCCGTTCGATTTGAGCGACGTCATGTTCGTCGCCACCGGCAACCTGCCCCACACCATCCCGCCCCCCCTCCGCGACAGGATGGAGATCATCTACCTGTCATCCTACACGCTTCGCGAAAAAATCGAGATCGCCAGCAGGCACTTGTATCCGAAACAGCTCGAAAACCACGGGATGACAAGGAAGCAGATAAGGATACCGAAATCAACCTTGCGATTCCTCGCCGAAGGCTACACCCGCGAAGCGGGTGTGCGAAATCTCGAACGGATGATAGCCAACCTGATGCGCAAGACCGCGGTACGCATGGCCGAAGGCAAGAAGCCGCCGTTCAATATCAACAGGAAACTCGCCGAGGAGATGCTCGGCCACCCGGACTACCTCGAAAAAGAACCGCTGAACATAGACCGCGCCGGCGTCGCCACCGGGCTCGCCTGGACGGAAGTCGGCGGCGATGTACTGCAGGTCGAATGCACCGATATGGCCGGCACCGGCAAACTTATCCTCACCGGGCAGGTCGGCCAGGTGATGCAGGAAAGCGCCCAGGCGGCCCTGAGTTTCTTGCGTTCGAATGCAAAGGCTTATGGACTGGATGAAAACTTCTTCGACAAGCGGGATATCCACGTGCACCTGCCCGCGGGAGCCACACCCAAGGACGGCCCCTCCGCCGGTATCACTTTGGCGACTGCCATCGTAAGCCAGTTCACCGGGCGCAGGGTGCGCAGCGATATCGCGATGACCGGTGAGATAACCCTGCAGGGCCGCGTGTTCCCCGTCGGCGGACTGAAGGAAAAAATCCTCGCGGCGTACAGGTATAATCTGAAAGAAGTCATAATGCCTGCCCTCAACAAGAGCGCCGTCGATGACATCCCCAAGGAAGTCAGGGACAAGCTCAAGTTCCATTTCGTGAACAACTTGAAGGAAGTCACGCGCATTGCTCTGATGCCCCTGCCCGGGGAACGGGATAAGACGCCCAGGAAGAAGGCCGTGAAGAAAGCCGCGAAGAAGGCCCCGAAAGCATCGAAGGCGAAACTAAAAGCCGGGACCAGGGAAAAGAAAACCGCCGCGAAGAAACCGCGAAAGACCACATCGAAGCGTAATAAAAAGCGCACCGCGAAAAAATAACGGCCCGCGGGACGTTTCGAACTGAACCGTGATGACATCCGTATCATCGAATACATTAAAGGAATACGGATGTCTTCTTTCTGCGAGGAGGAAAAGCGTGCGTAAGTCTCCATTGCTTATAGCTCTTGCGATGCTGTTACTGCTTCCGCCGGCGGTTTCATCCGCCGGGGGGGATGTCTATACGAAATACACTTTCCCGAATATCGTGTGGACCGACCAGGAGAAAGAGGGATTTGCCATATTCGATCGAGGCGCGCAAATCGGCGATGCGGAAGTCTGGATCAAGGAAATTGAGTATTTCGACCAGACAGCATACATGATCGAATACATCGAGAACTCCGACGACTACACCGAGCGCACGGTGACC
>CAZSPL010000289.1:0-3773 GCA_964608735.1 uncultured Planctomycetota bacterium | reverse complement strand
GGTCGAATATGCGCGGGATATCCTGCTGGTGTATTCCCGAGCCGTTATCTGTGATGTAAACGTGCGCCCATTTGCCGGACAACCCCGTCGCGACGCGCAGTATCCCGTCGCTGTCCATTGCCTGCAACGCATTAATTATGATGTTATCGAGCACCTGTGAAATCTGCCCGGGGTCGACATGCACTTCAGGAAGCCGGGCGTATAGATCCTTCACTACCTTGATCTTCTCGTACCGTGGCTGGTAGCTCAGAAAAACGAGGCTGTCCTGTATAAGCTGGTTGATGCTTGTAAGTTTCTTCTCCGACGGCGGCGGCTTGGCGAACTTGAGCAGGTCTTTGATAGTGTTCGATGCCCGGTCGATATTTTTCAGCGCGGCATCGATCGGTTCTTTCTCCGGGCTGTCCAACGCAAGCCGCGCCGCAAGAACCTGGAGGAAACCCGATACACCCGCAAGCGGATTGTTCACCTCGTGCGCGATACCCGCGGCCATCTGGCCGATCGTCGCGAGCTTCTCCGAATGGAACAATTGCCTCTCCAACTGCAGCTTGTCGGTCACGTCGTCTATCAACACAATCACGCCGCCGCCGTCTTCGCTCCTCGGCAACGGGCTTACCCTGATAGAAAGCTGCAGCTCGGCATCGGGGTGCGTCAAATCCCACACCTTGCCGTAATCTTCATAGCCCGCGCCCCCCTTGAGTATCGTCGCCACGATCTCCACCAGCGCTGCCATGTCGTTAACCACGCGCACCTGGTCGAAGCGCTTCCCGATGATTTGATCCCTGCCGAACCGGAGGATGGCTTCCGATGCCGGGTTTATCGTGGCGATGATACCTTTCCGATCCGCGACTATCACACCTGTCGGGAGGTTCTTGAATGTCTCTTCGCGGAAATTCACTTCCGCGGCGAGGTTGTCCATCAGCGTCGCGTTATGCATCGCGATGCCGGCATGGTTGGCGAATGTCTCGATGAAGGGCTGGTTCTTCTCGTCGATACGAAGCGCCGCCGGGCGGTTGTCTATGACAAGCAAGCCGATGATATTGAATGCCGCGCACTCAAGGCATTTATTGAATGTGCCACCCGGTTCCGGTGGGCAGTAGGGGCATTCATCACGCGCTTGCCAGCATATCGGCAGCGACCACGTGCGTATCGGGCACCGGTCACGCTCGCAGTGGTGGATCTCCCAGCAGTAGGTGTCCTTCTTCGTATGCATCGGGATACTTACAAGGTTTTTCGAGTACTGGTAATTCTGCATGAATGCCGGGTCCGGCATTCGTGTCGACTCGCCGAAGTAAAGCGTCTTGCCCTTGAAGAACGCATCTACGAGAAAATTATCGGACGACAGCGGTATGTTCACGAAATTCATCGCCCGGCCGGCCGTCTCATCCAGTTTCCAACCGCGCAGCATCTTCTCCTTCGCGTCGAGAAGCAGCAGGAACGATGAGCGATACCCCATCCCGATGGCGATGGAATCGAGTATCCGTTCCCTGAGGCTGTCTATATGCGTCGTCTGCAGAAGGTCGGTGGACAACTGGTTCAGCTTCGTAAGCCGCTTGGTCGCGTCCTCAAGCATCTGGGTGCGGTCCTTCAATTGTTCGTAGACGACTCGAAGGTCCTCCCCGGCAAGCTGATTCACCGCGATGATTATGAACAGATATGCGAAACACTCGAAACCGTACTGCGTGAAGAAAAGAAAGACCTCCGTATTCCCCGATACCGCATTCGCAAGGATGGACAGCTTGTTGAAGATGAACATCCCGAATGCCACCTTCAGGAATGGCATTATTTTCGGCAGGTTCGTGCCAAGCACGTAAAGTGAATATCCCGCTATCGAAAGCCCCGCGAAATGCAGCACCATGTCCGCGAAGCTCCCCTGGAAGGGCGTTTTCGTGTAAAGCCCCGCGAGCAGCGATGCCGCGCATAAAAATATGCATCCTATTATCGCGAATCGGAGGAACTGGGCGAATGTGTCGCTCGCCGGGCTCATCAGTTTCGAGAGGATGAGTGAATATCCAATCAGCAGTAGACCAGCGAGAAGCAGCGCGTGGTCGAGGACGAGCCAGTGAGGAAGCGCGTCGGACCGATACTCAAGCCCCGGCTTGTTCCTCGATGCCGCGGCATTCTCCGAAAGGCTGGTTATGCCCGCATTATGTTCGAGGGCGAGCTCCTTCGTGAGATGTATCGGCTCCGTGAAAAAAACCATCGTGAGAAGGTGGAGGAACAGCGCGACCATACCGAGCGCAAAATAGTTGTATTCGGTTTTCCTTGCTTTCTGGGATTCGAGGATGACGACCAGTATCGCCAGCGTTACCATGATGAGCTGGATAAGCGCGAGCCACAGTAGCTTTGTCGAAAGGTCATCCATATGAATTACCCCCGCCCGCCTTCATCGCTCCTCATCACCCGGCTCCCTCCATTATTTCTCATTCATTGAGTATACCTTAACCGGACATCCCCCCGCTACGGGTTACCCCGGGTGCCGCATATCGCAACGGTTGCCACGCCCACTCCGAGTCCGCGAGGATGGGCGTGCCCTTCGCCGTTCACTCATAAACATCCTTGACCTCCCCCTTTATCAAATCCCCATACAAACTACCAACCCGTTCCACCAGCGCACCCAAATCATACCTTCTCAACACGAATTCCCGCATCGCATCGCCCATACGTTTCCGCTTCCCCTCATCCCCTGTCAGCGAAATTATCGCCTCCGACATTTTCTCCGTATCATGCGTATCGAGCAGCACGCCCGTCTTCCCGTCATCGATAATTTCCGGTACTCCGCCCACCGCCGTCCCGATGGTGGGAATGCTCATCGCGCCGCATTCCAGGACGCCGAACGGCAGGTGATCGTAATCAGGAAAATGCACCGCGAACAAATAGCAGGCGAATATATCCGGCGCATCCGTGCGTTCACCCGTGAAGATAACATTCTTGTCGACGCCGAGTTCCTTTGCGAGCGACATCAGTTCGCCGGTATACGGCTGATCCTTGTCATAACGGCCGCCGAGGATGAATACCCGTATATCCGGATACTTCTCGACTACCATCGGTAGCGCTCTTATCAGGTGATCCTGCCCCTTGCCCGGGGCGATGCGCGTCGTGGTGCCGATAACCGGCGCGCCGGGCGGGATATTGAATTCCTCCCTGATTTTTTGCGGGTTGACATTCCCCCCGGCGAACAGGTTGGGCGCAAGTCCGAACCCCGTGCAGACCGTCTTCGGCGCTGTGGGGAATGCTTCTTCCGTGGCGGTCTTCGCGTCGATTGCCGATGCCGTGATTACACGGTCGAGCATTTTATCGGTGAGCCGGTTGAAGAATCGTTTCCTCTTCGTATTCGGCGGCGAAATCCCCGTAAACGACAGCACTATATATGGCACACCGGCGATACGTCCCGCTTTCGCGATGGTGTAATTCGCCTGGTAATCCGTGAGGATGAAGTGGATGACATCGACTTTTTCGCGCTTGAGGTAACCGGCGAGGCGGTTTATTGTCCGTATGTTGTGGATGAACGCTCGGAAGAGCGACGCACCTTTCCAACCGAGCTTCGCTCCGAACCGCGGGCTGGCCATTATGTACTCTTCGTGGACTTCGAGGTTGACGATGCCGGCGCCGCGCATCATGTCGACGAACGGGTCGCGCGGGACATCGGGCCACCAGTACATGTAGATGACCCTCAGCTTGCGGTATTTCTTCGATGCGAGCCGCAGGTATTCGGTGAGAAGCCGCGCCATGCCGGGATTGACCATTGACGCCGAAGTATTCGAAGAGGATGACCT
>CAZSPL010000288.1:0-3797 GCA_964608735.1 uncultured Planctomycetota bacterium | reverse complement strand
CTAAATTATACCGCCGGGCCGTTATGCTTATGATGAGGATTAAAACCGGTACCACGGGCACGCGAGCTGGTGGGTGGAAGTCCTGTTATTGCCCGTGTTTTCAGGAATATTCATTGGGCTGGGTTCTTTGGTTGCTGGGATCGCGCCCTGCCAGCCCGCATGAATATATAATTTACCCCACCCATGCGGGCTGGCAGCCCGCGATCCCAGTAGCCCACGATTTCAACCCCCTTCCCCCGCGCTAATTCGTATTCTCCGGAATCATCCCGCCTTCCTCGTGAATCTCCTGGAAGATCGGGTATACGATCTCCATTTTCGCGGAATCGCTTATCCCTTTCAGCCATGCGGCCAACGGTTCCTCGACCTTCTTCGCGAGCAGGCTTTTCTCGATATACGGTTTGACTTCCTCGAATGACAGCTCCGACGATTCGAGTTTCTCTATTGTCTTCACTATGAGGAAATTCGATTGTACTGTGATGACCTCGCTGTAAGTGCCGTCGTCCTGTGCGAAGATCGCATCCATGATCGGGGCGGGAAGCGATGTCGCGCCCTGTACGATAACCCCCTCGACCTCGCCGCCGCTGCCCGAGGTGGAATCATCCTCGCTCAAATCCTTGGCGACCGTTCCGAAATCCTCGCCGGCGTCGAGCCTCTGCTTCGCCTTGTCGGCGGCGGTCTTGTCGGTGGTGACGATCCATGCGACGCGCGCCTGTGCGGGTATCACGAGGCTGTCGGCGACTTCGAGGTAATATTTGAGTATCTCATCATCGGTGACTACGATGTTTTCATCCTCTATGAGCTTCTCCGTCTGGGCGTTGAGGATATCGACGGCGAGCAATTCCCTCGCGAGGCTCTTGGCGATGACATCGAGGTCGAACGCAGCCTTGAGCGATTCGAGCTTTTCCTTGGAATACCGCTCGTTGAGCACATCCCACCCGTCCTGCGGGTCGAGCTTCATCCCGAACTTGTCGGCCTGCTGGGCGAGGAGTATGTGTTCGATGAGCTGGTCGACCACGTCATCGCCGTACTTGCCCATTAGAAAATAGAGGAATTCGGTTTCGGTTATCGCCTCGTCATTGACCTTCACTACGACCGGGTCGATGAGCACCTTCGCGGCGGCGAATGTTACCGCCGATGAGATGGTCATCGAAAAAACCACTATCGCCGCGAGGGTAAGGTAGAAGCGCAAAGTCATTTTCTTTTTCATTGAACAATCTCCTCGATATAAATATTCTCAACGCAGCAGTTTGTCGATCTCGTCCCAGATGCCGCGCGCGATGTCGTCCTTGGCGGCCTTGTCGAGATGCACCACGCGTCCGCCGGGCATGAGTATATCAACTTCGTTCTCTCTCGTGTTGAAACCGATATCCGCGCGGGACACATCGTTCACCACGAGCATATCGACGCCTTTCGCGCGCAGCTTTTCGCGTACGCGTTCGGGATTCGCGCCCGCTTCGGCGGCGAATCCGACGACAATCCTATCACCTTTTAATGGCTTAAGTGTCGCAAGAATGTCATCGGTTCCTACGAGTTCGAGCGCAAGCTTCCCGGACGAGCGTTCGAGCTTGCCGTCGACGGGATTCACCGGGCGGAAATCGCTCACCGCGGCCGCCATCACGAGCACGTCGCACGCATCGAATTCATTCTCGATAGCGGATTTCATCTCGCCGGCGGATACCGCGCGTATCGCCCGGCACGTGAAATCGGGGTGCATGTCGGACGACGTCACGAGCACGACATCGGCGCCGCGTCTCGACGCTTCCCGCGCAAGCGCATAGCCCATGCGTCCGCTCGAAAGGTTGGTGATGCATCGCACCGAATCTATCATCTCGCGGTTCCCGCCCGCCGAAACGAGTACCCGTTTCGATCTCAGGCTGCTCATGTTCGCGATGCGCGACGTAATCCGCCGGTGTATCTCCTCGACCGGGGCGAGTTTGCCCCATCCGACTTCGCCCTCGGCGGCGAGCTGCCCGCGTATGGGATCGACGAATTCGTATCCTTTCGCCCTCAGGTAGTGTTCGTTCTCGCGGTAGATGGGGTTCGCATACATGCGGAGGTTCATGGCGGGCGCGATGATATGCGGCAGCCCGAACGTGAGCGCGGTAAGGCTCAAGAGGTCGTCGGCGATGCCGCGGCGATACTTGGCAATGATATTCGCCGTCGCGGGCGCGGTGACCATGATGTCCGCGCTCTTGACGATGCTTATATGTTCCGGGTCGAATCGCCGCTCATCGGGGAATGTGTAGACATGGCATGGATTTTTCGAGAGGGTTTCGAATGTGAGCGGCGCGATGAATTTCGTCGCGGACTCGGTCATGACCGGGACCACATCGTGTCCCGACTTCTGCAGCATCCTCATAAGCTCCACCGCTTTATATGCCGCAATCGAACCGGTTATGCCAAGTATAACGCGGGCCAAATCCCTGCACTCACCTTCGAAAATATAAGCCCACCTTTGGAGTGGGCATTATGACGCATCGGTTCACCGTCCGGGCCTCTACACGACCGGAAAAAGCCTCGGCTGCTTGGCCTCTTCCTCATCGTCGAACGCGCTCGGGGGAAGTTCATCCTCGGCGTTTACGCGAGCCTCGGACCTCCTCATCCCCTCGACAAGGCGCTCGTCGTCGACTTCCATTTTATCGAAGTGCGCCTTGACCTTGCCGGCGGCGATTTCCTCGAGGGCGGTCTGCAGCGGCTCCTTCTTTTCCCTTTCGAGGATTTTGATCTGCCGCGCCCGCTTCGCCGCGAGCACTGTCAGTGTATAGATGCTGCCTTCGTTCCGTAACAGGTCATCGATAGTTGGTTTACGCATTCGACTCCTTACCTCTCTGTTGGATAATTTCCGCAATAATATGCCGCCGCCGGGTTACTCTCGCTCTTTCGGCGCGCACGAGGGCGATGATATCGGCCACCGCTTCATCGAGGACGTCGTTGATGATGAAGTAATCGAACAGCGGGACGTATTCATATTCTTCGTCGGCGACGTGCATGCGGCACGCGAGTTCATCATCGCTCATCGGGGCGCGTCCCCGTATTCGCCTGCCGAGTTCGCCCGGGTCCGACGGCGTGACGAACGCCGATACTTTATCGATATCGATGTCCATCACTTCCCTGAATCCCTGCACGTCGATCTCCAGCACAACCACCCGCCCGGCCTCGATGTGCTCCCTGACGAAGCTCTCGGGTGTGCCGTACATCCACTTCCCATGAACCTTCGCGCATTCGAGGAAACTTCCGGCCTCGATGCGTTTTACAAATTCCTCCTCACCAAGGAAGAAGTAATGTTCGCCGTCAATCTCTCCCGGGCGAGGCTTGCGGGTGGTGCAGCTTACGGAGAGCACGACATCGTCGAGTTCATCCACGAGCCGCCTCGCCAGCGTACCTTTTCCCGCGCCCGAAGGCCCGGAGATTATGAATAAAAAACCCGCGCTCAATGTAATACCCCGGCGCCTTTCGACGCCACAAACCCGCACGGGGCGGGTTTCCGTATCGAGGCGCAAACGTTAATTAAACCACAAACGACGCCGACTGGCAAGATGATGGGGAGAATAGAGGGGATAATCTCCCCCAACTGACGCCTCGATCCTATGCGGGCTTGGGTGGCACGGTTTTCCCGAGCCCGGCGAGGGATAACCGTGGTCTTAATCGCGCATTGCCGGGAGCCACAGTCAGGCTCGCGGACTCGCCAGACCGTGCCACCCGGAACAAAAAGGCCACCTCTCTTGTCATAAATCCGTAATTCCCCGGAAATCCGTTAAACGCCTTCCTCCTCCGCGAGTCTTACTTACAGTGAGGAG
>CAZSPL010000287.1:0-3798 GCA_964608735.1 uncultured Planctomycetota bacterium | reverse complement strand
CAAGGAGACACGCTCATCTTCCGAACCCTTGAGGGTCGTCGTCCGGCTGTACTCGACATAGTCGATCACCGGGGGCTCGTTGTCTTTGTATGAGAAGTTCATCTCGAAAGGTGCATCGATGAAATCCTCGGCGCCGTCATCGTCCTCGATGCGAAGCATCACGCTGGACGTGCCGAGCTCGAACGCATGGTAGACGACCATACCCTCGTCATCGACATTGAAACTACCGTCATAATTGAAGTCCCACTGCCATACGGCGACTTCCCCGTCCGGGTCGCTGCTCGGCGAGCCGTCGAATTCATACAGCGCGCTGGCATAGTACGGTGGGTCGAGGTTGATGTCGAAATCGGCCGTGGGGCCCTGGTTCGAGACATTCACGAGGATCTTCTCGTCGAGTGTTCCCGTGTAGCCCTCGTCATCGGTTACGCGCACATCCACGAGCGTCGGGCCGCCCGCATCGAAGACCGCGGTCGGTTTTTCCATCGTTCCCGACAGTATCTCGTCGCCGTACACTCCGTCGCCGTTGAAGTCCCATTCCCACAGGACAACGTCGCCGTCCGGATCGTAGCTCGCCTCGCCGTCGAACGAGACATTCTCGTGCTTGGCGATATCGGCCGATGTCGTGGCTTCTGCTACAGCGACGGGCGGGTAGTCGGGGAGTATCACCGAGGAGACCGCCGTATGGTGGAGCGTGTAGGCTCTCAGCAGCTTGTTTACGCCCGTATAATTCGGCTGGTAATCACCCTGCGGTGAATAGATGGTGATCAGCACATCCGCCAGGCCCGCTTCGTTGATATTCGGGTCGCGAACATCGAATGCCCAGGTGATGTAATTATCGCCGATATCGATAATGTCGTTTATAGCCTTCTCGATACCGAGCGCGGGGATTTCGATGAACGGTCCGCCGATTGTGCCGGCGCCTTGCCAGTCGTAAGCCGTGATGCGGTAAAACACATTGCCGCCATGGCTCCCGGCATTTTCATACCAGAGGGTATTGACCCACTCGTCAACATCGATCCGGTACGGTTCGAGCTGGTTCGCCTTCATCGGGAAATCTCCCGGCGGAACCGGTGGCACTGCGGTGGGGGCAGCCCACGATGCATCAACCGCATAGTTGAATTTCATCCCGCCCATCAGCGAGATGGTGAAGTGCCTCACGTTTTTATTTCCCGCGGTGAACATGCCCCTGTTGGCCGTGTTGAGCGTGGATATATCATCGTTCGCGCCCAGGCCGTCGGCATAATACTTGTAGCCGTTGAGGATAGCGGCTTCCGTGGGGCCGATGAAGTAGCCAAGCTTGCCGCCGATGAAACCGTAAATCCCGCCATAGACGAATTCTTTCGGGTTCCACCAACGGGTGTAGCCATCGGCATTCATAAGCCTCGTTTCATTCTTGCCGGCAATCTTGATTGTATAATCCGCCCAGCTCCCAACGCTGCCCGCGCTGATGAATATCGTGCGGACATCGAAGCCGGTCCAAATCGGGTCGCTCATCGGATGAGTCAGCCCGATGTCTATATCGAGTTGCTTGCCGCCGTTGCTGAACACCGGCATACCCTCGACCGTAAGCAGGTGATTGGCGCCCTGCTCAAGATAGAAAACAGCATTGATATGCTGCTCCGCGATCCTGAGGGGCTCGATAACCAGCGTCCCGGTTATCGGGTCAGCCTCGCACGCGAAGAACCCGAGTGGCGAATGCATCGTGGCAACATCGGCTTCGTCCACATCGCGCGGTTCTTCGAGAATTACGGACGGCTTATCGCCCGTTGAGTTATCCGGAGTAACCGGGCTAAGGTTATTGCCCGAACACCCCGCAATAACAAGTACTAAGATCAACGCAAGGAGGATGGTTGAACTTCTGGGCTCACGCATAGCTCCCATATTTATCACCCATTCTTTTAAAGTGTCTACATTATATCCTAATTAATTAGATGCGGAAAGCAATATTTTAAAGAAAAAATCCTGAGAAACACCAAATATAGCGATTTACGCCCTTTTTTGCGAAAGGTAACTGTTACTCGTTTTTTAACGGTTACTTTCAGGAAACGGCAAGCCTGTCGTTCACTTTCAATATTCGCCTGGCCTGCCTGATTACCCCCCGGCCCAGTCTGTAGCGCTCGGATATCCCAAGTACGTATTTCCGCAGGTTTACGATGAACAGCCTGAGCGCAAGCTGCCGGTACTCTATCGGAAGCCGTCCGCCGATTATATGCTGGACAACATACCGCCACCTCAGAGGATAGCGAATATAGGCCGTTTTGCTAAGCGATTCAAGCTCATCCTCGCGAAGCCCGCATATCGAAGGCCGCTCCCTCCCGGATTTCCACCAATCGCGCTTCTCAACGGGGCAGAAGCCATATGCCTCGGTGCCGGGGAATGGCGCGAGCACGCTGAAGAAGCATATCGATGTGTTCAGCTCGGCGGCGAGATTCACCGTCGCATCGATGGTGCCCCGGTCTTCATACTGGTTACCGACCATGAACAGCCCGACCGTGAAGATGCCGATGTCGTTCAATATCCTCGCCGTCTGCTTCGCCTGCTCGACGGTTATCCCCTTCTTGATCGCCTCGAGGATCCGCGGATCTCCCGCCTCGACCCCTATCGCCACTGTCCGCATGCCGATACGCTTCAACCTCTCGAAGTGCTCCCCCCGAAGATAATCCACTCTTGTGGAAAAGTGGAACTCGAACTTGAGCTTCCGCCTCTCGACTTCATCGCAGAACGCGTCGAGCCACCTCAAATTCGGCGGCCAGAAGCTATCGCGTATGGCGAAATAGCGCGCGCCGAATTCGCGGATGGCGCGCTCAATCTGGTCGACTACCCGCTCGGGACGCAGATACCTGTAATGCCCATGCTCCGCCGCACAGAAAGTGCAGTGGTAATAGCAGCCATATGACGACACCAGCGGGAACGCGCGGTTACGCGCATCCTCCGAATTCGGCTCGAATATCAGGTCGTATGCCGGGTCCGGCAGGATATTAACATCCTCTATCTTCCCCCGTTTCTGAGTTACAACGATCTTGCCGTCGTCATCGCGAAACGCAAGCCCCTTTATCTTCAACATCTCCGCCTTGCTACCACCCGCGGCAATACATTTCAGCCATTCGGTAAGCGTACTCTCCCCTTCCCCGATGGCGACGTAATCAATCAGCGGAAATTCCTCAATGGTATCCCGCGGCATCGCCGAGACATGATGCCCGCCGACAATTATGGGTATCCCGGGATGCTTCTCCTTCATCATCTCGATGAGCCGGTAGTTGACGGTCAACTCCTCGGTACACAGGCTGAAGCCTATGGCATCGGGACGGCATTCCGCGATTTTCTCTTCAATTTTCGCGACCGCCGCCGGGCCGGGCATCCCGACCCATATATAATGCCCCTCGCATCCGTTCAGCCTCAGCCACGCGGTGAGTGAAAGGAACGCCTGTTTGTGGGGAGCGAGGTCGAATACTCCCCTCAGGCCGTATTCCTTCGCGTTGAATGACTGGTACTGGTCGTGAATAATCGCGATGAAGAGTATCGTCGGTCGCGACTCAGTCCCCCGGGAATCTTTCATCGAACAATTTTCGCTCATGCCAAACCTCCCATGTTGCCTTACGCCGCGATGCAGTGCCGCATCAGGCATAGGCTTGAATCCTGCGGGAGTAAGCTGGCGCACCTGGGGAGTTTGGCGGGAAATATTCCTCGGGGAGCGAGCAAGTGGGACGATTGTCATACGCGCATAGCCCAAGCTATGCAAACACAAAAGGTTCTTGAGGGGGCGTTCGAATTATAAGACAAACCAAATCGAAAAAGGTT
>CAZSPL010000286.1:0-3839 GCA_964608735.1 uncultured Planctomycetota bacterium | reverse complement strand
TTCCCCGCCATTACGAATGCCTCGATGGCATAAGCGGGCTGGATGAAGTCGCCAGAGCGGTCGTAGTAGACGAGGCGCACGTTGCGGATCTCTATGGAATCGGCGGTCGTCCATTCCGCGGCCAATGCCTTGGTCGCAAGATCCTTGATCTCTTCGGGCGTGTAATACTCGGACAGCTGCATCTTCGCGCCCGTATCGGGGTTGATCTTGCGCTCCCCGATGTCTCTCGCCCCTTCTTTCAGCTTCAGCTCGCCCCTGATGGGCTCACGGATCTTCAACTCGGGATTCATGATCCCAATCTTTGCCATGGTCGGGTTCCATTTCTTGGTGAGGCTGACAACCTCGCCGCCGTTCCCGAGCTCCATGACAATCTTGCTTCCGGGACCCTGCACGGGTACACCGTTGATGACCCTTCCCCATTGGAACGAGATAAGATGCTGCAACTTGGGGCCGGTCTTACCGTCCTGGAGATCCTGCGAGAACATGCCCCCCGTATGCAGAAGCTCGGCATTCTCGAAATCGGCCGGCATGAGATTGAGATCTTTCAGGAAGCCGGTAGCGATGGCCATGGCCTTCTCGCCCCGCGGAAGATTTGCCTTCTCCATGTGCAGGAATTTGGTCTTCTGGTTGGAGAAGAACAGGTTGCCGTTGTTGAGGTCCTGCCATATGAGCGATGACGGGTCCTGCTCATCGATCCATGCGATGAAATTCTTATCCTCGCCCATCCGCTCTTCGGTGAGCTTCACGTTCTCTCGCTTCAAAACCTTCCTCAGGATCCTGTTCGAGAGGTCGGTGAATTCACCCTTCGCGATCGGCTTGTTGTTGAGACGGAGCGCCACAAGATTGTTCGCGGGCTCGATCTTGATGTCGTTCAGCCAGATTATCTTCGCCCCGGTTGGCCTCTGCGCATCACCGGTACTCGGGATAACGCTGAGGATGAGGGCTATGGCGATAATCAGAATCGTTGATTGGATTATTCGTTTTTTCATTTTTTTCCTCCTTCCTCAGGTTACTCTTGCCAGTAAATACGCAGCCAGTGTGCGTTCATCGGGGGATCCGCGCCGTAGACATAGATGGAGTCGTTATCCAGCGGCGGGTACATGACAGCCGCGGCGTAGCCGGGGTATGAGCCTCCGCCCGACATCGCCCTCTGGTCGTTAACCGCGTCAAACCATGCCTGCCATACAGGCTGTCCGACCTTGACCCGGTTCCCGAAAATTGTGCTTACTGAATTCCCTGAATAGCTGCCGGTGCGATAACCGATGGCCTGGTGCATTCCCTGGAAGATATGGTCGCCGTTGTGTTCCCACCATGGGCTCCACCAGTCGGACACATCCGGCGGACCGGGGATTACCGCGCATGACTGGAAGACGAGAAACTCCAGGTCGCCGTTGTTCGGCAGATCGCCGTAGCCCGGGCAGTTGTTGAACCAGACCGTCTCGCCGGGACGCATGTCGATCAGGAAATTATTCCCATGGCCGGAATAATAACTGAAGTCCATGTAGTCCACCCTCATCTGGTGGTAGGTGTCCCACTGGAACGTCTCGCAGTAATAATACTGGTCGCGCTCCCAGTTACGGCCGTACATGACTTCCCATGGATTCCATCCGCTGTCAAACTGCGAGACGAAATTCCATACGTTGTCTACGAAGCGGGATTCGCCCTCGTAGACATATCCCCCTATCTGGCGGGTATCCGCCGTGCTGACGACCTGAAGTACGAAAAACAACAGGATCGCCATGAGCAATGTGACGATTTTTGTTCGCAAGTCGAACCTCCTTGGTATCTTAGTGTGTAAAGCTTAATCTGGAAAGGTCCCTTTCCTGCAATACCATGCGATTTATCCCAAGTTCAGTGGCGGTGTAAAAACGCATCCCACTAAATCGATTCACATTATCGCCTCACCGGATTCAATTATCACCTAAACGCCGTTCAATGGCAAAGGAATTTTGGAGGTATCACGTATCGACGGATTCATTATTGCGTGGATTGACGAACATGTCATCCCCGGCGGAATATTCCCGCTGAATTAATGCGCGTGCCTCGCCGCGGCGAGTTTGTCCTCGGCGAGCATATGATTGCCCGTATACTTGCCGCATTTGTCGCCCCATACGGCGAGTATTTCATCCTCGCGCGTGGCGCATATTATCTGGCAGAGGTTGGCGCAGTCATCGCACCGGATTGCCCTCGACGCGAAATCCACATCGGTAAGCTCGAAACCGTAAAACGTCGTAGGCCGCTTGCCGTTCGCGGTCTGGCGCTTGGCAAGGAGCGCCGAACCCACCGCGCCCATTATCGTGTTATGCTTCGGGATGATGACATCGCACCCGAGCTTCCGCTGGAACGCCCTGACGACGCCGATGTTCTCGCTTACACCGCCCTGGAATACTATCGGTTCGAGGATCTCCTTCCCCTTGCCGACATTGTTCAGGTAGTTCCTCACGAGCGCGTCGCATAGCCCCGCCAGGACATCCTCCATCGGAAGCCCCGCCTGCAGTGCGTGCACGAAATCGCTCTCGGCGAATACGGCACACCGTCCGGCTATCTCGGCCGGGCTCTCCGACTTCATCGCGATGGGGCCGAATTCCGAGATATCGATGTTGATGCGTTTCGCGATGTTGTCGAGGAAGCTGCCCGTGCCCGCGGCGCATACCGTGTTCATCGCGAAGTCGACGGGTATCCCCTCGGCGAGGATGATTATCTTCGAGTCCTGCCCGCCGATTTCGAATATGGTGCAGACATCCTTGCCGACCAGTTCGATGGTGGCGACCGCATGCGCGGTGATTTCATCCTTGATGATATCCGCGCGCACCATTATCCCCGACAACTGCCTCGCCGACCCGGTGGTGCCCACCCCGGCGATATCCAACGACTTCAGCCCGGGTACGGCATCTATTATTCTCTTCAGGCCGTCCTTAACCGCGATGATGGGGCGTCCCTCGGTGCGAAGATATACCCCTTCCACGACCTCGCTGTTCTCATCGATCAAAACGAGATTCGTTGAAATGGAGCCCACATCTATGCCGAGGAAGTATCTTCTATCCATAATTCCGATCCCTGCGCACAACATCCACAAGTGTAACGGGTTATCGCTTATCATCCAAGCCCGCGATGGGATGTTTCTTGCGCCATTTTTCGATGGGCTCGAACTTGATGACCGGTCGATACCCAAGCGCGTCGGCGTGACGCCATATTTTCGCGAACGTCCGCCCCTCGTAGTTGACATTCTCCATCTTGCTGACCATCTGCTGCGTGACCCCCATCTTCCCGGCAAGCTGTTTCTGCGTGAGCCCCGCTCTTTCGCGAAGGTCGATCAACTCCTTGATGAGCGCGAATGAGCTTCTCGTCTCCTCCAGCGCGGTCCTGGCGTTTTCATCATCGCCGACAAGTTCGACAAGCCATGCATTCAGGTCGACCACTTCATACGGTGGTACCCTTTTACGTTTCTCAGCGACTGAATCTCTGGAAATAGTCCTTGTATCTTTGCTCTGCCGTTTCGATTTCATGACCTGTTCTCCTCTTCTTCTTGATAAATGAATGTAAAAGAATAATCTCATCAGCTACCAAGCCGTAGATAATTCGATACTCCTTCTTCTCAGCCTTAACCCGCATTTCCCAGAGTCTTCCCCTGAGATGTTTAACATCAGTGAGAATCCTGCCGGGAAATCCTTCGCAGAGCTTCCTGATATGCTCTCCCAGAATGGTTCTAACTGGTCACGGCTGCATCTTGATAAACTCCCTTACCGGTGTTCTCCCGGATTCCGTTTTGTAGAACCTCAGCAGATGCATTCACGACCTCCTTTATGATACAACCATTTAGTTGTATCGTAAAGACGACG
>CAZSPL010000285.1:0-3871 GCA_964608735.1 uncultured Planctomycetota bacterium | reverse complement strand
ACCGCCACACACTCCCATCGATACGCCCTAAATATACCCCGTTGCACGAATCCTGAGAAGTCCGTAATACGGCATTCTGATGCCCGGATAAAGGCGCCCAACCCGGGTGCCGCCTGCAAGCGAGCCTGTGGGTCGTAGTTCCTACGAAGACCCATCTTCGAAGCTTGTAGGTGAACCCGGAGCTATATACTACCATTGAAAACCATTGGTGGTGACAGGATGAACACGAACGATGCAAAAACCAATCCCCCGTTCACGCTCTTAACAAGACTCAAGCTCGTCATAACCGTGGTACTTTTCGTTGCCTGCCTGATGTTGGAGATGTTGCCCGGCAAATGGCTCCCGCCGATTCTCGCCTTCGTCGCGCTGGGCGTGGTCGCGCTTATCCTCACGCCCTTTGTCCTCGGCCTCCCGTACGGCCGCAAATCGTTTAAGGAATACTGCTATGATATCAGGCTCCTTCCCGTGGCCCCCGTGGGAAGGAACATCGCGATAGGCCTGTTGGTGGCATGCCTCACACTTTCAAGCATATACCTGGCATCACTCCTCACCGGGCATTTCCAGCTCGACTGGAGCACCGTGCCGCCTCTCCGTCTCGTGAAGGGGCTCACCCGCGGCATATGGGAGGAGGTCTTCTTTCGCGGCATCATATTCGCGATACTCCTGCAGAAGTACAATCAACGCAGCGCTGTTATATGGATTTCCGTCATCTTCGCTGTCGCGCATCTGAGCGGTTTTACACTCGACGTGGTCGTTGACTTGATCAGCCTCTTCTTCATGGGACTTCTGTTCATATACATCGTCCTGAAAACCGGCTCGCTCCTTCCGGCCATTGTGTTCCATTACGTTCACGATATCTTCATCAACCTCGTACAGGTGACGCCGGGCGCTGAAAATACGATGAAGCTTATCCTCCTCTACGCTTTTTTCTGGACAGCGCTTGCCGCCGGGGCGCTCCTGACGAAACTTATCGTCGAGCGGTTTCCCTCGCTAACGGAAATCCCCGACCAGGTGCCGCCTGCAAGCGAGTCTTCGAAGCTTGTAGGTGAATAAACCCGGGTGCCGCATCGGTGTTACTGCTTTTTCTTGAACGCTTTCGGAAGAACCCGCCCCGTACGTTTCATATACCTGCGATACTCATCGCCGAAATGCTCGATGAGCATGCGCTCTTCGCGGGGAACGCGGTGCATGTATATCGGGATATATGCGAGCAGCATCCCGAAGCCCGCCAGCCAGTTCCAGATGAGCAGCGCCTGCGCCACGGCCCAGTGCCAGTGCGCGGAATACATCGGGTGGCGTATGCACCTGTAAACGCCGCTCTTGACGAGTGTGTGGTCCTGCTTGATGCGCGCATAATTCGACCAGTGGCGCCCCAACTCAGCATGCGAGCGCCACAGCAACCAGAGCGAAAGAGCGAATGCGAGCACGCCGAGCCATGCCGCCCAGGGCGGCAGATGATAATCCGCGAAATCGAACCACGGGGTGGAAAAATACAGCAGGGGCAAAATCACGCCCATCCCCGTGAGCGTGACAACGAGGACGTCGATGCGGGTGCGGCGGTCGACGACGATATCGTCCCGGCTTCGGCCCCTCGTGTATTTGATCCGGATAGCGCCGGCGACAATCGTCCCGGCGAGGTAGATGCTTTCGAAGGTGCTGTCAAACATGGCTCTCCCTCCTTGCTTGCAGAACTCATCGAATATTATACTTAACACATTAAGGATTAACAAGTTAACGATGTCATGGAAGTGTAAATTCTCCCATCACCCCGTGAACTTTTCCTTGTCTTCTTCTTTTAAGAGAACAAACAGGATTTTCAAGTAAATAGATACGTGTGGCACGGACAAGCGTCAGCCAATCATCATCGTACTTCCACCACACACGAAGCTTGTCCGTGTCTTCATCCTCCTCGCTTCCATGTGAACGGGACTGGTCCGTTGAAAAACCGGGTAGCGCGTATCTATTCGCACTCTTGTGCGACGGCGTAGCCGTGATGCGCGCTCGTCGACATGGGCGGATTTCCGCGTCGAGTATTCATGCGCATCGAAGTTTCATGCCGCTCAAATCCGCCCTACCCAAATCCAGCACGCATATTTTCAATAGCCCCGGGACGCCCGCGCTCACAGTCGCCGCAATTTCCCCGAAAATCATCCACGCTTTCCCTTTCTTTCCGCCGCGCAATCTGCTATAAATTGAATTTCAGAATGAGAGAAAGAGACC
Source organism: uncultured Planctomycetota bacterium (assembly GCA_964608735.1). Taxonomy (GTDB): domain Bacteria; phylum JAJVIF01; class JAJVIF01; order JAPKYR01; family CAZSPL01; genus CAZSPL01. The sequence goes on along the minus strand of CAZSPL010000285.1, from coordinate 1,651 downwards.
AGGGACAACCATCAAAGGCCGACTACGCGTATCGCGGGTTGGCCTTTTTTTTAAACCGCTTTGCAAGGGGCGCTGCAAGCCGTTTTGCGGGGGGAATTACAAACCACTTCGCGGGGGAAGTCAATCGATGAAATTCAAGGGACACAGCATAGTCTCGCTGAGAGACTTCGACCGGGACGATATAATGCACGTGCTCGAGAGCGCGGCGAAGATCGATGAAGCGCCGTCGCGTTACTCGGAGAAACTCAAGGGAAGGGTCCTCGCGACCCTCTTTTTCGAAGCATCCACGCGCACGAGGTTGAGCTTCGAATCGGCGATGCTTCGCCTCGGCGGCGAGGTGATGGGATTCTCCGACGCGAAGAGCACATCGGCGCAGAAGGGCGAATCCCTCGCCGACTCGATAAAGATCGTCGAGTCGTATTCGGATGTGCTCGTCCTGCGCCACCCGGTCGAAGGCGCGGCGCGGCTCGCATCGGAGATATCGATCGTGCCGGTCATCAACGGCGGCGACGGCGCGAACCAGCATCCGTCGCAGACGTTCCTCGACCTGTTCACCATACTCAAAGCGAAAGGAAAACTCGACAGGCTCAAGGTGGGTTTCATGGGGGATTTGAAGTACGGGCGCACGGTGCATTCGCTGGCATATGCCCTCTCGCTGTTCAACGCGCGCATGTATTTCATCTCCCCCCCGCTGCTCCCGATGCCGTCGTACCAGCTCGAGGAACTCGACGACATGGGGGTCAATTACACCATGCACAAGGATTTCGCGGAAGTGAAGAAGGAGCTGGATATCCTCTATGTCACGCGTATACAGCGCGAGCGCTTCGGCGACGACCTCGACTACGAGAAGGTGAAGGAAGGATATTTCATCTCGAAGAAGTCACTCGACGGGAGCAAGCGCTCGCTGAAGATACTGCACCCGCTTCCGCGTGTCGATGAGCTCGCCGACGATGTCGACAAGACCGAACATGCACTTTATTTCGAGCAGGCCGCCAACGGGATACCGACCCGCATGGCCCTGCTATGCCTTGTGATGGGAGCGATGAAATGAGAGCGAAAATAACCAAGGCCGCCGCGAAGAAGAACGGCATCAAGACAAAGCGCACCATCTCGCTTATCAGCGACGGTACGGTGCTCGACCATATCGACCCCGAAGCGGTGTTCAAGATTGTCAGGATACTCCGCATCGACGAATGCGACGACCAGGTCACCGTGGGGAACAACTTGAAGAGCAAGTATTACGGGCGAAAGGGTATCATCAAGGTGGAAGGTGTTTTCCTCACGGAGGATGATATCAACAAGGTGAGTGTCATCTCGCCGCACGTCACCATGAACATCATCAAGAATTACGAAGTGGTGAAGAAATTCAAGTCGGAACTTCCGCCGACGATAGAGGGTATCATCGCGTGCAACAATCCCAACTGCGTGACGAATGTGGAGCACATCCGCACTCGGTTCAAGGTTGCCAAGAGCGAGCCGCTGGCCCTCTTCTGTACATACTGCGAACGCACCATGCACAGGGAAGATATCGAGGTGAGGTTGATCAGGAAATAGCGAAGGCAGGCACCCCTTTTCCCATCCAGATTCAGCCATCCGGGTGCACCCTTTTCCCATCCAGATTCAGCCATCCGGGTGGCACCCTTTTACTGCA
>CAZSPL010000284.1:0-3892 GCA_964608735.1 uncultured Planctomycetota bacterium | reverse complement strand
ATCCTTTGCCGGGACCCAAATAAGAATTTCCGGGCTACATAAGACCGTTATCGCGACTAATCCTCCGACTCGTAATAACTCACTTCATCCTCATCCGCAAGGCCCCGGATGCCGCGTATGACCACCAAATCCCCTTCATTCACGCCTGATGTCACCTCGGCATATTCCGATGAAAAATTAGCCACCGTGACGGCGCGCTTACGAACCACGCCGTTCTTCTCACCGCTATCGCCATCGGACCCCTCACCCTTTTCGAGCACGAACAAATATCTATTCCCATCCTCGGTAAGAAGCGCCTCGACCGGCACGAGAAGACGCGCTTCCGATGCATCCCGCGTAAGCCGCGCATGCGCGACCATTCCCGGCTTGAGCGATTCCGAATCGTTGGCGATGCTCACCTGCACCTTGAATGTATGGCTCAACGCATCCGCCGCCGGCGCGATGTAACTCAGCTTGCCGGTGAATGTCTTGCCGGTGAGCGCATCGACCGTTACACCGATTTCGTCACCGACATTCAGCCCCGCAAGTTCATTGTCGGCAAGGCTCGTTTCGATAAGAAGCACCGACGGATCGACCACGCGAAATACCGGCATCCCGGGCGCGACAAGTTCACCCGTATCGACATAGACTTCCGCTACGATTCCGCTGAACGGGCTTCGGATCGACGAATATGAATAGCTCTCGCTCGCGAGACGGTAATTGGCTTCGGCGCTCGCAAGCCCCGCCCGCGCTGACTCTATCTCCTCTGCCCGCGGCCCGGATTCCATCTTGGCGAGCGTTTCCGATGCCTGCACCAGCGCGGCGTTGGCCCCCTGCAATGCCTGCTCCGAATAATTGAGCTGCTGCTCCGAGATCACTCCCTCATCGAAGAGAAGCTTGTTCCGCTCGTGATCGGCGCTCGCGACGTCGTATGACGTCTGCGCCGCTTCCAATGCGGCGTGCGCCTGGGTGATGTCTTCCTCGCGGAACGGGTCGATGGCGAGTTCATAGCCCGCCTGCGCCTGCTCGTATCCCGCGCGCGCAAGGTCGAGCTGCCGCGATGCGATGCCGTCATCGAGCTTCACGACAACATCACCCTTGCCAATATGCTCGCCTTCATCCGACACGATGCTCTCGACGTTACCCGATACCTGCGCGCTGACCATCGCGTCGTTCACCGGAAGCAGCACTCCGCTCACCGGGCGTTCGAGGCTCAGGTAACCGGACACGACAGCCTTTACTTCGACTATCTTCCCCTCACGCGTTTCCGCTGGCGCGGTATCATCCTTACCGCCGCCGCATCCGGCTATCAGGAGTACGACGATTAACAATAATTGGAAATTTTTAAGTGTTATCTTCATTTCATGCCTGTAATACGCATCTAATTTCATTAAGGAAGTATAATCCCAAGCTTGTCCCGCGACAAGCCGGGTATTCCGGTTGCGGAATCATGTTTCTGCTATAATTATCTCTCGTGAAGACGGGCTGAAGGCGTCCCGGTTTCCCACATCTCGCTAACGGCCCGCCGAGGGGTACTATCAATAAGCCGATTGGCCTGAAAATATAAGGAGGCTCCGATGCGCATTCGATACTGGCTTTATATCCTCGCCACGGTATTTCTTGTTGCTATCGTAGGCTGCTCCGGGGGCGGAAATCCGATCGCCCCGGTTGTCGACGACAATAACCCCCAGGAATACCGCTCACCTTTGCTCGACAGCAATATTACTGAAGCCGATTGTGCCGGGCATGATGTGATGCTCTACTGCACTTTCGTCCTCAATCTCGAAGACATGACCGTCGATGTAGTGGAGAATCACTCCGCGATGGGGCATTACAACGTGAAGCAGATGCTCAACGACCCATTCGTGTGCCCCAACCTCAACTGCATAGTCGTCCAGCTTACCGGCTTTGATCCTGTCGAGAAGATTTATACCGTGGATGTCATCCTCAGGAACCCGACATTCGTTCTCGGCTATGATGTCCGCGGCATTATGTTCCTGAACCCGAGCAAGGACACCGCGCTGCTCAATCCCGACAACTACATACAGCTTTTCGACCCGCTCGAACAGATTAACCCGTTCAAGGCGTTCGCAAAATCCGCCCCGGACAGGCAGTTCCCGCCGGCGAGCGTCTACGATGAAATCTACCAGGTCTACATCCCGCCCCCGCCGCCTCTGTTCAATATCAATTATGCCGTCGATGTCTCATGGCCCGGGAACTGCAAGGAACCCTATGAGATTATCGATATAGATTACAACGGCAACCTCACGCCCTCTGGCGGCTCCGGAACCATAAGCTGCCGCGTAAACGACCACCAGGATGATGTCGAATCCGTGCAGGTGGATCTGCATGGGCTCACCGGCGGCATCGAAGACATGATTTACGACCCGGTTGAAGAGCTGTGGTCGCTCACATTCTCCAACGAGATGATGCAGCCGATAGGCGATTACACGGCGCTCATCGCCGCCAAGAGCGAGGATTACAACGTGAAGCTCTACGATTATGTCGACTTCGCGGTTGTACCCGGCGCCGACCAGTTCATCTCCGGACGCGTTTTCGACTGCTATACGTTGTCCGAACTCGACGGCGCGGTCGTCAGCACGGTCAACCAGGACACAATGGGCTACATGCCCGCCCCGGTGATCGTCGCGGATGGTGAATACGAGGTTCCGGTCGATCCCGGTACATACGATATGCAGATATCGACCGCCGGCTATGACATCATGGTATGCAACGGAATTGTCGTACCCTCAGGCGAGAACTACGAGATCGACTACGGCCTCAACCTCGAAGGGGATCCGGGTTCCATTTTTGATGATACCGCGTACCACTATTTCTCCGGCGGTGTTACAGGGAAGGTAACCGATGCCGACACCGGCTCGCCTCTTCCTGAAGCCGCGGTACGCGTGCGGTCCGACCAGCTTAACATGTTCTACTCCCCGCAGCCGAAATTCGCCGGCGGCGCGCACTGCAAGGAGAGCGGCTATTACTCCGCCACCGAAGTCATGGCAAGCTCCGATCAGTACACTTATTTCCCCGTCGGTGGATGGACCGTCTACTGCTCCGCGCCGGGATATGAAGCGGTCGAAGTGAGTGTCGGTTACCAGGTGGAAGCCAACATCACCGTCCCCAACATCCATTTCCAGCTCAATCCCATCGAGGACGGCAAGGAGATTGTCTTCCAGGAAGATTTCGAGACAAGCACCGGGTGGACTTACGAGCTGTACGACATCAATTATTTCCACGAATGGCATATACAGACCTGGAATCCCGGGCTTATCAATACATTCATAGCTCCCGGGTGGGTTTATCTCGCTCCCGATGAAATGGACGGCGGCATTCTCCCCGAACCGCCCCTTAGCCCCTACAATCCCGGGCCGAACATGAACTACCTGTGGTATGGCGATCCGGCCGACGGCAATTTCATCGGCGATTATGATGAACTTAGCCAGTATGAAGGCAGCGGCGGAAACTCGCTCAGTGAGCACGGCGGATATGCCGTCAGCCCCGAAATCGACCTCAGCGGCTATTCAAACGGTCTGCTCGCCTTCGAAAGTTGGTGGGAAATCGAATCTCAGAATCCGCCGACCTTCGATTTCCTCGAAGTTCTCATCAGGGATGATTCCGGCTTCGAGTACCCGCTCGATTTCCTTAACCCGGCCGTCGACCCCTACATGTCCGCCGACCCGATAAGCAATGGAGGGCACAACCGCGACGGCATCTGGAATCATCTCGTCTATGACATCACACCGTACATGTCGAATACCAGCGCCAACATCACATTCCGCTTCTACACCAGGGACTCGGCATACAACGGGTTCAAGGGATGGTTCATAGACAACGTCTATGTCTATGGCTATTAGGCAAAGTACTCACAATTGTTACACACAAGCCCGGCAATCCGCCGGGCTTT
>CAZSPL010000283.1:0-3896 GCA_964608735.1 uncultured Planctomycetota bacterium | reverse complement strand
CTTGCCCGTGTCTTCCACGATGTTTCGGGACACCCTTGTCCCGAAACCAAACCAAACACTTCAGTATGCGTACGGTAAATTGAGAAACAAATGTCCAAACCAATCATCATAATCGGCTACGGCGGCCACGCCGCCGAAGTCGCCGCCGCCGCCCTGGCGATGTCCGCCGTCGACAACAGCACCGTTGAGGGCTTCGTCGACACCGACCCCTCCGGCAAACCGCCCGAGTTGTTCGGCATCCCGCTCCTCGGCGACGAATCCATCCTCGCCGGGCGCGAAAGCGAACTCCGGCTGCATGTCGCCATCGGCGACAACAACACCCGGCGTAAAGTCGCCACCCGGTTCTCCGGCTTTGAATTCGCCACGATTATCCATGCGTTCGCCGCGATCGGCCCGTGGGTGGAAATCGGCGACGGCTCCCTCCTCGCGCCCGGAACCACCTGTACCGCGCGGCTCACCATCGGATGCCACGTCATCATCAACACCGGCGCCGTCATTTCACACGATTGCGAAATCGGCGACTTCGCCAACATCTCCCCCGGATGCATCCTCGCGGGCGGCGTTAAGATCGGCGAAAGCGTTTTCCTCGGCTCCAGCGTCACCGTCGCTCCCGGCATCACCATCGGCGAAGGCGCGCAGATATCGCTCGGAAGCGTCGTGACAAAGGACATCCCGCCCGGCGTCACCGCCGCCGGCTCCCCTGCGAGAGTGGTCAAGAAATCGTGATTCATTAATCCTCGTCAACTTATCGAAATAATGGGGGGAATAGATGCCGAAAAAAGATTCACTTAAGGAATATAAAAAGAGGCGGAATATGAGCAAAACCGCGGAACCGTTCGGAGGGAAACCATCCAAGGGTAAACCGCGATTCGTCATCCAGAAACACCAGGCGCGGTCGCTGCATTTCGACGTCCGCATTGAAATCGACGGCGTGATGGTCTCATGGGCTGTACCCAAAGGGCCATCGCTCAACCCGAAGGAAATGCGACTCGCGATACGCACCGAAGACCACCCCATCGACTATGCCGATTTCGAGGGAACAATCCCGGAAGGGGAATACGGCGCCGGCACCGTGATGATATGGGATGAAGGCACATTCGATAATCTATCGATGGAGAAAGACAAAAACAAGGATAAAGACAAGTCAGCTAAAAAGCCTATCCCGCTGTCGAAGGCGCTCAAAGAGGGAAAAATCCACGTATGGCTTCACGGAAGTAAACTCGAAGGCGGCTATCTCTTCTTCAAATCAAGCCGGCCCATGACCCCCGGGCAGGAACAGTGGTTCATGAAAAAGGAAAATGATGACAAGGCCGATGCGCGACGCAACCCCGTCGGCACCGAGAACAAATCCGCCCGCTCCGGCCGCACGATGAAACAGATCGAAAAAGCAGAAGGATAAAGACTTACCAGTCCCGCAGCTTTGCCTCGTACTCCCGCTCCGCCGCTTTGAGGATCCCGTCTATCGACGCATTCACTTCTTCGTCCGTCAACGTACGCTCCGGGTGATTGTACCGTAGGCTCATCGCGAACTGCTTCTTTCCCGCGCCGATCTTGTCGGAACGGAACACATCGAACAACCTGACCTCGCGAAGCAATTCCCCACCGGTATTCTTCACCAGCGCCGCGATATCCCCGTACGTCACGCTTTCCTTCACCACGAGCGCGATGTCGCGCGCGATGGACGGGAACTTCGCCAGCGCCCGGTATTTCATCCGCTTCAATCCAGCCTCGTAAACATCCCGCGCCAAATCGAATGAAAGCAGCGCGAAATGCGCCGCGTAGGGGATGTCAACCGCATCGAGCAAAGTCTCCGACACAGCGCCTATCATGCCCCAGTCTTGCGCATCCCCCTTTATCGCGACCTTCACCGGGTATATCTCCGTCCCGCCGAGCGATTCATAACGCGGCGCATCGCCGCCAATCTGGTCGATGAATACTTCCGCCAGCCCCTTGATATGAAGCAACCCCTTCTCATCCAGCACATGCCGGTTCTTTCCCTTCCCCCGTTTGCTCAACGCCAGTATCCCTATCTGCCGCCCTTGCGCGTAACGCTCGAATCCCTTCCCGCCGATATCCTTATAAATAGCCGCGACCTCGAACAAATCCTTCGGCTCGACACCGTGCCGCAAATTATGCTGCACTACCCCGAGGAAGCTCGGTATCAAATGCGTGCGAAGCATCGCATGATCCTCGGTCAGCGGATTGATGAACCTCACCGGCTTGCTCGCGGCGTCGAATGGATTCTCCATGTCGATGAATCCCTCGCGCCCCGTTGCATATGTGCCCACTTCCCACAGCCCCAATCCCGAAAGGACATCCTTGAAATGACGCGCCGATGCGTAGTTGCGATCGTACAACGCCGCCTTCATATGCGATGTCGGCAGATCGGCCGGGAGGTTGTCGTAGCGGAAGTGCCGCGCCACTTCCTCTATCAAATCTTCCTCGATGCCGACATCGAGACGATACGCCGGCACCGTGATATTCCGCACGCCGTCCGACTTCTCCATCCCGAATCCGAGCCCTGTCAGTATCTCATCAACACGGCTGTCCTCGACCTTGTACCCGAGCAGCTTCTCCATGCGCGCGGTGCGAAGCGCCACCACCTTCTTCTCTTCCTTCAGATAATTCACCTCGACGATATGATCGTCGACAGTGCCGCATGCGAGATGCTCCACCCACCAGGCGAACCTCTTCGCGCTGCGCCTCAGGCCTTCCGGGTCGATCCCCCGCTCGAACCGTACCGACGCGTCGGTGCGAAGCCCGGTACGACGCGATGTGCGCCTTATCGACGGCGGGTCGAAATGCGCGTTTTCGAGGAACACCCGTTTCGTGTTGAATGTTATCTCGCTCGAAAATCCGCCCATCACTCCCGCGAGCGCCACCGGGCCGGTGCCGTCCGCTATCACTATATCGGCGGGGATGAGGTCGCGCTCGACATCGTCGAGCGTCGTTATCCGCTCGCCGCGAGCCGCCGGACGTACCGCTATATACGCCCCGCGAATCAAATCGTAATCGAATGTATGCGACGGCTGTCCCGTTTCATAAAGCACGATGTTCGATATGTCGACGATATTGTTGATCGGCCTCATTCCCACGCTGATGAGTTTACGCACCACCGGTAGCGGTGACGGTTTCACATCGACTATCGGAAAGAACAGCCCGGAATAAGCCCCGGATAATTCGGGATTCGCGATGACTATCTCGATATGCTCATCCTTGTCCTTAACGATCGGAAGGTCTTCCTTGAGCGGAAGCGGCTTCACCGTCGTGCCGCATATCGCGCCTATCTCGCGCGCTACCCCGAGAAGGCTCCAGCAGTCCGCGCGGTTCGCCGTAAGCTCTATCTCTATCCCGCGATGCGCCCCGAGATACGCCGCGATATCCTCGCCCGGACGTATCTCATTTTCGTCGAGGAACATCAGGCTCGTCTCGTGGGTTCCCAAACCGAGCTCCGCTTCGGAACACGCCATCCCGTGCGACTTGTTGCTGCCAAACTCCGCCGGCTCGATTATCTTATTCCCGACTCGCCCCCCCAACAGCGCGAGCGCGATAAGCTGTCCCGCCTGCAATCCCGGTGCCGTGCAGTAGATAGGCAATGTCACGCCGCCCGCATCCACCTGGAGCTGCGAGCCGCCATCGACGGCGATGCATTCCACTATCCGCGCCGCGACGACCTTCTCGAAATTGAACTCCGGCGGCGGGGCGGGTTCGCTCTCAAGCCCGACGAGAGTAAGTTCGCGGATCAACTCCTCGTAGCCGAGGTCGAAGTCGACGAATTCCTTAAGCCATTCATACGATACTCGCACTTCCGTTCTCCTGTATCTTCATGGTGCCACGGGCACGCGAGCTTGTGGGTCGAAGTTCTTACGAAGACCCATCTTCGAGCTTGCCCGTGT
>CAZSPL010000282.1:0-3910 GCA_964608735.1 uncultured Planctomycetota bacterium | reverse complement strand
GGAAGAAACCGAGAAGCTCATCAGGATGGAGGAGAATGTCCACAAGCGGGTCATCGCGCAGGACAAGGCCATCGAAGCGGTCAGCGAGGCGATACGCCGCAACCGCGCCGGGCTGGGGGACCCGAACAAGCCCATCGGAAGTTTCCTCTTCCTCGGCCCGACCGGCGTGGGCAAGACCGAACTCGCGAAGGCCCTCGCGGAATTTCTCTTCGACGATGAAGAGGCCATCATCCGGCTCGATATGTCTGAATACATGGAGCGGCATTCGGTAAGCCGCCTCGTAGGCGCGCCGCCGGGCTATGTCGGCTACGAGGAGGGCGGGCAGTTGACCGAGGCGGTGCGTCGCAACCCGTATTCGGTCGTACTGCTCGATGAAATCGAGAAGGCGCATCCCGAAGTGTTCAACATGCTTTTGCAAATTCTCGACGACGGCCGCCTTACCGACAACAAGGGCAAGGTGATCAACTTCAAGAATTCGCTCATCATCATGACCAGCAACGTCGGCTCGCACCTGATAGAGCCGATTTCAGCGGATATGGACGAGAAGGAGCTCAACCGGGCATACGAGGGCATGCGCGAAAAGGTGCTCGCCGAGTTGCGCGGAATGTTCAGGCCGGAATTTCTCAACCGTATCGATGAGATAATCGTATTCCACTCGCTGAATTTCGAGCACATGGAGCGCATCGTCAAATTGTTCATCGAGCGCTTGCGCGAACGCATGTCCGATCAGAAGATCGACATCGAGCTTACCGACGCGGCATACGACCTGCTCGCGCATCGGGGCTATGACCCAACCTACGGCGCGCGTCCCCTCAAACGCGCCGTCCAAACGCTCGTGGAGAACCCCGTCGCCGGGAAGATTCTACGCGGCGAATTCAAGGAAGGGGATACGGTGGTCGTCGATGTGGAAGAAGTCGACGGCGCGAAAGAGCTGGTGTTTGGGAAGAAGGGCGAAACAAAGGCAAAGCGGAAAGGAAAAGGAACCGCTGATTGATGCCTCTGACCCGGTGCCACGGGCACGCGAGTCTCCCGATGTTTCGGGACACCCCTGTCCCGAAACCATCTCCTACCTGGTGCCACGGGCACGCGAGTCTTCGAGCTTGCCCGTGTCTCCGCTGGTTCGCTCAAACTCACGGTTCAGTAAAAAAGTAAGTGTGGCACGGACAAGCGTCGACCAAGCCTCATCCCCCTGCCACCACGCGTGGAGCTTGCCCGTGTCTTATCTTCGAGTTCCGCGCGGTGTCCCCTCCCTTACGGTCGGGGCTCGGGATTTATTCTTCATCTTATTTCGGGGACGGACCTATAGAATCGAAAAGTAACATCCCTCCCGGTAATGCTCCGGCAGTATAATGGTTGATGGAAGCCTATGCGGTCGCAGTGCCGGGCAATATCTCAATCCGACATATCCTTGACATCCCGGAATAATGGTGATACATTGTAAGCACATTGTAATATGACGGTGAGATTAAAATGGTTAAAAAACTCACGAAACATGGGAACAGCCTCGCCCTCGTGATTGACAAGGCGGTTCTCGAATTGCTTGAAATCGATGATAAAACGCCGCTGAACATCTCAACCGACGGAGATATTCTTATCATTACGCCGGTGCGGGATGCAAAGCGCCGGAGGAAATTTGAAAAGGCGCTTCGGGATACAAATAAAAAGTACGCAAACATGCTCAAACGGTTGGCGGAGTAAGGAATGGAACCGGTCTTCCTCGGGCTTGAAGAAGTCCTTGAAATCCATCAAGACCAGATAAAGAGGTATGGTGGGGAACCGGGTATTCGCGATATCAAGCTACTGCAATCGGCTTTAGCCCAGCCTCAGGCGGGTTCAGTTGATGGTTACTTCCATGAAGATATCTTCGCCATGGCTGCCGCTTACTTGTTTCACATTGTCAGCAATCATCCCTTTATCGACGGCAACAAGCGAACGGGCGCTGTCGCAGCCCTGGTTTTTCTATCTCTTAACGATGCTGTGGTTGAAGTTGACGAATTCGAATATGAGAAAATCGTTCAGGCAGCAGCCGAAGGCGCAATCGGTAAAGGAAAAATCGCTGAATTCTTTTCAGAGCGTTCCATCTGATGTTTCGGGACACCCTTGTCCCGAAACACACCATCCCGTAAGCGGCTGCAATCAGCCGGTTTTAACTCCCACTTGCCTCAAAGAGTGGTAAAATTCTTATAGGATTGCGAAAAGACTGTAGCTGAGGAGCATCTTCATGGCGATGGTTTTTAAGTTTCCCCTTATTCTCACGCTCCAGCCGGAGGGTGGATATACGGTTACCAGCCCGGTGTTGCCGGAGCTTGTAACCGAAGGTGACAGCCTGGAAGAGGCATTGGAAAATGTCCGCGACGCCCTCGAAGCCGCCCTTGAGTTGTATGATGATTTGGACAGGGAAATCCCCGCCAATTTAAAGCAGGACCCCCAGGCGAATCCCATCTGGTTCGAATACCTGGTGGCTGAGCGATGAAATACAAGGAAGCCCGTGAGAAACTCAAGCGCCTGGGTTGCAGGGAGTTTCCGCGTCGCGGCAGAGGTTCCCACCGCAAATGGTTCAATCCAGCAACGGGCAGGGCATCGGTTTTACCGGATTGGGGAGCAAAGGAACTGAAAGTTGGAACATTGCGTTCGGCAATAAAGCAGCTTGGTATTGACTGGCAGGACTTCCAGAAATCGTAGCTTGTGGAAATGGTTCCCGATGTTTCGGGACACCCCTGTCCCGAAACGCATTAATCCCCATCCTTGAATCCCCTTCGATTTCCCGCTACCATTCATCTCAATGAGCCTCCGACTTATAGAAGCGATTCTGCCGTTGTCACACGCCGAGAACCTCCAGGAACTTCTGAAGGAAAAAGACACCCTCGGCATATGGACGCAGCCACAGGGCGACGGCGAGTTCATCGTTCGCATACTGGCCCAGAAAGAAAACACCGAGCCCATCACCGACCTCATGGCCGAGCGGTATTCATCGGTGCGCGGGTTCCGCATGATGCTGTTCACCGTCGAGGCCACCTACCCCAAGCCCGAGCCGCCGCCCGCCAAGGTGGAAGAAAAATCCCCCGCCGTTGAACCCGGGAACGGGAAAAAACCGCGGATGTGCATAAGCCGCGAGGAGCTTTACACCGATGTGGAAGAAGGCAGCGGGCTGTCGTGGGTATTCATCATCACCGTCCTGCTCTCGGTAATCGTCGCCGCCGTCGGCCTCATAAGGAACGACGTGGCAATCATCATCGGGGCGATGGTCATCGCTCCGCTGCTCAAGCCGAATGTCGCGCTCACCCTCGCATCGACCCTCGGCGACATACCCATGGCGATACGCTCATCGAAAGCGCTCATCGTCGGGATTGCGGTGGCCATGGTCACATCGATTGCCATCGGGTTCTTCATCCACGTCGATCCCGAGACGCCGGAGATCGCATCGCGAACCGATATCTCAATGGGACACATCATCCTCGCGCTCGCGGCCGGATGCGCCGGCGGGCTGGCATACACCACCGCCCTTCCGAGCGCGCTCATCGGCGTGATGATGGCGGTGGCTCTTCTTCCGCCGCTCGTTGTTTTCGGGCTGCTCGCGGGCGCGGCTCATATCAGCGAAGCCATCGGCGCGCTGCTTCTTTTCCTCGCCAACCTCATCTGCGTCAACCTTGCGGGTGTCGTCACATTCCTCGTCCAAGGCATACGCCCGCGTACATGGTGGGAAAAAGAAAAAGCGAAGAAAGCCGTACGCACCGCGATACTCCTATGGATCGCGGCGCTCGCCATCCTCGTCCTCGTCGTATTCCTCTGGTGGGAGCACTGATCGGCCCCGGAAGTGAAGAGCCAAATCACATCTGCGGATTGAATCCTTCCGGCACAAGGTCGGTCTTGCGCGGCTCGAAATCAACCCACGCCTTTATCGTGAATCGGT
>CAZSPL010000281.1:0-4064 GCA_964608735.1 uncultured Planctomycetota bacterium | reverse complement strand
TCATGACCCTTGGGACGACTACTATACGAAGAACTATCATGTTCATCTACAAGGTATATATAAGTTCGATAATAATTATAACAATCTGGGCTTAACTTGGGTAGATACAGAGGAAGATAATTGGCAATGTATCCACCGCCATGGCTTGGTGTCTATTTATAATATTCATCTTCTCTGTGATACATATCCCGCAAATTCTTTTAAAAGCGTCTTAAAATATGCTTCTACCCATGAAATCGGGCGTAATTTAGGTCTCATTTATAGTTGTACAAATTATTGTGTTATGAATAATTATTATCCAGAAAGCACAGAGAATAAGCATTATTTGTGCCTTGATTGTATATCAGACTTGAGATTTGGCTCTATGTTTATGGATGAAACTTGCTATGGAGGTCAATAAAATGAAGGCCATTGCTTTAATCATTTTAATATTCCCAATCATGCTTGCCGATGGGCAGTCAACACTTACTTTGGCGGATTACTGTTCTCTATGCGCAGAAATGGAAAACCATGTATCAAACACGCAGTTGTATTATATGGAAACCAAATGGACTGCTAGAGAATACAGCGTAAAAAAGATGATAATATATGGAAACAACAAGGCTTTGTTTGAAAGTGAGCATTACGCTAAAGATGAACAGGCAGTATTTTATCTAACCGATGATGGACTAATTGAAAAAACCACTAATGATATTGTGTCCCTTGGTTTATTCGATAATGGGTGGAATGAAAAATACTTGCTAGATGCCATTGATATGGTGGTTTATACGCACTATCTCTCCTTGCAGGTGGGCAACAAATATTTCAGTTTGAGATTTTCGGACCTTGAAGAAGTAGAACCATCCTGGCAGCCGATAATCGATTATATAAGGAGTATAATGGATGAGTACATGATTGATGATAATGAAGTTGAGGCGGATGAATATCTGAATGTCCTCAAGTCGCAGCAAGAAGTTTACGGAATACACCCTCGATTTGACGGCTCTATGGCTGAGAAACAAATTGAAGAACATAAATTGGAGTAAAAGCCAGCACATCCCTGCTTCTATCCTCCCATCCTCCAGACGCATAACCTGCCCCGCGAGGCGGTTTATGAAGGATTCAGAGTATGACTCACTATCACCATCGCGGTGGGGAGGGCGTTCAGGACCGATTCGATACGCTCCGCCGATCTCCAATCCAGCCCGTTGAATCGGTTCCCAGCAAAGGATTGCCGGGCTACCCGAGCTTTAAGTACCACCCTTTTTTCAGTATCATACTATATAGATAGTTCGCAAGCCTTCGGAGGTACGGCGATGAGGAAACTCGCATTCATCCTCGCGATCCTGTTTATTCCCGCCCTGCTCGGATGCTCGGGCGGTGAGGATATCGTGGCGCCTTCACAGGATGCCGGAGCGTTGTCGCAGGATGCCGCGGCCGCAGTATCGGCATTGCCGGGCCCGGAGCCGCATCTCTGGGGATTCTATGAAATCACGATCGACATCCCGACGCAGACCGTACAGGCGATTCCGCTCAGGCATTCGATGTTCACCGCCAACGTCGTCAGCCTGCTCAACCCGAATCCCGCGGCGCTGAAATTCAAGATAAACGGCATCGATTCGCAGCCGGGCTATGTCGATATCGATCTCGACATAAGCATCACCCATCCGTTCGCCGGGCTAACGAAATATAACGGCTATGATGTGCGCGGCATTTTCATGGGCAACGGCACCGGCGCATCCGAATACAATCCCGACTGGAAGATTCCCGTACTCGGCACCGACCAGTACATGCTCCCCAGCCCGTCGACCGGGTTCGGCGGTCCCGATGGCTACACGCGGTGGTTCAATCGCACCGAGTTCAACTCGTCCACGCTTCCGATGGTCGAATACACACCCGGCATCTATGCATCGCCGGGATTCGCGGGCACCGCGACGCTATGCCCGTACAAATATTTCGCCGACGGCCTCGGCCCCACCGACGACGCATTTGCCTGGCTTGCCGCGAATCCTGGCACCCACGGCGTATTCAGCGCGGGCTCCACGAATAAACGCAATTATTATCTCAGGTTCCCCGTCGCCACCGACATCACCTTCGGCTACGCCATCGCCGCCGATTGGAAAGGCCCCGGCCCGGCGATGCATCCCGCCAACACGCGCGAAACCGTCGCAATCAACGTCGAGATTACGCCCGACATCTATTACGTGAATGAATCGGAGAAGGGCGGAAGCCTCATCCTCGACGTCAGCATCTTCGACTGGTTCTCCGAGCCGACCGGCGGCGTCATGGAGGACTACCGCATTTTCATCGTATCCACGGTGCTCGATTCATTCAAGAAGATCACCAACCCCGCGGTGGTTGAATCGGGCGAACACTGGTACAAATATCATCTCGTAATTCCCGCCGACAACATCACCGGCACCGAGGGCAACGATTTCTGGCTCATCGTCGATTACTCCGGTGAAAACTACAAGAACCCGTATGGCGTGACGAATCTTTGCGGCAACGACCTTCTCGCCGCGGCATTCCACTATGACCTCTACGTCAAGAACGCGCCGTACAAAACCGACCCGGTATGCGACCTCAAGGTCGACCCGTCCACCCCGGCGAATATCAGCCAGTGGGATTTCGAGGGTGATGTCGATATCAAGTTCGACGCATCCGGCTCATACGACCCCGACGGAACCGAGCTGACATACGAGTGGGACTTCGACGGCGACGGCATCTTCGATGAAGACCCCGACGACGCCTACACCGGTAACCCCGATAAACCGACTCACACTTATTCATCGAACCACGTCGGCGACGTGTCTGTGCATCTTGTCGACGAGAACGACGGCGAGGCGGAGTGCTCAGTCGATGTCAGCATCGGGATTCATCCGAGCAAGAATATCCCGCTGCGTCCCGGCGCAACGCCCAAGGACCTCGCGGTCGATTCATCCAACGGAAGGCTGTACATCCTCTACAGTGACAAGGCGATTTACAGGCATATGCCCGGCGATTATTACGACCCGGAATTCGCCGATGAGTTCTTCATCCTGTCGTCGAGCCATACCGCGATGAATTTCATGGACGTCTCCGACAAGGGGTGCTTCGATTTCGCCGCCGGTTATTCGGTCGTCAATTACGACGCAACGGGATCGCCGATAGGTGAAGACAAGACAACGTCCGGGTCGGTCATGGATGTCTGGACCCAGCCCGACGACGGCGGGACATACGCCAACGAGCATCACGCCGTTTGGGGCGGCGTCGACGGGCCGTATCACTTCATCTATGTCGAGCGCTCACGCTATCCCAACTTCGCAAACCAGGACCTCTGGTTCCACACGATAACCCAGCAGTCGACCACGGGTTATGATCAATATTACGCGCCGTACATAGACGGTTGCGAGGGGATGGACAGCGGGAATTTCTGGATGCTCGAAGGCTCGCCCGATTACTATTGCGCGAGGTGGGACTACCCGAGCATCGAATTCGATGATGCCTATTTCGGCACCGGCTCCGCGACGAACGACGATGACGGTTTCAACGACCCGAAGGATATCTCCCATGGCACCGGTGACATACTCTACGTCCTCGACAGGCTTTCGACGAACCAGGGGCGCGTCAAGGCATGGCATGTGGAGGGGGATGTCGTGACGTCGCTCGGTGGATTCGGCGATGCATCGAACCTCAGCGGCGCGCCGCTGCGTATCGAGGGTAGCGAATATATCAACGGGCAGGGGGATAACTACGTGTTCGTGCTGCATGGATCGAGCGGCAACTATAAGATGAGCATCTTCTTCCCCGGCGACATGCCGTGGGGATAGAGAACGGGGAATTGAATCTGGGACAGGATTCTTGTGGGAGTTGTCCATTTCACAAAGCCTATAGTTCCGCAATCTTGCTTTGTTTCGGATGCAGCTTATCTGGATCAGGCAAGATAGGTGATCCGACCACACCGCTTTTTGGTGTTGAAGACCCATACAATCTTCCGCCTTATGGAGGCATTGGCGAGCGCTCCTGCGCAGCATACACAGCAGGCCTACATATTGAGACCGTTGCGAATGCACATTGAAAATATATATTTCTCCTTCCGGGTCGTA
>CAZSPL010000280.1:0-4107 GCA_964608735.1 uncultured Planctomycetota bacterium | reverse complement strand
TGATCCGCCCCTGAGGTCCGAAACCGACCGGCAGGCGGTTATCGCCGGGCTCGGGATGGCCTTCTGCGCCGCGGTGATACTGCGCAAGCCACTCTCCAAGGTTCTCATCAACGGCTCGGTACAGGCTCTCGCCTGTCTCGCGGCGGGATATGTCTACTACCTCTGGGGCTTCGGGGGATCGAATCTCGAAGAAGGGATACGTGCATTCCATGCCGCTCCCATACTTCTTACCGCCCAGTATTCAATCCCGGTGGTACTTACCGGCCTGGTGAATTCCACCGTCAATACGGGCCTCCTCGTGCCGATCTTCCACCTGCAGAAACGGGTCGAGCTGAAAACCATCGCGCGCGTGGGGTTCTGGGATGCCATCGCCACGGTGATGTTCCTGCCGCTGGTGTTCATCGTATTCGTCGTCTATGGCGGCAGCGAACCGGGCAATATCATCTTCACCCTCATCGTGCTTCTCGGCATGTGGCTCGTGCTCAAAAAAATGATGGAGATAAACATCGCCAGGCAGACCCTCGCTATAAGCCTCAGCCAGTTAAAAACCATCCATGAGATTTCCAAAGCGATAAACACCAGTCTCGATATAAAGACGATACTCGAGATCATTGCGATAAACGGCGCGCCGCTGCTCGGTGCCGATGCCGCGGCGGTGCGGATATTCGACGACCCGGCCTATCGCGGCGCGACGTATGACCTCGCGCCAGACAAGAAGTGGCGGGTCTTCTTCAAATCCGCATCCTGCGCCACGATTGTCGAGCATATTAAACACAAGCGCGAAAATATCATCGTACCCAAACTCTCCATCGAGCATATCGGGCAGTGGTTTACATCGGAGCTGTTCGACGAACACGGCGTGCAGTCATTAGCGGCAGCGCCGGTCCTTGACGGCATGCGATGCGTCGGCGCGATTCTCTTCATAAGCAGGCATCCATCCAGATTCCAGGACGGCCGGCTCGAATTCATGGAATTCCTCGCAAACGAAACCGCCGTCGCCATCAAGAATGCCCGGCTCTACCAGGAGATGCATCGCACCCACCAGCGGCAGCTCGAAGAGATACGCATCGCCGAAAGGGTGCAGCTCGGAAGTCTCCCGCGTCGGTTCGACGCGCCCGACATGGTCATCACCGGCGGAATACGTCCCGCCCGCGAGCTAAGCGGCGATTTCTTCGATGTTATCGACACGCGCCCCAACGAAGTCGCGGTCGTCATCGGGGATGTCAGCGGCAAGGGCATACCGGCGAGCCTCACCATGATGGCGATACTCAACTCGGTCAAGGTCCTCGCGCCGAAAATCAGCTCTCCCGCCGAGATGATGAGCCTGCTCAATGTGTCATTGTTCGACGAAGCCATCACCATGGCGGATACGCTCCAGTATTCCACCGGTTTTTACGCTATCGTGAACCGTAAAAACCTCGACATGCGCTATTCCATGGCCGGAAGCGAGCGCCCGTTGTGGTGGCACGCCAGGCAGAAGGTGCTCACCTTCCTCGAAGGGGAAGGCATACCGCTCGGCATGTTCGGCGATTTCAACTACAAGAACTGCAAGGTCAAGCTCCAGCCGGGGGACAGGATCGTTATGTACACCGACGGCGTCACCGACGCGGTCAATATGGAGGGGGAGCGTTTTTCGATAAACAGGCTCCTCTCAGCGGTCGAGCGTCTCTGCCTTCGCGAAACCGAAGACCTCGCCGCGGCTCTTTTTGATGACGTACACGGATGGACAGGCAGGGCTCCGCTCGCCGATGATGTCGCCATTTATGTGCTGCATATAAACGCCCAGCTCACTCAGGACAACGGGTTCGAAACCGTCGCCGAGGAGAAAGCGCCCGTGCGCGAATCGAGCCTGTTCGACCCGGTGGAGTGAGTGCTGGAGTTCGGTTCCCGATGTCCGGCCCCGTGCCGGATACCCGCGGATAATCATGTACGGCTTTATCATCCATCTATTGCTTGCCTTGATTGTGGGGTGGCTGTCCCAGCGGATTCTCGGTTACCGCGAGATAGATTTCCTCACGACGCTCATCCTCGGCTTGATCGGCGCCTATATCGGCAACGGGGTCGCTCGCTGGCTCAACCTTCCCTACGCCTTCCCCAACGACACCATCCAGGTCTGGGGACACACGTCGATACCCTATGCCGTCGCCGGATGCGTGCTGTTCATCTTTGTCGTGAATCTTTTCCTGCGCGTAAGGAATGATGAAGAGATCGAATGAACCAATCACGGGCGCGCATAATCTGAATGGTTGAGGCCATGAGAAGCACAGCGTACATAAAACTGATAGTAATAATCGCCGTAGTCGGGGTAATCGCGTGGCTGGTCATACGCTATATCCTCGGGCTTCCTTCCCCGCAGGAGAAGGTACTTATCAACGCGATGACCGAATTCAAGCGCGGACGCTATGACAACCTGAGCGCGATGTGCGTCGATAAATCGTTCTACAAAGTGGTCGATAAATCGGTGGTCTACGACACAAACGGTTCCGAAATCGACTGGCACGCGTATGACTATACCCTTAGCGAAGCGAGCATGCGGGAAGCGGTCGAGATATATGTCAGGGCAAACCTCCAGAAATTCGTGTTCAAGAGCCTCGATACCCAGGTGATGGAAGACAAGGTGAGCGCGGTGGTGAAATTCTCCGCCGACGTGGTGGTCGCCGATTATACCGGGGGCAACCTGCTCGCGCCGGTGCGCCGCGATGGCACGCTCGAAGGCAAGTGCCACCTGAAGCTCGGTACGGACGGCGAATGGCTTATCGAGAAGTTCGAAATTTCCCTCTTCAGCGTCGAAGGGATGAGCCTTTCCGAATACATGCGCATGTAGTGCGCAAAAAAAGCCCCCGGGCGGGGGCTTTTTGTCAACTTCAGGCGGACGAGTGGCAGGGATTAATCCTCCACAATAATGACATCCACCGGGCACTCTTCCGCGGCCTGGCGTATAAGATCCTCGTTGCCCGTAATATTGTCTACGTTAACACTCACCGCGTCATCAACCGTGAAGACTGCATCACAGATACCTTCGCAGACGCCGCAGGCGATGCATCCCTCTTCGATACGAACCTTCATTAAGTCGCCTCCTTGAGAAGGTTAATAAAAACGGAGCATTTGTAACATACGAGACATGGAAAATCAAGGACTATCGCAATAAAAAACCCCCAGGGTTAAGGGGGGGATTAGCCGATATTATCAGGATTATACAACTTCCGACAACGGACGGTCGAGCAGCAGGTTCTTCAAAATATCGGGCCGCCCTATCGAGCCCACGAGTTTCCCGTCCTCGAGTACCGGTAGACGTTTCAGGTTGTGTACGTGAAGAAGCGCGAGCGCGTTAAGTACCGGTTCGTCGGCCTCGATGGTGACGATGTTCGACGTCATGATATCCTCGACCTTGATGAAGCGGAGATTCCGCACCATCTGTTCCGGGAGTTCCTTGTCGGTGATGATGCTCTCGTATATCGCGATATCGGTCGCCGACGGGATGGTCGCTCTTATAAAATCCCCTTCCGATACGAAGCCCGCGAGATGACCCTCCTCGGTGACCACGGCCACGCCGATAGCCTGGTTGTCAAGCATATAGCTGTATGCGTCGGGGAGACTGCTCTCCGGCGTAACAGTTAGAACCTTGGAATCCATTAAATCCCTGACAAGCATAACGTGCCCTCTTTCCGAGGTGGGCCTGATATCCGTCCCCTTATTCCTTAAGCAAATTATAACACCGCCGATTCCGGGTCGCAAACATCAGATTGTAACCGATAATTCGCGCGTCTCCCGGCGGTATTTCTCCAGCACCGAGGCGGCTCAATATTTCAAGCTTATCTGCGTTTCCTTAATTTGCCAATTCTACCGGCCAGCGGCAGACCCGCGGTGAGGAAGCCGAGCATCAGGAAATTCGCCGGGACATGAGCGTCGCCGCTGCGATCCTCAACATTGTTCGGCGCTTTGCTCAGGTACAGATCGGCGTCGTAGTCGCTGCCATAGAAATAAACCCTTCTCAGCCTTGTGAGGTAGCGGTCTCCCCTGACATAGAACTCGAGCGGGTTGTAATCGGGGATATCGGCTTCCTTTATCCACCCGGCCCACTTCTGGTCCGAATTCTTGAACTGCATC
>CAZSPL010000279.1:0-4114 GCA_964608735.1 uncultured Planctomycetota bacterium | reverse complement strand
CGGGGTATGTCCAGCGCGCGCTGACTGTGGTAAAATCGGTAGTTTGGCAGGCAAATATACAGGAAGTGTTCTTATTGGAAGAAGATAAAAATGAAATAGAACATGCACCCGAGCAGAAGGCGGAAGAAAAATCCGAAGTCGACGAATCCCCCGTCCGGCAGGTAAAAATATGCGAAGTATCCTGCGGCAAGCTGAACATGATCAAGCGTATCGAGTGGCCCGAGTCGATTGGCGAATTGATGCACGACAGGCGGATAATCTTCGAGGATTCTTACGGAATCGACTGGGCGCTCATACTGCGCGAGGGTTCACTTTTCGACGAGATAGAAGAATTCATGGATGAGGATGTCAGCGAGGAGGAACTTGCGCGCGCGCAGGATACGCTGTCGCACCGGAGATACGACGATTCCTCCGGCGGCGACAGGGAATCCGAGGACGGCCTGACAATGGAGGACCGCATCGCCATCGCGCTTCGCAACCTCGACGGCAAGGCGGTTCGTTATTGCGATGAAGAGGATACCGCGAACATCG
Organism: uncultured Planctomycetota bacterium; assembly: GCA_964608735.1. Lineage (GTDB taxonomy): Bacteria > JAJVIF01 > JAJVIF01 > JAPKYR01 > CAZSPL01 > CAZSPL01. The sequence continues at coordinate 3,583 of CAZSPL010000279.1, read as the reverse complement.
AGCACCTCGCCGAACTCGAAGCAGAAGCCATGGACATATGCGAGGACCGCGTCAAGGCCCACGGATTGCCCATGAAGCTGCTCGCGAGCGATTACCGTTACGACCGCTCCAAGGTGACATTTCATTTTTCCGCCGAGAACCGCGTGGACTTCAGGCAGCTCGTGCGCGACCTCGCGTCGATATTCAAATGCCGCATCGAGCTTCACCAGATAGGCATACGCGACGAAGCCAAGCTTTACCCCGGGCTTGGACCGTGCGGCGAGAAGCTTTGCTGCCAGCGGCACCTTACGAGGTTCAAGTCGGTCAGCATACGCATGGCCCGCCTGCAGAACCTGCCGCTGAACCCATCCAAGATAAGCGGGAACTGCGGGCGCCTCATGTGCTGCCTCAATTATGAATGCGAGACCTATTCAGAGCTGTCGGGACTGCTTCCTAAGATCGGCGACGAGAAGGATATCGACGGGAAGCGATGTTTCGTCGTTTTCATAAGCCCGCTAACGGAAACGATCACTGTCCAGTTGAAGGATGAGATAGGCAAGAAATCCACTTTGACGCGACAGGAATGGGAAAGCGGCCATACGGAGAAAAGCAAATACAAGCAGCAGACCTGATACAGCCGGATGAGCGTCCGGAAAGCGATGGGCGGGGCAAGCATGAAAGGAGTAACAAGATGGGATTCAAATTCAAGGTGACACCGAGGATCGAGAAGGATTTCAGAAAGGAGCGGTTGTTCTATGTGCCGCCGGATCCGAAGGTCTTCGAGATCCACATCGAGCAGGGAGAGAAAAAAAGCCGGTTCCTTCTGGGCTACACGAAGAACCTCCTCGAGGAAGTGCGCGAGTTATTCACGCCGAAGCGAAACGATAAAATCTATGGCGAGCTGAGGGATTACATCTCGCAGCCCGGGACGAAGATCCACCTGGTTTTCTATTTCTTCAACGCCCCGCCGGATTACCGTAAACCGCCTGAAATGGCGGCAGGCAAATGGCTTAACTGGCGCAAGCAAAATTCCGACTTCGTCCACGCAATCGATGAGGACGACCTCGACGTGCTCGGCGCAAACCGGCCGTTCGATATCGAATTCGAGGGGGATACCGCCGACGCGGAGCTCTATAAATAGCTTGTCTTAACTGGCCTTCTTACATGAAAACCCCCGGCCTGATAACCGGGGGTTGCTTTTCCAATCACTGCGCGAGGGGGGACTTGAACCCCCATGGGCTTGCGCCCACTAGAACCTGAATCTAGCGCGTCTACCAATTCCGCCACTCACGCGGGTCGTCATATATATACGGGAAGCATCAGCTTTTGTCAAGATTTCCGACGCTCAAACCCGGATGGAAAGAGGGGCTAAATTCATCCCGATTTTTACATGGAAAATATGAACCTTTCGACCCGGTGCGGTGTTTTAAAATGTGGAGGAAGGCAGATGGGCCCGCTGGCGGCGGGCCCTGTTTATTTGTCCGGATTACAAATCCGCCGATAATCCCCGGTTTCCTATATCTCCTGTATGAGCATTGTAAAGCCTTGGTACTTTTAGACATTCCGGATGGATTATCAACATCATTATAGTATTATAGAAACTGGATGAAGAGGTTGCCGAAGCGTGCTCATCAGTGATGTTAATGAGTACGGATTCGAAATCTTCAAGGTTGATTCAGTGCGATCAAAGGCTGTTAAGACAAGATGTTTACGACGATAGCGGACGGATTGAAGTCGATCGGAAACCAGCTGCTTTTTGTGGTCGGTGAAATCGCGCACGGCTCGTTCGAGTGGATAAACGGGCATCCCAAGTTCCTCGACTACCTCTTCTTCGCGACCATCGCATTCTTCATCATCTACCTGCTGATGATGAAGCGCCTCGACAAATACATCTTCGCCGAGCTCGACCGCTATTTCATCGGCGTAATCCTCGCGTTCGTCGTGCTGATGATAGGCAATACGGTCTATGGATTCGCCGAGCATATCTTCAACAAGAAGATCCCCATCGCCATCGTGACGCGCATCCTGTTGTTCCGCACGCCGGCCATGTTCGTGCTAGGCTTCCCGCTCGCGACCCTCTTCGCCGTGGTCCTGTCCATGGGACGATTCGCGCGCGACAGCGAGATAATCGCCATGAGAACGAGCGGGGTCGGGCGTATGCGCATCTACCTGCCGGTCCTGATATTCGCGTTATTCGTAAGTATCCTCACCCTGTTCATCAACGAGCGCATAGTGCCGTGGGCGAATCATGAATCCCAGAAAGACGTGCTGCTTTTCATACATTCGAACATCGCCGAGAAGGCCAGGGCGAATGTGTTCTTCCGCCTGCCGGGGGATATGGTGATTCACGCGAAAGGCTATGACGAAGCCACGAACAGCCTGTCGGACCTCGTGCTGCTCGATATCCAGGGGCACGGTTTCCTGAAGATAATGAAGGTCGACAAAGGCAGGATAACGAGGGAACGCGGTTACATGCCCCTGAGTACCGGCATCGATGGGGATACTGTGGATGTAGACATCGGGGCCGAGCATGACTGGCTCAACCTCGAAAACGGTGTAAGTTTCGAATTCTCCGCATCAGCCGATCTCGAGGAAACCAGCACGTTCAGGTTTGTACGCAAGGATATCTCGCGGCAGTATCGCAAGATGCTCGGCGAACAACTTACGCCGCAGGAGATGAATTCGGCGGAACTTGCTACGCTTATCGACCAGCTCTCGGACCAGATGAGCGCGATGAACAAGCGTCCAAGCGCCCTCGAGACCGATTTCTGGTTCAAGTTCTCCATCCCAGCGGCAAGCTTCATCCTTGCGGTTGTGGGACTTCTCTTCGCGGTGGTGTCGCCGCGCAAGGAGATGTTCCTCGGTATTATCTACGCCATCGTGATGCTGCTTATTTACTGGGTTATCATGACTATCGCGAGACAGCATGGCAGGTTCGGCACGCTGATGCCGTTCCTCGCGGCCTGGATGGCGAATCTCGTGTTCGTCTTTACCGGGATACCGCTATTGTTATTTATTAAGAAGTAGTATAGGTTAGTATAATTAAAACGGATTAAGCTTGGACATTCACTGGATAATAGTTATCTCTTTCGCCTGGGTCGTATCGATTCTATGGGTCATATTCGACGCCCGCAAGCGCAAGCTGTCCTGGATCCTGTGGGCGATATTCACGGCGTTCTTCTGGATCATCCCCTATGTCCTCTACATGCTTGTAAGGCGCATCTCGAGGCTGCTTCTGCGGATCCCGCTGCCGCCCGGATTGCAGGTAGTGGATCGCTACATCTACATAGAAATCCTCAAGATGACTATCGCCACCGTGGTTGGCATCGCATTCATCATCCTCGCAAACAACATCTACACATCGGCCGACATGTTCGCCCAGAAGAAAGAGCAGGCCGTGGGTAATGTGCCTCTCTACGTCATCGCCTACATAAACCTGCTCGACACTCCCGCCCTCGTCGTGCTTGCATTCCCGGTGGCGTCGCTCATCGGGGTTATGCTCGCACTCGGCATGCTGAGCCAGGGAGGGGAGGTTACCGCCATCAGGACTGGCGGCATAAGCCTTCAGAGGCTGATACTTCCCGTAATCTTGCTTTCGCTTTTC
>CAZSPL010000278.1:0-4126 GCA_964608735.1 uncultured Planctomycetota bacterium | reverse complement strand
GTTGCATCTTCTTCCCGGCTGTACTTTTCCACCGCCGCGGCTGCATCGATTTCACCCAGCTCCCCCGCTCGACGGAAACATTCCACTCCTCCCGCCCTGTCGCCCGATGCCACGAGCGCGTAGCCCTTGCCCATCCACGCGTCGGAATAATTCTTGTTGAGTGCGATGACGCTGTCGAAACATATTACCGCCTGCTCGAACCATCCCAGCTTCACCAGCACCGCGCCCTTGTTGTAGAGCGCCTGTTCGTAGCGCGGGTTCCGACGCAGCACGCCTTCGAAGCAGTCGAACGCCTTGTGATGCATCCCCGAGCGGGACAATGTCAGCCCCTTGCTGTTCCATGCATCGAAGAAATTCGGGTCGATTTCTATCGCCTTGTCATAGCAATTGATTTCATCATTCAGCTTGCCGAGCCTGCCGTATATCTGCCCCACATTGTGCCATGCCTTCGCGTCGGCGGGATTCGATTCGATGGCGGCGTTGAAGCATTCGAGCGCTTCCTCGTTACGCCCGAGGCTGAGAAGCGCGCGTCCCTTGTTACGCCATGTCGCCTCGAGTCTGCGCTTCTTTTCGAGCTCCGGGTCATACTCCGCCTTGTCATTCTTGGCGCGGGCGTCCGGCGATTCAGCATCTTGCTCCATATTGAAGAATGTCTCCATCTTACCCCTGAGTTCGAGCGTTCGGTCGAAACATTCAGCCGCTTCCATGAAGTGGCCTAACTGCAGGAGCATCCTTCCCTTAGAATCCCATGCGTTGTCGTTGTGCGGATTAATTGTCGTCGCCTTGGTGAAGCAATCCACCGCTTCCTCGACGCGTCCCAGCGCGCCGAGCAATTCGCCCATGGCAAGCCATGCTGTTTCGTATTTCGGGTCGGTTTCGAGCGCCTGCTCGAAACAATGCAGCGCTTCCTTGTTATGCTTCAGCGCGGCGAGGCTCAGCCCCTTGTTATGCCACTGCTCGGCATCGAGTTCCTTCCCCTGCGGGGCGCGCGGAGCGGTCCTGCCGGATACATCTTCATACGCCTTCACGAGCAGCCCGCGGATTTCGATGAAGTCGTTGAACCGTTTCTCGGGATCCTTCGCGAGGCATGTTTGAATCGCCAGTTTGAGGGATTTGGGTATATGGTCGGGAAGCGGCGGATACGGCTTGGTCTTGTGCTGCCGCGCAAGCTCCTCGGTGGTGCTTCCCCAGAACGGCAGCCTCGCCGTGACCATCTGGTAGAGCATCACGCCGGTTGAATAGATATCTGTCTTAAGGCTCGCCGCTTTCGCGTTATCGAACAGCTCCGGCGCCATGAACGGCGGGCTTCCGGCCGATGTCACGGTCGGGGTTTTCTGTCCCGGGCGTCTCGTAAGCTGGCGTTCCCGGGGTCTCTTCTCAGTCATCTTCGCGCCGAAAAGCCGCCAGAGGAGTCCGCCGTTGCCTTTCTTCGCGGCATCTTCTTCAAGAGCTTCCTCGAATGCACGCGCGAGGCCGAAATCGGTGATCTTGAGGTTACGGTTCTGCGTTATAAGGCAGTTGCGCGGTTTGATATCCCGATGCACGCCGATCCCCTTGGAATTCGCGTGGGTCATGCCGTCGCAGAACTGTATCGCGAACTTGAGCATCAGCGGAAGATTGCTCATGAGCTGCCGTTTGCCGATGAGGTTGCGAAGGTCGCCGCCGCTGATGTATTCAAGGAACAGGTGCGGCCTGCCGTCGATCTTATGCACGAATTTCGCCTGGGTGATATTCGGGTGGACATCGAGATTGAGCCACAACAGGGCTTCTTCCTGGAACCGGTCGGCGATGGTCGGGTGAAGCTCGAAGACCTCGTCGCGGAATGTCTTGGCGGCCAGGGGTTCGCTCAACACGTTGTCGAAGACGATATAGACAATGCCCATGCCCCCCTGTTTGATATCGTGTATCTCCCAGCGGTTCTCAATCAAGACCCCGATTTTCTTTTCAAACGGCATTAAAAAATTTTTCTCCCCATACATTGGATGCGATAACAGCCATTTTTATGGCATCCTGCAATCAATGGATGGAATCATTTGATTTACATTCCTCCACGGGTGATATAATAGCAGAAGCTCGGCATCACAAAAAGTGTCCGCGCAGGGACCCATGGACAATATTTCGGAATATATCGAGAAGCTTGAAGACCCCGACCAGCGGGTACGGTCGAATGCCGCCGTTGCCATCGGGAAACTCGGCACCGGCGTCAAGGGCGTTGTGACTCCCCTGGCCAAAGCCCTGAAGGATGAAGCCTGGGGAGTCCGCATGCGCGCCGCCAAGGCGCTTGGAAAAGTCGCGGGCGATTCCCGCGGCGCGGTTCACGCGCTGATGAAAGTGCTTGAGGACCCCGATTCCCGCGTACGCTCGGTGGCGGCATCGGCACTCGGCGAGATCGGCCCTCCCGCGCGCGATGCCGCGCCGATGCTCATCAAGATGCTCGCCGACATCGACCTGAAAGTACGCTTCAATGCCGTCAACGCCCATGCCGCGATATGCCGCGCGCCGAAGGATTCGGTGCCGGTACTCATCGAAGCGCTGAAAGACCCGGATAAATCGGTGCGAACATTCGCCGTCGCCGCCCTCGCGAAGATCGGCCCGCCCGCATACAACGCTGTACCACAGCTTATAAAGACCCTCGACGATGTCAGCAACAAGGTGCGATGGGAGACCGCGCGCGCATTGGGAAAGATAGGTCCCGATGCGGGCTACGCGGTGCCGAAGCTTATCAAGTCCCTTCTCGACGGCAACCCGATGGTGGTCAGGAACGCCCGTGATGCCCTCGCCGAAATATGCCGGAACCTCAAGGTGGGAGTTCCCGCGCTGATTGCCGCGCTCGAAACCTCCGACCGTTATGTCAAGCTCTATGCGTCACAGGCCATCGGAAATATCGGCGCGAAGGCGAAGGACGCCATCCCGGCGCTGCTGAATCTTTTGCGCGAGGAAGATATCGGCGTAAAGCGCGCGGCGGTCAACGCATTGCAGGGGATCGGTCCCGACGCGATGGGCACCGTCCCGGCGCTGATGTATGCCATGACCAACGACAACGATGAGGTCAGGTGGCTGGCGATAAGCATCCTCGGCGATTTCGGCCCCCGCGCGAAACGGGCTATTCCGGCCCTCATCGAGTCACTCGAGACCGAGACGGACCCCGGGCTGTTCGCTATCGGCGAAGCGCTTGGGAGCATCGGCGTGGAAGCCGTGCCGCAGATTCTTATGTCGATGCGTTCGAAGAAGATCGGCATCCGGCGGGCGATGGTCTATGCCCTCAGCAAAATGGGGCCGGACGCCATCCCGACGCTGATGGAGACCCTGAGCGACGGCGACACCGGTTCGCGCTGGATGGTGCTCGAAGTGCTGACTTTTATCGGCCCCGGCGCGAAGGCGGCGCTTCCGGAACTGCGTAAAATAGCTAAAATTGATGAGAGCGACGGAATACGAAAAGCCGCCCAAAGGGCCATCGAGCGTATCGAAGGGGAGGCGGCGGTGAATGGGAATTCGCAACTCCCATGATGCTTATAACTGGAGTTATCTTTTCGCTATGTTCCCGGATGCAGTATGGTTGAGGTGAATAGTATCTGTTACTGCATCGCAGTCAAGGGTTCCAATTACAGTGCCTGACATGTTGCAGATAGTGCCTCCTGGTGAAACAGTACCTTGGAGCTTGATGGTATCTTGCTCGTAGTAATTGCCGAGATCGGCATCCCAGCCAGTGTCTATGTAAGTTCGCTGCAATTGCAATGTGGCTCCATTATAGTTCCATGTCCAGTAATCTCCATCATCGTCAACCACCGTAGTCGACGAAATATTGTAGTAGCCGTTGACTGAGTAGTTAACCGGGAATTTTTCGGTGCCGGTATCAATTACGCCCTGAATGTTGAATGCGTAATCCCAGATACCTGCTAATTGCGCGAGGTTGGTAATGCCGGGCAATACGCCTCCACCTCCACCACAGCCCGCGGTCACAATCAAGAGAGCCCCCGTCAGTATTAGAATCATTCGCCGCATATCATCAGCCTCCTTCGATTAGTTCTGCAAATATTAGACGCTTGCGAATTGACAAGAGAATAGCCAGTTTGAAACCGTCAAACTGGTTCCCTCCTCAAAAAAAACATACACTCAGCCTTATTTG
>CAZSPL010000277.1:0-4143 GCA_964608735.1 uncultured Planctomycetota bacterium | reverse complement strand
TGGTAACAATCGGGGTTGACACCCTTGTGCCGGATACCTACTACATCCGGGTATATCATTACCAGGTCTACGCATACGACCATGAGTACACGCTGATCATGGACCTTGATACACCCCAGTGTCTCCCGGACGGCAATGAAGAGCCGGAGAACGCGGTGGATATCGCGTTCGCCTCGACCGTCACCGACTGGGTATGCCCCGACGACCGCCTCGATGTTTATCGCTTCAGCGTCAACTCCGGGCTCGAGGGAGAGGGCAGTATCCGCGCGACGCCAAGCGGCGATACGCTTCGGGTATACCTATACGGTTCCGACTGGAATGAATTAGCCCGAACGAGCGCAATAGACGCGGAAACCGGAGCGGTAGAGGTGGACTTCACCGAAGAAGCGGGCGGACGTCTCGAAGATGGGGAATACTACATAGGGATATTCCTCCCGTTCAGCAGTGAAGAGGAGGTAAGGTACGAACTGAAATTATCGAGGGGCACCATACAGGTTGGTCCCGCGTTGACGAAAGCGACGGTTCCGGACGAAGGCGGGAAAATCGGCATAACCGGCATGAGCATGGGTGAAATGAAAACCACGCCGGACAGGATTGCGGTTAAAATGCCCGGCGCGCTCGGAGCGCTCGCGGATGTGTCGGTGGTGCCGTGGCCAAACACTCATGGGCTTTACAACAACAACGGACGCTCAGGATTTCGAGGGCCCGCCACGATCGGCTGGCTGTGGGGAGGGCATATAGACCGCCCGGAATACAACGTCAACTTCCGCGGGCTTCTTATCGGCAGCGATTATAAAATCTACTTCATGTCCCGCCCGAGCAATATCCTCTACGCGTTCAACATGTACTTCCGCGACGAGCCGCTCTGGTCGGTACAGACGGGCAGCAACAAACCCGCCTGCCTTGATAATGAAGGGCACATCTATTACATCCACGAAGACGGCGAACGGCTTTTCAAATGCGGCGGCAGTAACAATGCACTGGTGTGGTCGAAGAACCTGCCGCAGGCGGGAAGCAGGGCGGTGGAACTGGTCGGGGGCCGGGTTTACACGTCAACCGTCATAAACTCCGGGCCGTCGACATATGTCTGCGCATACACGCAAGACGGGGACCTTGTGTGGAATTCCGGTGAGCTGGAAGGCCGTATCACCGGCGTCGCCGAAGACCCACACAACGGATTCGTATATATCCAGACGAGCAGGTGCCTTTACCAGTACGACTGGGCTGGAACCCGGAACTGGCGCGCCAGTTTCCCCTACGTGGGCTCGCCGTCGAACAGCCCGGGGCCGTTCCCGCCGATGGTCGCGAGTAACGGTGACGTGTGGACCTTCTACCAGAAGACCCTCGATATGTTCATATATTCGAAAGACAAAGTTGTAGTCGGGACAATTCTCCTCACCGAGGATACTCGTCCGTATTCAGTGTGTCTCGGCAGCGATGACAGATTGTACGTGCTGGATAGAGACAAGATACACTGCTATGAAGATTGGACCGACCTTGTGTGGGAGTGGGATCCGTTAGCGGATTCTCCGACTTCGGAATTCACGTTGCGCAATATTGTGATGGATGGAGACGGGTCGCTTTACACCTGGTATGCGGAGAAATACCAGCCTCCGGGGGTCTGGAATCCCTCAGAGGGGGAGTATGAATATCCGTCAATTGAGTTTCAAGATCACTGGGCTAAGATCAACACCGAGGACGGGACGCGGGAGCGTGTTTCACACGACCTCGATATCAGCGTCGCCGCCTCGGGGCCGACGGGTACCGACCCGTTGGGTACATACGGCGGCATGGCAATCGGCTGGAACGAAGAGCTTGTCATGCTCCTCGTCTCAGGCGAGTGCCATTTTTCCGGTACAACTTGATTCCAAGGCTGATTTTACATTCCCTGATACGCGCACAGGAGGTTTATGATGAAGCGAAAAACAATTCTACTGATCCTATGCATGGCATTGTGTTTTACATTCAGCGGGTCGGCATCGGCGCAATGCATCCCGGACAGCCATAACGACGCCACATCGGCGCTCGAAATCGGCTACGATGAAACAGTGACCGATTACGTCTGTCCGGACGACCGGTTCGATTATTATTACTTCGACATCCCCGATGACGCCGACGTCTCCGGGATGATTACATTCGCCGCCGAACAAAGCGGTACCACGCTCAGGATAGACGGCCCGCCGGGCTCGGTGTTCCCCGAACGCGGCACCCTCGATAGCGAGCGCACATTCTGGGTGCCCATCGCGGCGGGCTCTCTGCCACCGGGAAGGTACTACCTGCGCATCAGTCATTACTCCTCTTATGCGACCGACCACGAATACACGATCACTATGGACCTCACTCTCACCGGTGGATCGTCATGCGTTCCCGATGGTAATGACGACCCGGCGGACGCATCGGAGCTGGCATTCGATACTACGGTCGAGGACTGGGTATGCTCGGAGGACCATCTCGATATCTGGCATTTCACCGTGACCGATACCGGCGAGGGCAAGGGAACCATTAACCTCTCCGCCGATCCCGGAGAACTCGTGCTGTATATTTATGACGAGACCGCGACCGAGATCTACAACGGGCGGACATCCGGCGGGACTATCGAGTATGCCCTCGATGCATCCGGCTCGGCTCTCACAACGGGGGATTATTACATCGGCGTATTCCTCCCCCTCGCCCGCGACGATGAAAATTCCTACATCCTGCAACTTCGCGACAACCCGGGTATCTTCTTTGAAAATCTCCCCATAGAGGCGAGCGCGTCGGCTCTTGCCGGGCTCACGCCGCCACCGAGAAACCCGTGGCCCGTGAAGTACGGCAACATGTACAACGACAGCCTGTCCACATTCCAGGGACCCGCGTCGGCGGCGATAAGGACGATGCTTTTCGATGACGACCTGCTCACCAAAGATGAAATGGGCACGCATCACAGGAAGTACGGAAACATAATCGTGAGCGCGCATCGCAGGATTTTCATCATGGATATCACCGACAGGAGAATCATCGCGGTGAATTCGGTCACCGGCGACATCGAATGGGAGAAGCGCACGTTCAGCTACGATCCGCCGTGCCTCGGCAATAACAATGACATCTATTTCCTCGACAGCGCGACCGACAGCCTGGTCGGAGCCGACATGGAGGACGGCGAGATATGGTGGAGCCGGCACATCGAGGAAACCGGGCATCATTCGGTGCAGATGGTCGGCACCTATGTATATACAGCCGAGAGCACCCCGTGGGGAAGCGATGACCCGATGATGACCCATGTACAAGCTTGGAATATCGGCGATGGCACACACCCGGAGAGAGCGACCGGCGCGAGGGTGTGGGAGGTCGGACCGATTTCCGGGTACATCACCGGGGTCATCGAGGACGCCCGCGGGTATGTTTACATCCAGACCCACACCACGTTATGTAAACTCGACCTCGATGGCAATTTCATCTGGACAAGGCCCATTCACGATCCGGAGGAGTATAACAGCGAATTCGGGCCATGCCTCGACCCGAGGGGACGGGTATGGGTCCATTTCTACTGGAGCGGTAAGTATGTCGTATACGACAAGGACGGATTTATATACAAGACCGGCGATTATGGATTCCGCCCCCACGCGATATGTTTCGACCATCGCGGGAGGACATATGTCGCCGACAACGATAGAGTGGTTTGCTATGAGGATTATGACGAAATCCTCTGGACATCGACAATGGACAGCCAATATGTCGATGACATGGCGTTGGGCACGAACGATATACTCTACATCACACGCCTTGGTCGAACCGGTCCCGAACCAGACGGGCCGTTTGAATACAAAGCGGACCTGATATTGCTCGATGTCGACGACGGGCATGAGCTGAGCCGCCACGCACTCGACATATACACCGACCAGATAGACCTTTGCGCGGAATACCACGGCGCATGGAAAGGCTCGGAGGTTGCGATCGGCGAAGGGAAAAAAGTGGTTTGCCTCCAGATGGGGGGCACCATGGAGGTATTCGGCGAGCTCCTCATAATGCTGCGGGCGTACTATGCATTGGAATAACGCCCGACCTTTCCTTCAACCAAGAAGCACGAACATTTTTAACCCGGCATCGTTTGCCGGGTTTTAATCTTCCATGGCAGCGAGACCGGGCAAGGGCTCAACGTACTCG
>CAZSPL010000276.1:0-4147 GCA_964608735.1 uncultured Planctomycetota bacterium | reverse complement strand
GATTTCCCTGAACCGGTCGGGCCGGTGACCAGCATGATGCCGCGGGGTTTCATCGACAGGGTGATAAGGATCTCCTCGGGCAGGAATAGCTCCTTCATCGTCGGGATGCGCTGGGGGATGGTCCTGAACGCGATGGCGAGGTTGTCACGCTCGTAAAACACGTTGACCCTGAAACGGCTGATCCCTTCGAGGTGGTATGCCAGGTCGGTATCGCCATTTTCTTCGAGGTTGTTTTTCTGGTAGTCGTTCAGGATGCTCAGCGCGGCCTTGCGTATGGAGTCGGGGCTGAATTGTTCATATGTCGTGTCGCGAATCAGCACGCCGTTCACGCGGTAGATCGGGAAATCGAAGCAACGGCAGTGGAGGTCGGTCGCGTTGTTCTGGACCCCCTTGGTAAGCGCTTCATCGAGCTCGAATACTTTCTTCGGTCCCGAAGCGGGAGTTGAATCGATCTTGCCCACAGTCTGAGTCATCTATATCACCGTGCTTTCGTAGTTGTTCATCCCCGGAGCATTACATCCGGTTGAACGCATTCACGAACACATTATAATCGTTTTCACTGAATAACACGAAGCGAATAAGCTCGAAACCGGCATGTCCGTCAAGGAATTCGCTCGCGGTCTTCAGCGCGATGGGAGCGGCTTCGGTGATCGGGAAGCCGAAAATGCCCGTTGAAATCGATGGGAACGCGATGGTCTTCAGTCCGTTTTCGGCGGCGACTTCGAGGGAGCGTCGGTACGACGAGGCAAGCAGCGCGCGTTCGCCATGGTCGCCGCCCTGCCATACCGGGCCGGGGGTGTGGATGACGTGCTTCGCGGGAAGCCTGTATCCCTTCGTGATTTTCGCGTCGCCGGTATCGGCCCCGCCGTATTCCGCGCATTCGAGTGCCAGCTCGGGACCGGCGGCGGCGTGAATCGCGCCGCATACTCCGCCTCCCGGGGCGAGCTGGTTGTTCGCCGCGTTTACGATGGCATCGACTTCCTGCTTCGTTACGTCACCGCGGATGATTTCGATTTTCCCTTTTTTATCTATCGGTGGCCTCTCTCATAAAAAATCGGGGCGGTGAGATTCGAACTCACGACCTCCTGCTCCCAAAGCAGGCGCGCTAACCGAACTGCGCTACGCCCCGAAGAGATTCAGCAGATTCTGTAACATTGTATTTTATCATGCCCGGGGGGATAGTGCGTAATTCCAATCATCCCCGCCATCCCCGGTCGGGGAGGAATGACTTGTAGATGAGGTAGGCTATCAAGGTGAATATACCGAAGATGAGAGTTCCGATTGTCCACAGGACGCCCGGACGATTGCCGCGATGGGTGTCGTTCCACACGTATGCCACGCATCCCACGGTCAGAAGAGCCCAGATTATTGCGAAACTCCACCAGCATCCAGGTGCCATAGCGGTATCTCCCTTAAGCCTCGTAAACGCGGCGGTTCATGAGGCTTGATTGAACTTAATCCCCTTCAATATTATCCGCGCTTATCCCCCGCTGCTGTTACAGCCACAAGATAAATAATCAGCCCGATGACCGGTATTACAAGGATAACTATCGCCCAGAGGCATCCCGGAAGCCGGCGGCGCTCGGCATCGAAGAATACGAGAATTGCGAGCAGTATGCCGATGCATGGCCACGATAAGCAGCAGCAGGACGGGGTAGTAAAGATGGGTTCGGCTAACAGCGTGATGAATGCATGCAACGGCATCGATTTCCTCCGCCGGGATTATAGCAGAGGGATTGCCGCGGGGGTAGTAGTTTTGCGGCTGCCCGGAAGATACCGGGCGTTTCTTTCATTTCGGATGCATTCGGAATATAATGCGGGAAAATCAGGGATGTGCTGTTAATGAGAATTACTTCCGACGAAATAAAGAACTTGAGCGCGATGCTCGATACTCCACCCGGAGCAACGCCGCTCATACGTAAAATCAAGTTCGGCACCGACGGGATACGCGGAATTCTCGCGAAGGATTTCACGCTCGATCTATTTCGCGCCGCAGCTATCGCCGCGGGACGTCATTTGAAGGAGAACCGGGTGAAGGGGAAGTCGGGAGTTGTAATCGGGCATGACACCCGTTTTCTCGGGCGAAGCTTCGCGTTCGTCGTCGCGTATGAAATCGCGAAGTTGGGGCACAAGGTTTCGATTACAAGCGAGTTCTGTCCGACGCCGGTGCTCGCGCACTATGTATGGAACAACAATCTTGCCGGCGGCGTGATGCTCACCGCGTCGCATAACCCGCCGGAGTACCAGGGCTTCAAGTTCATCCCGTATTTCGGGGGCCCGGCGCTCCCGGAAGATACTACGAGGCTCGATGAAATCCTGTCAAGCATCGCGGAATCGGGACGCGGGCTCGAGCCGTTCGACGAGTCGGTGCTTGACGGCATCACCGTGGTTGATCCGAAGCCGGGATATATCGAGCATCTCGCGAAGATGGTCGATTTCGATGCCGTCAACGGAAGCGGAATAAGGATTGTTTATGATCCAATGTACGCGTGCGGGCAGGGGAGTCTCGACGGCGCGCTTCTCAAGCATGGATTTCCCGCAGGCGATCTGAAGGTCATCCACGAAGGGATAGACCCGCTGTTCAAGGGGAAGATGCCGGATCCGAAGGATGAATTACTCGATGAGCTGAAGGGTGAAGTCGCGCGCGGATACAATGTCGGGTTCGCGACTGACGGCGATGCCGACCGCTTTGGCGCCGTCGATTCCGCGGGGAGGTACTTCAGCCCGAACATTTTGCTTTTCATCCTCGCGGATCATCTTATCGAGAACCGGAAGCTCGACGGGCCTATCGCGCGCACCGTCGCGACCACCGGGCTGCTGGACAAGGTCGCCGCGAAGCATGGGCGGAAGCTTATCGAGACACCGGTCGGATTTAAATACATGTCGAAGGCGCTTCGAGAGGAGGGCGCGATGATGGGGGGCGAGGAATCGGGCGGATTTTCATCGGCGGGATGGGTGCCGGAAAAGGACGGCATCTACGCCTGCCTGATGGCGCTCGAAGCCCTCGCGCATGCAGGGCGTACCGAGTTGCATGAGCATGTCGAATCGTTGTATGAAAAATACGGAAAGCTTGTGGCGAAACGCATCGACCTTCATGTTTCGCTTGATGAGAAGGACGCGTTGATGTTGAAAGCGGCAAAACTCGATGGGCCGTTTCTCGGCGAGAAGCCGTCGGGGCGGATAACAATCGACGGCGTGAAACTGGTGATGCCGTCCGGTTCGACGGTGCTGTTGCGTCCATCCGGGACCGAACCGCTGATACGATGCTATATGGAAACGCCGGAAGCGGGGTCGCTGGCGACTCTTGAAAGCGAAGTGCGTAGCGCGCTTGGAATAGGTTGATAGAGCGGTAGTAAAAACGCGGCTACTATATCCGATATAGAATTAATGTATTGCTTTATAATTGATTAAGCACGAAAGGCTGATTTTTTTAGTTTTTGCCCAAAAATGGGTTGACGTTCGAATGCACGGCTCGGGGTTATGTTATACTACACCCGAGGGTCGCGATAGTACCAGAATAAGTAGAGGTTTCGGAGCAATCGATGACCTGCACAGTTATCTTCATAGTTGTAATCGTCCTGCTGGTTCTCATCATCTTCTGGTGGATTGGGGTCTACAACAGCCTTATCCGCCTGAGGAACGGGTGTGACCGCTCGTGGGCGCAGATAGATGTTCAACTCAAGCGCCGCTACGACCTGATCCCGAATTTGGTCGAGACGGTCAAGGGCTATGCCAAGCATGAGCGCGAGACGTTTCAGAATGTCATCCGCGCGAGGCAGGGCGCCATCGACGCGGGCAATGTCGGCGACCAGGCGCAGGCGGAGGGATTCCTCACCCAGGCGCTTGGCAAACTGTTCGCCCTCGCCGAGGCATATCCCGACCTCAAGGCGAACCAGAATTTCCTTGACCTGCAGGGCCAGTTGTCAAGCCTCGAACAATCCATCGCGATGCAGCGGCAGGTTTACAACGACGCCGCAGTGTTGTATAACAACGCGATACAGGTGTTCCCGAATTCAGTCGTGGCGAACATGTCGTCGTTCGAACCGAGGGAATACTTCGAAGTACACGATCCGGAAGCGCGCGAGGCTCCGAAGGTCAAGTTCACAGAATGATCTCGATTTCGCGGTTAAAGGAGCGATGCCGTGGA
>CAZSPL010000275.1:0-4150 GCA_964608735.1 uncultured Planctomycetota bacterium | reverse complement strand
CGCGAGCTTGTGGGTCGAAGTTCTTACGAAGACCCATCTTCGAGCTTGCCCGTGTCTTAATTCAACCAAATCCGTGTGGCACGGACAAGCGTCGGCCAATCCCCATCGCACTCCCACCCACCTCGAAGCTTGTCCGTGTCTTACTCCGCGTTTCGTGCAGTGTCCCCTCCCTGACGGTCGGGGCTCGGGCTTCTCTCCCGATGTTTTCTCTCCCGATGTTTCGGGACACCCTTGTCCCGAAACCCCCTGCCCCGAAACCACCCGCATGGTATAATAACTTACTGACCGGTCAGTTAGTTAGAATGCCGACAAAAGCGAAAATACGCAAACCCAAATTCCTGCGCAAGCCCGATGACAGGCCCGGCCAGATACTCGACGCCGCAGAAAAAGTGTTCGGTAAATTCGGCTACGATGCCGCGTCGCTCGAACAGATCGCGAAAGAGGCGGGAATCTCAAAAGGCACCATCTATCTATATTTCAAGAATAAAAAAACGGTTTTCATCGAGATGATGAAACGACGCCTGTCCGACGTCATCGAAAGCCTCAAGTCCGAATATTCAGATGACGGCGCAGATTCATTCGAGGACATCTACCGTGTGCTCATCACGAATTTCCGCGGCCTGCTCACCCACCCCGCCTACCCGAGCTTCCTCAAGCTGATGATAGCCGAATCGGGACGCTTCCCCGGCATCGCGGAGGATTTCTTCAAGGGCGTCATCTTCCAGGCAATAGGCATCGGAAGCGGCATATATGAATCGGAAGCGAGGAAAGGCAACGTGAAGAAACTGAAGGGACGGGTTGCCATGAGATGTCTTATCGGAATGCATCTCGTGTTCGTAATAACGCAGGAAATTATGCGGGCGAAAGAATATGACCCGCTCGAATGGGATGAAGTGTTCAAAACGATAGACACCATTTTCTGGGAAGGCATAAGGAGGACGGACTGATATGAAAAAACGCGCGCGGATTATCGTACCGATACTGGTTATCATAATCGCGCTGTTCTTCGTCATTTTGAGAAATAACGAGAACCCGGACATAATCAGCATCTCTGGAAACATCGAGGCCACCGACTCGATGCTCAGCTTCAATGTGCCCGGCAAGCTGCTCGAACGCCTTGTCGACGAAGGCGAAGCGGTGAGCGCGGGGCAGCCCATCGCACGCCTTGATAGTATCGACTATGAGCTGCTCGTGTCGCAAGCGGAAGCCAATCTTTCACTGGCGAAAGCGGCCCTCGCCGATCTGCGGGCGGGAAGCCGCTCGCAGGAAATCGACCGGGCATACGGGCAGCTTCAGCAGGCGCGCGCGGTGTTGAAGGAAGTTGAAAGCGGAAGCCGCTCGCAGGAGATCGCCGCCGCCGAAGCGCAGTTGTCGCAGGCGAACGCCGCGCTCGATGCCGCGGCATCGCAGCTCGAACTCGCCAAATCCGAGAAACGCCGCTACTCGGGGCTCTACGACAGCGGGGTAATAAGCAAAAGTGAATATGACCGGATACGCACTCAGTTCGACACCGCGTCGAGCGCATACGACCAGGCGGAAGCGCTTGTCGAAAGCGCGTCCGAGGCGCTCAGCCTGAGGCGCGAAGGAGCCACGGGTGACCAGATAGACCAGGCGCGCGCGGCGGTGAACCAGGCCGAAGCCGCATATTCGCTCGTGAAAGAAGGCCCGCGCGCGGAAACCATCGAGCAGGCGCAGGCGCGGGTGGACATCGCCGATGAATCGCTCAAGCAGGCGAAGCAGCGCCTTGAATATACAGAGCTGCTCGCGCCGTTCGATGGAATCATCCTGAGCAAGTCGGCGGAGCCGGGGGAATATTTAAATCCCGGCGCGCCGGTGGTCACCATCGGGGCGCTCGACAAAGTATGGCTGCGCGCGTATATCAATGAAACCGACCTCAGTAGGCTTTCGCTCGGCCAAGCGGTCGATGTCACCACCGACAGCTATCCCGGTAAGAAATACGCCGGACGTATCAGCTTCATCAGCAGCGAAGCCGAATTCACGCCCAAGGCCGTGCAGACATCGGAGGAACGCGTGAAGCTGATGTACCTGGTTAAAATCGAGCTGGACAACCCGGCGTACGAACTGAAGCCCGGGATGCCCGCCGATTGCGTAATAAACGTGGGGAAATAATTGGCCACATCTGAACCGGCGATAGTCGCGCAGAACCTCAGCAAGCGATTCGGAGAACTGCTCGCGGTCGATTCGCTCAGCCTCGGCATACAACCCGGCGAGATTTTCGGCATCGTCGGTCCCGACGGCGCCGGCAAATCGACCACTCTCCGTATGCTCGCCGGCATCATGAACCCGACATCGGGCACGGCTCGCGTCATCGGCTTCGATACGCAAACCGACTCTGACCATGTTAAGGATAACATCGCCTACATGAGCCAGCGGTTCGGGCTTTACGCGGATTTAACCGTCCAGGAGAACATCGATTTCTACGCCGACCTTTATGGCATGCCGCGTCGCGCAAGGGACACCCGCATCGAAAGGCTGCTCGATTTCAGCGGCATGCGACCGTTCCGCAAACGCCTCGCCGGGAAACTCTCCGGCGGGATGAAGCAGAAACTCCAGCTTATGTGCGCGCTGATACACACCCCGAAGGCGCTGCTTCTCGATGAGCCGACCAACGGCGTCGACCCGTTGAGCCGCCGAGATTTCTGGCGCATCCTCTATCAGCTTTTGAAAGAGGACGTTGCGATACTCGTCACCACCGCGTATCTCGACGAAGCGGAGCGATGCGGCCACGTGGCCCTTCTCGACCATGGCAGGTTCCTTGCATCGGGGACGCCGCGGGAAGTCAAGCAATTGATGCGCGGCACGATTCTCTCCATCCGGAGCCCGGACGCGCGCAAGGCGAGCGTGCTCCTGCGCGGGAAGCTCGACTGCGAGAGCGTCGAAGTTTTCGGCGACAATGTGCATGTCGTTACAAACGATTTCGAAAAAGCTAAGAGCGAATCCATAGCGCTGCTCGATACCGCGGGACTTCGCTACGAAGATATGCGCGCGCAGGTCGTGTCGCTCGAGGACGTCTTCGTCAGCGTGCTCGGAAGCGAAGCCGGCAATATCGGCAAATGCGTACCGGTTTCTTCGGACAGCGAGCCCACGAATGAACCATCTATCGTGACGCGCGGCAACGGCATCGCCGTCAAGGTTGAAAATCTCACGCGACGCTTCGGCAATTTCACTGCCGTGAACAAAGTCAGTTTCGATGTCCCGACAGGGCAGATATTCGGATTCCTCGGCCCCAACGGCGCCGGGAAGAGCACCGTCATACGCATGCTCTGCGGGCTTCTGCAGCCGAGTGACGGCGGCGGCACCGTCGCGGGATTCGATGTCAACACCCAGCCCGAACTCATCAAGCAGAACATCGGTTATATGAGCCAGAAGTTTTCACTGTATGAAGACCTCACCGTTGAAGAGAATATCGACTTCTATGGCGGCATCTACGGCCTCGAAGGCCCGCGCCTCGAATCGCGAAAGACATGGGCATTGGAGATGTCGGGGCTTACCGAACACCGGCGAAGCCTCGCGTCGATACTCAGCGGCGGATGGAAGCAGCGAATGGCCCTCGCATGCGCTATATTGCACGAGCCGCCGATAATCTTCCTCGACGAACCCACCAGCGGCGTCGACCCCCTCAGCCGGAGGCGCTTCTGGGATTTGATATACAAAATGGCGGACAGGGGAATCACCATATTCGTCACGACACATTACATGGAGGAAGCCGAATACTGCGACCGCATCGCCCTGATTTTCCGCGGGCATATCATCGCGATGGGTACCCCGCTCGAATTGAAAACAAAAATGATGCACGAGCAGATAATCGACATCCGGTGCGCGGATCCGCAGGATGTGATGGACAAGCTCGAAGCCCTGCCCGAGGTGAAGGATATCGCCCTCTTCGGCGCGGGGATGCATGCCGTGGTGAGCGATGCATCCGCCGCCGAGCGGGCCGTCAGGCATAAGCTTGAAGACCTCGACGTGAGGATCGAGCGTATCGAAAAAATCACTCCCAGCATGGAGGACGTATTCGTTTCATTGATAGAGGAGTCTGAGCGGGAGGATGGCAATACTTAAAGTATTCAGGCAGAACTGGTGCCACGGGTACGCGAGTCTTCGAGCTTACCCGTGTCTTTGTCCCCTCCCT
>CAZSPL010000274.1:0-4155 GCA_964608735.1 uncultured Planctomycetota bacterium | reverse complement strand
CCAATGCTCGTCAAAGGTGTTGTACAGTTGGATGGCCGATGCCCCCGTAATCTCCGGCGCTTCAAGTGTTACCTGGCTGACATCATTCTGCCAGTCATAGACGTCGACATATATATTCCCCGATGCGCCCGTTTCATCGAACAGCGGCTGTTGATAAAAGTCCTCGATCAAGTAAGGTTCCCCGCAGTTGCCGGGCCATGATGCATCGACCGCGTAAGTTATATCGTTCCAGTGGGGCGGAATCGGGATGTAAACCAGGTAGTTCTCGGTATGCTCGGCATCCGGTGGGAATTCCCGGTGCTCCGCATCCTTGGCGAATGCCTTGAACGGGTTGATAGATTCACCGCCGAGGACATCCCACAGCGGGGTCCAGTCATCGGCGTTTCTCAGTTCGTGACCGTAATCGTTAGTGAAGAGTATACCCCTCACATCGTGGCCTGTTACCAGATATGGATTCCTGAAGGTGATGTCGGCATCGAGGATGCGGGTCACCGTGTCGAACGAATTGACGTTTATTTCGATGCAATCATCACAAGCCGGCGGGAGCAGCCAGTCGGTGATGTTGTAGTGCGCCTGGAGAATCCGCAACGGCACCGGCACCGGTGTGAATTCACCGGACCCGGCGTAGATAGTCCACATGCCGAGGAGCATCCTTTCGGATTCGGTCTGACGCTCAACCGCCGGAAATTGGACTTGCTCCGATTCCATTGGTGGAATCAGAGGCATGTTGCCCCCATTTGAACATCCGATTGCAAGCAGAAGCAACAGCCCGAATACGAGCGTCTTGTAAGGGTTTTTCACATACATCGGCCTACCTCACGAAATGTTATGTATTCGATTTCCAGTATTTAATTAGATGCTCTTAAACGGAATTAAATTGAGGAAGTGGCACAGACAATCCGGGTGCTACGGGCACGCGATTCCGTGTGGCACGGTCAAGCGTCTTCCAATCATCATCATACTGCCAACCCCTGCGAAGCTTGCCCGTGTCTTCATCCCCTACGAACGCGGTTCTGTTAAAGCATGGAAATGCGATTCCGTGTGGCACGGTCAAGCGTCTTCCAATCATCATCATACTACCAACCCCTACAAAGCTTGCCCGTGTCTTCGTCAGCTCTCCACCGTAATCGGAGGCAGATCCATTGAATCATCGCCGCCCCATGGGTCGTAGACTGTCACCGAAATCGTATAACTGTCCTGCGTCTGCGGGGCGAGCCATTGCGCCTCGGCTCCGGTATCGGTGACGAGTTCCGATGAGAACCCGCCGCCGTCCGCCGACCAGTCATAGACGAGTTCGAGGTTATCATCCTCGCCGTCCGGGTCGGTCACATCGAGCGTTATCGTCACAGCCGCTCCCGGCTCGGGATTCTTCTCATCGATTTCATACCCCGTAATCTCCGGCGCGGCGTTGGTCGCCTTGAGCGTGAAATCTTCCCTGTCCCATCCGCCGTCTTCATCGGTGACGGTGACATACAGATCGAATTCGCCCACCGCGCCGGCTTGCCATTTCACTTCAGCGAGCGATGTCAGCGTGGTGAAATTCCCCCCATCGGCGCCCCACTCATATGTGAGCGTCCCGCCGGAATCATCCGGGTCGTTTGCGGTGACCTTCAGCGTACGCTCGAGCGACACGTGGAATACGATATTGCCGATATCGAGCGATGTGATAACCGGGGCCTCGTTGTCGCTTACTTCGATTATCAGCGAATCCTCGCTCGCCTCGCCGTCGCGGTCGGTGATGACGATCGTGAGCTCGATGAATCCCGTTTCATCGGGCGTATCGAACAATGCCGGGTTCGTCGCGCGGTCGAAGAAATTCGCGTTCAATCCGACGCCCGAGCCGTGCCATTCCGCCGACCATAGGAATGTCGGCTTCTTCAACGGATCCGGGTCCGCCGACTCGGGGTCATAATCGTCGTCGATATATTGCGCTTCGACTTGTATCTGGTCGTCCCGCTCGGCCTGCGGTATAAGCCCGGCCGAAATCGTGCCGCCCACCGTGAAGTCCCTTATTATCGGTGCGGAATTCTCGCTTATCTCAATCAATTTGTAGCCGTGGGTGACCTCGCCGTAACGGTCGGTAAGCGTGACCTCGATGCGCAAAAGCCCCGGAGTGTCGGGTACGGTGAATATCGCGGAATTTATCGATGGGTCGATGAAGTTGTCGTTTAAATATGACGATGTGCCGTCGAACCGCGCCGACCACATGATATCCGGCGCGAAGCGCAAATCCCCCGAGCCGTTGGATGAATAATCCTCGTCGGTATATTCAACCTTCAGCGTGATATTGATATCGCGCGGGAGTTCCGTAAGCTCCGTCGAGACCATCATGGCCTTTATCACCGTTATGACCGGGGCCTTATTGGAATCGGACGCGGTCTTGCATCCCGACATCGCCGGAACGCATGCTATCGCGATGATGAGGAGGATTCTTGATACCATGTAAATCGGTCGCATCCCTCGATCACATCCTTGGATCATACTCTCGCGGTCTGGTTGAGGTTCAGCTCGCCCACAACCTCTCCGCCGAACAATTCATTTATCCCGCTCGCCAATGCCGCCGCCGCGTTGACCGAGCCCTCGGTTGATGTCAGCTCCTCGAATGTAAACCCGCTGATTATCGCGAGCGCGAGCGCCTCGATGTCGTTCCGTCGCGAAGCGAGCTGCGCGTAGTCGGCATCTTCCTTCGGTATTATCCGGAACGTCACTTCGACCAGCTTGTATGTCCCGTCTTCCGCCTTTACGCTGACCTTGAGCGGGCCGTAATCGATATAGCCCGCTTCATCCGCGGATGCGGAGCCTTCGGCCGTGAACAAGTTGTTCGTACCCACGGTTTCCGTCTTCCCGTTCGACGGCGGGGTCTTGCCGTCGAGGATCATCAACGACTCGACAACCTTCTGCATCGGGTCGTACCGCTGGCTCAATTGCAGGAAGTTGATGGAATTCCAAAGCGGGGTCTTCGATTCGAAACCCTCTTCGGGCTTGGGATTCGAGGGCAGTACGATCTGCCGCCCGGGGATAAGTTCGCTGATGGTCAGCTCGTTTATATCTTCTATATACAAAATCAGGAACGCCTCGGCGTTGTACTGAACCTGTTCGCCGGTCATCCATTCGGGCACCGGCCCGTCGAGCATCCTCAACTCTTTGACGAGGTCGAGCTTGTGTACGATGTTGAACAGCGTGAGCAGCACCGGGTCGTTTATCGAATATTTGCCTATCTCGCTGAGCGGCTTGAGCGGTTCGAGGGTTTTCAGGTCCATCCCCTCTATATCGGTCTGCTTGATGAGATAAGTGCTGGGCAGAAGCACGTTGTCGAGCTGGTCGAATATATCGGTCCCGATGGGCGTGAACGCCGAGTCCTTGAGAACATACGGATTTTCTTCCCCGCCGTAATCGCGAGGGCCTATCTCCTCGGCGATATGCGGCGTGATGACGATGATGATTTCCGTCCTGTTCTCCTTGGTCTTGGAGCGCTGGAAAAGTTTGCCCACGAGCGGAAGGTCGCCGAGTATCGGCACCTTGAATGTACGGCGCTCTTCCTCGGTGCTGATGAGTCCGCCGAGTATCAGCGACTGGTGGTTAGGTATACGCACGATGTCGTGCACTTCGCGCGTATTCAACTCCGGAGCGCGAACATCGGCGACCACATTGTTGATCGTCTCGACATTCGACACCACGGCGTCGACCTGCATCTGCACCTCGCGTCCGCCCGCGCCTATCCTCGGCTTGATGTTGAGCGTGATGCCGATGGGAACGAAGTTGATATCGAAACGCGACACATCGCCTGTCACCTGTGTTTCCTGCACGACCGGCACCTGCCGCCCGATGGAAATAATCGCCTGCCTGCCGTCTACGGTGACGACCTTCGGCCTCGCTTTTATCTTCGCCCCGCCGTCCTCGACGAGAGCCTGTATCGTCGCGTTGAAACCTCCCGCCGGCTGCCCCGTGTCATCGTAGACAAAAAAGCCGCCGCTGCTCGCCCCGCCGGTATCCTCGCCGGGAAACCGGCTCGTTACATTGGCGCCGACCAGGTCGTCCACGCCGCTTATCTCCTTTATACCGAGGTCCTTCAGGGCATCGACGTTTATCTCGATAACCTGCGCCTCGATGAGGCCCCCGTGGGACACGATCAGGGCGCGTCCTCCGTCCGGGAGC
>CAZSPL010000273.1:0-4216 GCA_964608735.1 uncultured Planctomycetota bacterium | reverse complement strand
TGATAATTTAAATCCGCCACAAGGAGGCGAATAATGGATTTTCGCAACGATGACCGCACCAGCGACGCCCTGAGACGCATCTCCATCGACTTCGGCTTCATCGATGCCCCGCTCGGAAGCGTCCTCTTCAAGCAGGGCTCGACTTGGGTCCTCGCCGCGATGGACATCATCGACAAAGTCCCCGCGCACATTCGCGAAGGCGAAGGCGGATGGCTCACCGCCGAATACTCCCTCCTCCCCGCCTCCACCAGCCCGCGAAGCCCGCGCGAAGCGACGCGCGGAAAGCAGACCGGACGTACCGTGGAAATCCAGCGCATCATCGGACGCGCACTTCGAAGCGTAGTCGACCTTTCCGCAATCGAAGGTAAAACGATAGTGCTCGATTGCGACGTCCTTCAGGCCGATGGCGGCACGCGCACGGCATCGATAACCGCATCGAGCCTCGCCATGGCCTATGGCATCCACCGCCTGATGATAGAAGAAGGCCTGCCCCGTAACCCGCAGAGGGATTTCCTCGTCGGTATCTCCGTCGGAATCGTACAGGGGGAATATCTCCTCGACCTCTGCTACAACGAAGACCGCATGGCCCAGGTCGATATGAACTTTGCGATAACGGCAAAAAGCGATTTCGTTGAAATACAGGGCACCGCCGAGGGCAAGCCGTTCGGCGCTGAATCCCTCGGACGTCTCCTCAACCTCGCCAGGAAAGGGGCCGAGGATACAGTCGAAGTCTGCCGCAACGCGTTAAAAGCAAAAGGAATAAAAATGCCGGGGTAAATTTCGCGCCGGAGGTCCTATCCCCTCAACTCATCCCGCTTCGCCTTAATCCCCTCCAGTACCTCGTCCGGGACATTCGCCGAACCCAGCTTCCGCGACGCGTATATCCCGTGATAGTCGCTCCCGCCGCTTACGAACAACCCTTCCCGCTTCGCCCACTCGCGATAATGTTCGAGCACCGCTTCGTCTGTATCGGGGTAATACGCCTCCAGCCCCTGCACTCCCATCTTGATTAATTCCGCGACGATATCGTCATCCCCCACTTTATGCGGATGCGCCACCGCCATCGGGCATTTCAGCCGCGTCAACAAACCGAGCACATCCTCTATCGGCACGCTGTGGTCGATATAGACATCCGCCCCATGAACCATATGCTCCTGGTAAAAACGAACAGCCTCCTCCGGCGATTTGAGCGTGCCCTTCTCATAGAGCGCGCGCACGATGTGCGGGCTCATAAGCGGCGCGCCGTCGGAAATCCGCGCCGCTTCATCATATCTCAGCTCATAGCCTATTGCGTTCAGATTGTCTATCATCCTCCGCCCCCGATCCTCGCGCTGCTCGGTCAGGCGGCCGATGTATGCGTTGAAATCGGCGTCATCCAGCGGGACGAAGAATCCGAGGATATGTATCTCCCGCCCCCCGTAATACGACGAAAACTCTATCCCCGGAACTATCTCGACCGATGTCCCGCGCGCGGCATCTATGGCGCGCGGAATCCCGGCGATCGTGTCGTGGTCGGTTACCGCTATAGCCGTCAACTCGCGCTCGACGGCCTTCGCGACAAGCTCCCCGGGCGTACGCTGCCCGTCGGATGCATTCGTATGGCAATGCAAATCAATCAAAACATTTCAATCCTGGCAAACTCTCTCCGGAGCATCATTATAACTCATGATTATAACCCGGTTAAAAAATACATCCCCCCACCGCTTATGCTGTATAATTCCCCCCGATTCAGAGGTGTTTCATGGATTTTAAACGCGTCGGATTTCTCGAGTATATGTCTAAAGGATGCCAGGCCGCGAAATGCTCCATCGGTTCGAGCGACGTCCCCGCCGTAAGCCCCGATGACTTCGGTCTCTCGTGGGATGATATCTTCATGAATCCCGGCGAACGCAAATTCGGCGAGGAAATCAGGGAAGCCATCGCCGCGAGATACAAAACAACCCCCGACAAAATCACCACCGGGGGCGGGAGCACCATGCTCACCTTCCTCACCATCGCCGCCATATTCGACAGGCCCGGCGCCGCGATGATAGAGAAACCGGTCTATCATCCGCTGCAGGATGCCCTCATCGTTTTCTCCAGCGATGTGCGCTCCATCCCGCGATGGATAGACGATGCATGGACACTCGACCTCGAACTGCTCGAACTGAACTGGGACCCGTCGGTGCGCGTCATCGTGCTCACAAACCTCAACAATCCCACCGGCGCGAGGACATCCGACAAAGAAATCGCGCGGGTCGCCGAAATCGCCGCGCGTTCCGGCGGCTATGTTCTTGTCGATGAAGTCTTCCGCGAGTTCGATTTCGATGCCGAGCCGGGATGCGCCGCCAATGTCGCGCCGAATGTCATCACCACCGCGAGCTTCTCAAAATCGCTCGGCTTCGGGAACCAGCGCTACGGCTGGTGGATAGGCCCGCCCGAACTGAAGCAGCGCGTCGAGCAGATAAACTGTTATATCGCCGTCGGCGACCACATGCCGGTGGTGGGCATCATGCTCAAAGCGTTCGAGAATATCGAGATGCTCAAACAGCGCTCGCGCGGATACGTGGAAGCCGGACATGCTATTCTCGAAGCATGGATAAGCACGCGGAACGACCTCGAATGCTGGCTGCCCGCCGCCGGGCCGATGGCGTTCCCGCGGATGAAGGACGGCAGCGAAACCGACGATATCGCCGACGCCCTGATGTCGCAGGTGGAGACCCTCATAGCCCCGGGACGCTATTTCGGTGACCCCTCGGCGTTCCGTCTCGGATTCGCCATGGACCCCGAAAAACTCCGCGACGGGCTCGATGCGCTGGGCCGGGTTCTGGACGAACGGCGCGTATCAGGATAAAATACAATCCCGGCGTTGAATCGGCGCCGGTGTTGACAGATACCTGCAAGAAGGGAAGGAAAATGGATTATATAGGCTTGACCGAAGATGAGATGCTCGATGTCCTCGTGGAGATGTCGGGCGATATACAGGGAGAGAAGGACCGCCTTAAGCTGCGCCTGCGCAACCTTGGCGTACGCAACGAGGAGATCGAGAAGCGGCTCGCTATCTTCGAATCCACGTTCACCTTACGAAGACTCATCTCCGAGAACAACCGCCGCATAGCGGAATCATTCCAGGAGGAGTTCGATTTGAGCAAGAAGGATTTTTTCATCTAAGGGGATTTCGTGCCCGCTTCTCCGATAACCTTCGACATGATAACCAGGTCGACGCGCTCTTCCCAACCGAGCGAACGCCAGAATTCCTGCGCGTCATAGTTGCCGCGATACACGAACAGGTGGCATTTCATTATCCCCTCCTGCTTCAGTTTCTTCAGGCAGCGAATCTCGAGCATCCGCCCGATCCCTTTGCGCTGATGCTTATGATCCACCGCGAGGTGATGTACATACCCCCGCCTGCCGTCGTGACCGCATAACACCGCCCCGATTATCTTATCCCCCTCTTCCGCCACGAGACTGAATCCGGGATTCTGAAGAAGGTACTTCTCGATATTGCCGCGAAGCTCCGCGGTGCTCGCGCCAACACCTTCGGTCGCACGCCAGAGGTTTACGACCTTACCGTAATCCCCGATCGTCATCTCCCTTATCTCCAAATCCATCACCTCACTATTAAGCTCGCGCGATTTCTCGATCGGCGAAACCTAAAAACCGAAAATCAGCAAAGAAAAATCCGGGAAGTCCCGGATTGAAAAATCAGGCCATGCCATGGCTACTTCGGCGGCTTTTCGAGAAGCACCACCCTCGCGAACCGGCTCGTGTCTGTATCGTAATTCAACCCCGGCGCGAGCCTTATGAAGCCCTCGTACCCGCTGCCGTCGTCGTCATACATCACGACATTCATGCCGATTGTGTAGCCTTCTTCCCACTTGCTCCTGTCTATATTGAATTCCGCAATCGGTATGGAGAGCTCATAGATTGTGTCGTTCCCCTGCCGCGCGACCGCGTGCCGGAGAAGCCTGTCCAACGGCCCCTGCAGCCCGTACGGCCTGTGAAATGTGTAGAACCGGTCGACCCCGCCGATATCGGTCATCGCGAATTCCATGTCCCCCGAATTGTCGAGCGTCCCGTCCCGGTCATCATCCATCTCGAACGCAAGCTGAATGCAATCCCCGTCGAGTATTTTGTCCCCCTTGATGCCGTCCATCGGCACGTCATCGCGCGTCACCACCGCGACATAGAAGTAATCGCTGTCCCAGCAGGTGTATATTTCCATCGATGCATCAGC
>CAZSPL010000272.1:0-4223 GCA_964608735.1 uncultured Planctomycetota bacterium | reverse complement strand
ATACTACCGAACGATTCGGAGCAAGGGTTTTTCGCCACAACGCATAATGGGGTATAATGTTCAGCCGCGATGCCGATAAGTAGCGGATAATCAGAATTAGACCGGAGTGCGCGGTAATTAAATCCTATGCCGATCTCTGTAGAATGGGAAATCAAGGTCAATTCGATCATCAAGCCCTATGGCTCACGCCACTGGCCTGATGTCATCGTCGACTGCGTAAGGGAACATCTGACCGGCAGGGGCAATACCGTGGTGCTCGATTGCGGATGCGGCAAAGAAAGCTTCATCATCAGGAAAATGCGTAAGGCCGGGTTGAAATTGCGCGTTATCGGCGTCGATGTCGACCCCGAGGGCGAGCAGAACAAGGAAGTCGATGAATTCATCGCGGCTTCGGTAACTCATCTCCCCCTTGAATCGGAATCAGTGGACATAGTGCTGTCCGGATTCGTCCTGGAACATATGGAGGACCCCGAAGCCTCTTTCCCGGAAGCGTTCCGCGTCCTCAAGCCCGGTGGAATATTAATCGCCTGGACACCGAACATCCGCAATCCGGTAATGATGATTTCCGCCATGACCAGCACTGAATTCCACATCAGGATGCGGCGTCTCGCCTGGGGCGATGCGATCGCCGAGAATGTGCCGACATTTTATCGCCTGAATACACTCCCGAAGCTTGTTGATGCCGGACGGGAAGCCGGATTCGAAGTTGTGCGTTATGGCCGCTACAGCGCGGCATTCAGCTATTTCAGGATGACCAAGTTCACCTATGTAACAGCCTGCCTGCTGAATAAGCTCGCCGCATTCTGGCCGTTCAGCCTTACGCGACTTGTGCTGATAAGCGTATTCAAAAAACCTTCCCCCGGCGTGTGAGGACTAAGGAGATAAATGACCGCTTCGGATAAAATTCAAAAACCCCCTAAAAAAATCGGCCTCGCCCTCGGAAGCGGCGCCGCGCGTGGATGGGCGCACATCGGCGTGATCCGCGCCCTGATGGAAGCCGGTATCCGCGTGGACTTCATCGCCGGCACCAGTATCGGCGCGCTCGTCGGAGCGGTCTATGCATCCGGGCACATCGAGAACCTCGAAGATGTCGTACATCAACTCGACTGGAGACAGCTCGCATATTTCTTCGATGTCGTCCTCCCGAAATCGGGACTTATCGAAGGGAAAAAACTGGCGAGTTTCATAAGCGGCCATGTCGAAGGAATAAACATCGAAGACCTCCCTATGCCATTCTGCGCCGTATCGACCGACTTGATGACCGGCGAAGAAGTCATCATCAATCACGGTGATATCATCGAGGCGGTCAGGGCAAGCATATCCATCCCCGGCATCTTCACTCCGGTAAGGATGAAAGGCCGGACACTTGTCGACGGCGCGCTGGTCAATCCTGTCCCGGTAAGCGCCGCGCGTTCGATGGGCGCGGATTTCGTCATTGCGGTCGATGTGAATCTCGATTGCGATGATAAGAGCAGGCCGAAACATAAACCCGAGACAAAATCGAACATCCTTCCACCGGACGTAAAACCAGTGAAAAGCGGAAGGAAGAAAAGCAAGATCATTAAATTCATAAATGACGGAATCGCGCTGGGCAAGTTCCCAGGCGTGGTCCATGACAAGCACTGGATGGGACATGAGCCGCTTCCGAATATATTGGAAGTGCTTGTCTACTCGTTCAACATCATGGAAGCTTTGATAACCAAAACAAGGCTTAAAAGCGAGCCGCCGGACCTCCTGATCCAGCCCGGGCTGAGCCACATCAAGTTCCTCGAATTCAAAAAGGCCGACGAAGCCATCACCGAAGGATATAACGAAGCGATGAAGCAGCTTGATTCTCACCGGTTCTAACAGGGCGATAAAAACAGGGGATGGCGGTATCCGCCCCGCCTGGACGATGCCAATTGTCGATCAAGGAAGTATTACATCCTCCAGCTCAAAGTAGGTATCGGCATAGACGTGAATATTGTGCCATTCATAGTCCACGGGCATCGTTCTCTTTTTTACCCGCGCGCCCATTAAATTCTCATTATCGTATGCAAGCGCGAGCAGCGTCTCTAAATTCTGCGATGTCGTAAATACCAGGACAGTACCATGATAACTGCTGTTCCCATCGCGATCTTGAATCCATGCACGGCATCCGGTGATTTCCGGATTCGCAAAGGCTTGGATCCTGATGACATAGCCTTCAAGGTATTCCGACTCCGGTTCAAGGATCTGAGGATTAGCCGCAACCCCGGTTTTGGACAACGGTTGACTCGCAGCAGCCCCAACTACGGCCGATGCCGGCATCGCCATGGATATGATCGTCGCGGCCCCGATCATGGCGAGAACAATTACGATGAGTTTGAAAATGCTTCTACCTGTTCTTGAGATTAACGCGTTCATCTTCGAATCCTCCCTGATGAAGATTTGATTACATCTAACTCTATCACATCAAGGCTCGCTAAGAAATATAGGCCTTATCTTGATGAATCACCGGAAAAAACCGATTTGTCATAGCGAAAGAGGCCCGACATGGGGTAAAATATTGTATAGGTGTTATCGAGCGATGGATAACAGAGAGCCGAAATATAAGCAGCTTAAAACCACCAAGGAACTTGTTAAAGAAAAGTGGGAGCACGACCGCGCGGAAGCCATGAAGCTGGCTATTGGGCTCAACAACACTTACAACACGCTCAGGAGCAAAATTTCCTTGATATCGAAAACCGGCGAGATACCGGACGAAAGCGTGCTACGCGGATATCGCAAGAAGATACAAGACCTTGCCGGCGGATTGCGGAAGCTCCTGCGTTACCAGGTTCGCGCCCATTTCAATCAAGGCAACGTCAATGAGCTCAACCTTAAGCTCAGGCAAATACTGGCCGGCCAGGTCGCCGGGAAAGACAAACCTCAGAAGAACAGGGCCGCCGAACTCGATGAAGCGGTGCGACGTATCAACCCGGCCACCGCGAGTCTCAGCGACCCCGCCCTGCAGGACGCGGTAAGGATGCTTCGCGATATCGCCCGCGAACGGATCCTCGGCGGCTCTACGGCCATGGTCGCCGCTCGCACGAAAAAGTTGTATGAGCAAAGGAAACTCAGCGAATGCGAGATGGAGAACATGCTGAAAGACCGCTGCGTCATGCCGATACTCAGCCACATCTATGATGGATTTATCGCCAGGCTCGAAAATCAGAACATATATCTCGATGAAGACATGAAGAACTACCTCGAATCGAGCGTGGTCGGAAACAAGTCGCGACGCGAATACATCAACCTCCTCCTCGACAGGCATCCCACGCCGGATTTCACCCGCCATTAATAATTGAATATGCCAGGGGATCTTACCGCACGGAATAAACATTTTCCGCCCCCGCCCCGTCTAATCGTCATACAAGGAAAGGAGAAGAACATGCGCGGCAGAATCTTAATCCCACTGACCACCCTTATCGCAATTATCCTGCTCGCCGGATGCGTCGGCGGCATTAGAACCGGCTTTGGAAAATCCCCGAAAGCGCTGCTGAACGGGATAAACGGCAGCGAGTCATACGGCAAAGCTTTGGGTGAACTCGTAAAGCAAGGTCCCGACGCCATCCCCGCGCTTCTCGATGCGCTGAAGAGTAAAAACCCTTATAAGCAGAGGGCTTCCCAGAAAGTCTTATGGGTCCTCGGAACGGATGAGGAAGCGGCAATTCCCGCACTCGCAAAAGCATTGCGCGATGACGACTACTCGGTCAAATTCTATGCAGCGCATGTCCTGAGCGGAATAGGACGCCCGGCAATCCCCGCGCTGCTTGAAGCCATGAATGATAGTAATCCGGAAACCCGTCGATACGCGCTTATCTCGATCGGATATATGAATCCACCGCCCGTTGAACTTATCCCTAACCTGATGGATGTGTTCGATGACGAATCCGAAAGGTTCGCGATGACCGCCGTGGATACTATCGGGACTTTCGGCCCGGCTGCTCGCGATGCGGCCCCCATACTGATAGAAATGTTTAAAGCGAATCCCGCGGACTTGAAAACCGGTAACTCCAGCCGCTGGAATATCGCCATCGCCCTTGCGCGTATCGAACCCGACCCGTCGGAAGCGCTCCCATTACTGAAAACCGCCCTCGAGAATTCCGAGGACAGCAACTATCGCAACTACCTTCGCATTGCCATAGCCAATATAGAAGGCCCGCAATCGCTCCTTGACATGCTCGCTGAACAGGAAAGCGGGGTGTGGATGCAGGTCGTAC
>CAZSPL010000271.1:0-4254 GCA_964608735.1 uncultured Planctomycetota bacterium | reverse complement strand
TACCTGTACCTACCGGGATTGCGGGCTGCCAGCCCGCACTGGTGGATATAATAAGAGTACCCATGCGGGCTGGCAGCCCACGATCCCAGTAGACTTAACCGTTTCTTTGTCCCCTCCCTCACGGTCGGGGCTCGGGCTCCTTATGCAAAACGGGGTTCCCCCTACATTTATTTGAACGTATAGGGTATTATCAGTCTCGGAATTCAAGCCTGCGGACGTCGGGATTCAAGGCAAGCGGATGTCCGGGCTGAAGGCATGCGGATGTCGGGATTCAAGTGATGCGATTCATTGTTTTCATAGCGGTAGTATTCCATATCCTGCTCGTGGTCGGGGCATACAGCGGCTGGTTCGACGACTATTTCCACGGGCCGCATTACACCGGCACGCCCGGGCTTGACCTGCATGCGATGTATGACGCCGGGAAGGACCTTCTCGAACGGAAGCCCATTTATCACCTGCCGCCCTATGAGAAGGACTACACGCCGTTTCGCTACCTGCCCATCGCCGCGCTGCCCGGTATGCTTCTCAGCCGCCTCGATTTCAACACCGCCTATCTCGCATGGTTCGCCATCATCGAAGCATTCATGATAATCAGCCTCATCCACCTGAGGATGTTCCTTGTTTCAGACGAGGATTACACGGTCGCCGCATGCATGTATTTATTTTTCACGCCGTTCTATGTCGAGCTGTTCATGGGGCAGTATTCGATGATACAGGCTACGTTCATCCTCATGTTCTTCACGCACCTGTATATGATGAAATACCGCACCGCCTACAGCTACTATGTGGCGTCGGCCCTGTGGAAACTGAACACGTTCCTCGCGTTGCCGGTGCTGCTGAGATATTGGAGATTCAGGCCGGTGATATGGGCGGTGGGACTGGCATCGGTGTCGCTGCTAATCTACGCCGCCGTGGTTCCGGGGAACATGCAGATCTTCTACAAGATAAATTTCCGCGCGCCGGCGATTTACCAGGAAGGCAACCTCGGCCTGCGGATGCTGTGGGATACGATAATCCTTCACGGCATCGGGCTGGGGCACCCGGTGGAAGGCGGCGGGTCATATGAGCTTTCGCTGGGCGGGAAGATCCTCTCGTTGCTGCTTCCGGCGGCGATACTGGCGATGTGCATCCATGTCCTGATAAAACCGCGGAAAGGGAAATTCGCCGACCTGCTGGCATTGTGGCTGACCGCGTATTTCCTGATATATACCGACATCTGGGAGCATCATTACCTTATGCTTCTCCCGATTCTCGTACTCCAGTATTCCCGCAAGCACTGGCCGCTGATACTCGTATGCTACCTTTTCATCGCGGTGCCGACGACATTCGCATTGTTCGGAAACATCCCGGTGATTTATCTTCCCGGCGTCGAGGGCGCTCCGGCATTCTGGAAAGTGCTGTTGCATCACGCGACCAAGCCGCTCGCGACGCTGGTGTTCTTCATCGCGCTGTACAGGCATATACTTGCGTGGAAGCCGGAATACGGCGACTACACGAATAAATCGACTGACTGGGATCAATATGTCAGGCGGCCGGACAGGTAATTTCGCTCGATGAAAGACGCATCGGAAATCGGCACGAACAAAGTCACATTTAAAAGTGTGAGGAACATCATCGCCCTGCTGTTCTTCATCACTGGGTTGATTTTTCATATAAGCCTGCTGTTCCGGATCAACGACCCGGTGATGCAGGGCTGGTATTTCGATGTGGTCAACACCCCCGACCCGGGCGCGGGGGTTGATTTCAACGCGCTTTATACGCAGGCCGGGAACATCTTAAAAGGTAAGAGCATCTATAAGACGCTCGATGAGCTTCTCCACCCCAGCGAACCGGATCCCGTGCAGTACGACGAGCAGGGCGATTACACCGGGCCATCGCTCTCATCCGAAACGGCCGAGGATTATCTTCCGCCATTCAGATACCTGCCGATCGCCGCGCTCGTTGGAGTACCGCTTAGGTTGTTCGACTTCTGGACGGCATACCGCATATGGACAGGATTCCACGAGCTGCTGGTTCTTCTCTCGCTGTACTTGCTCTGGAAATCGACCGCGGACAAGCCGCTTGCATTGATCCTTTGCGGGATGCTGCTCTGGTTCGCGCCGTACTATGTCGAAGTGTTCCAGGGGCAGTATTCATGGCTACAGGCGTTTTTAATATTGCTGACGATATACAATGTCGAGCTCGGGAACGAGACGAGCGCGATGTGGTCGTTCATCGCATCGGCGCTATGGAAACTCAATACGCTGCTGTGGATAATCCCGTTGTGGCTTACCAGACGTCACCGGTGGATATATATACTTCTGATAATCGCGGTTGTAACAACGGTCCCGTATTTCATCATGCATCCGGGCGATATCGCCGGTTTCCTCGCGGTGAACCTGCATCCCGATACTACGCACACATTCACGTTCGGCAACAGCGGCCTCAGGATGTTCATCGATTTCACGCTGCGGTGGTTCGATATCCAGTTACAGGGAGCGATTCCGAATCCACTGGTGAAATATGCATCGCCATTGATCGCGCTTGTCATCTTCATCTTGACTCTCGCGGCGGTATGGAAAAACCGCAAAGACACGGTCGGCAACATGCTGATCCTTGTAACGGCCTATTTTCTGATATACGTGGATGTGTGGATGCATCACTGGCTTATGCTGCTCCCGATCGTGATATGGGAGTACAGGCGTACGAGAAGCCCGTTCGTTTTCATCATATGGCTTTTACTGGCGCTGCCGACGCGTTTCGACTGGATCGGGGAGTATCACATGCTGGCGAGGCTCCCGGTTGACCAGGTGACGAATTTCCCGGCGGCGTTTCTCTATTTCGGACAAAAGGCCATCCCGGCATTGGCGTTATGGGTCTGGCAGTATAGAATGATATATAAGAACGCACAGAAATAACCAGGAGCTGGAGATGCATCACACGGGAACAAAGCTATCAATCCTCGCGATGTTGACGGCGATGTCCATACTCCTCGGGTCAGGCATCATCACCGGGTGCTCGAACGCCGATAATTCCGCGGTCGTGCCGGATATCGCGCGCGCGAACGAGACGGGTAATTCCCGCGGGCTGTGGGGAATATACGCGTGGGATTACGACGAAGCTGCGCGGACGATAGACGCGATTCCATTGCGCGATGTCGAGATGCATGTCAATGTCACCGGCTATCTTGAACCTCCTGAATGCAACGACTGCCTGCAGATAAAGGTCGCGGGTGTGGAAAACAACCCCGATGACATGTGGGTTTATGTGACGATGCGGAATCCGACGATGCTGGACGCGTACGATGTGCGCGGGATATTTCTCGATGAAAATGAGCAGATATTGTTGATGGACCCCACCGCGCGTACGCCTGTATGGGACTGGCATTATCCGAAATGGCACAACGCGTTCCACCCGTTCATGCGCTATCACCCGGAGAGGAAATTCGGGCAAGGTATTCAGACGATGGTCACATACCGGCTGAGGCTTCCCGCGTCGCCGAATTTCAACAGTGTGCGGTATATCGTGGATGCATCGTGGCCCGGGAACTGCAAGGAGCCGTATGAATTCCCGACGATAAATTCGACGGGCCCGCTCGGTACGCTTGGAAGCTCGAAGACAAACCTCGCATGTACGCTGCTCGACTGGCAGCTCGATCCGGCGGGAGTTCAAATCGACATCACGCCCCTCGGATACCCATCGCCCGTATGGATGGACTACGAGGGCGGGCTTTTCACATACGAACTGCAGAACACGTATACCGCCGATGTGGGGAAGTATATCCTGCGGTTCACGGCATACGACCAGGTGGTGACTGACGTAATCAGCTACGACCTTCCCGTCTACGTCTCCGATGACAAATTCCCGCCCACGTGGCCGGGTCCGAACGAGGGAATCATCGAGGCCATATCCGGTGACGCATCCGCCGAGATAATTTACGGTTACGCGCAGGACCTGACATCGCCCGACGTGAAGTACATTATCTATTATGACAACACATATCCGTGGACATTCGCCGACGCGCATGTCATCACCGATGTGGGCAAGTCACCGGTGAAGGTGTACGGGCTTCTGAACGGATATACCCACGCGTTCCGGGTGAGAGCCATGGACGGCGCGGGGAATATCGATTTTAATTCGGCAGTATATACTGTGAAGATAGGGGAATGAACGCAACATTGAGAGGTTGCAGTGAGTAACATCATCATCGACGCAAGCATTCCCGGCGAGAGCTATAAGAAATACTGGCTTAACTGCGTGGGGGCGGGACGCGCG
>CAZSPL010000270.1:0-4302 GCA_964608735.1 uncultured Planctomycetota bacterium | reverse complement strand
ATCGATGGCGGCAAGATCCCGAATGCGGTTTCTGAGCTGCCAGTGCCAATCGTTCCATTCCGAGTTGGAGGTCTTCGGAAAGAAAATCTTTCGGAAGGCCTGTGTACGGGTCAGTGTGTCGGCGGTCTTAGCGCTGGTCCGCCCGTTGGCGGAGAGGCGGGCCACTCGAGAAGCGGAGTCGTTCGAGGTTGTCGCAACTTCGACCCTGCAAGATTGTGTCGTACTACCCGGAGGCTCTTTCGCCTCCCCGCCAGGCGATTCTTCTTGTACTTCCCCTCCCTTGCGTTCCATGATCCCAACTTCTCCTTCGCGTTGTGTGGCTCAAAACATACCCATCCCATCTACGGGCAGCACAATCTACGCGCATCCCCATCAGATGTCAAGTCTCTTTCTTTCCTGGGCGACAGTTCTTGCGATGACCGCAACTACTATTATATCAACGACTTACACCAAAACGACTATCTGAGATAAGAGGCAAGAAAGAAGAGATACCGTCTCGGGGGTTGCACAGGCGAAACGGGTCTCAACGCCGGGCGGACCCGACAAGCGGCACCAAGTCATGAGCTTACTTCTTTTGCCGCCAAACTCGCCGCCCGGATCATCTGCACGCTTGCGACTTGTGCCGCAACGCCGGGCCGCCGAGTGAACGAGAACGCGTGGTACGTCAGCGTTTCCCGTCGGTCCGACCATGACGAATAATCCGCCCTTCCACCATGTAGACGACGTCTTCGGCGATGTTGGTGGCGGCATCCGCGATGCGTTCGAGATTTCCGACGCACATGAAGAGCGTCGTGCACGGCTCGATCAGGCCGGGGGACCGGCGCATTTCTTCCTTCAGATGCCTGGCCAGCTGCTGCCGCTTCTCGTCCACCCGATCATCGTCCGCGCAGACCTGCCGCGCGAGCTTCACGTCCGAATTCACCAGCGCATCCAGGCTTCGCCGGACCATCGACTTGGCCATGTCGGCCATCTCCGAAATGTCCGGAGGCGCGCAGAAGGGATCCTGCGCGATGAGTCTCAGGACGCCCTTGGCGTTGTTGGCCGCCAGGTCGCCGATCCGCTCGATGTCGTTGTTCATCTTGAGCACCGCGATGA
Source organism: uncultured Planctomycetota bacterium (assembly GCA_964608735.1). GTDB lineage: Bacteria > JAJVIF01 > JAJVIF01 > JAPKYR01 > CAZSPL01 > CAZSPL01. The sequence goes on along the minus strand of CAZSPL010000270.1, from coordinate 3,207 downwards.
TGAACCGAAGATCGATCGCCACCGGCTGGTACAGGGCAAGCAGCTTGAGGCATTCCTCTTCGATCTCGACTTCAAGGCGGTCGATCTCGGAGTCGGACCGGATGATGGAGTACGCTAGCTCCTCGTCTCGCTGGATCAGGGCGTCCACGGATTGTTCAATGGCGGCTTCCACACGTGTCCCGATGGAAATCACCGAGCGTTTCAGATTCTGCAGCTCTCTCTGGAAATGTACGGTCATGGCTCCAGCTCTTCCCGCTACCCGAAGCGGCCGGTGATGTAATCCTCGGTTGCTTTCCGGGATGGGTTTGTGAAAAGGGTTCGGGTGACGTCGTATTCGATCAGTTCGCCCAGGCAGAAGAAGCCTGTTCGGTCGCTGACGCGGGCGGCCTGCTGCATGTTATGCGTGACGATCACGATGGTGAAGCGGTTTTTCAACTGTTCAATCAAGTCTTCGATTCGCGACGTGGCGATCGGGTCCAGGGCGGAGCACGGTTCGTCCATCAGAAGGATCTTGGGCCGGGTGGCCAGCGCGCGGGCAATGCACAGCCGCTGTTGTTGGCCTCCGGACAAGGCCAGCGCGGACTTGTGGAGGGAATCCTTGACTTCCTCCCACAGAACGGCGTCCGTCAGGCACTGCTCGACGATATCGTCGAGATCGGATTTCCGGCGAAGGCCCTGGAGCCGGGGACCGTAGGCTACGTTGTCGTAGACGCTCTTGGGAAACGGGTTGGGCTTCTGGAAGACCATGCCGACCTGCTGGCGGAGATGAACCAGGTTGACCTGCTTCCCGTACACGTCCACGCCGTTCACCCGAAGCTGGCCCTCGGCGCGCGCACCGGGAATCAGATCGTTCATGCGGTTGATGCTTCGAAGGAACGTGCTCTTCCCGCATCCGCTGGGCCCGATCACGGCCGTTACGCAACACGGGTAGATATCCATCGTGATATTCCGTGCCCCGGCTTTTGGGCCGTAGTACAACGAAAAGCCGATCGATTGGATCACGGGATCCGGAGAAGCACCGTCTTTCCCGGGAACGGACATGGGGGACGCCTCACCCGACCGCACGCCCGAGGAGAACCGCTCGAACGGTGTAACGCCGCCCATGCGGATCCGGGAGTCGGTCGTGTGTCCGTCCCCGGCCGGGTCTTTGCGTGTTCCCGCGTTGCCGTGGAGCCGGTCACTCATTGCCCTCGAAGCCTCCTGCTGATGTGAGACCGGACGATGATGGCCGTCAGATTAAGAAGGAGAACGAGCCCGATCAGGGTCATCACCATACCGAACTGCTGATGAGGAACCATGGCAGCCAGGCGGTCGCCGACGGCAATATCGTAGCTGCCGTAGGAAAGCGCCCGTGTCGGCTTGAAAAGCCAGGCAAATGGGGGCCAAGAGTCCACCTCCAGTGTCGGCCCAAGTGCTACTGCGCCGGTGAAGAGAATCGGAGCGGTTTCGCCCGCCGCCCGGCCCATGCTCAGAATCACCCCGGTCAGGATTCCCGGCATCGCCGCGGGAAGCTGCACCGTGACAAAACAGTGGAGCCGGCTCGCTCCCAGGGCCAGGGCGGCCTCCTTGTAAGCGGGAGGGACCGATCGGATCGCTTCCTCGCTTGCGCGGATCACGACGGGAAGGATGAGTACCGCCAGTGTCAACGCCCCCGCCAGCACGCAAGGTTCTCCCTTGAGCCCAATGCGCGGGAAGAGCCACAGGACCACGAAAGCGAGCCCGAAAAGCCCGAAGACAATGCTCGGGACTCCCGCCAGCGTGTTGATGCACATCCGGATGACGTGAACGGCGCGACGGTCGCCTCCGACTTCGACCAGGTACGCGGCGGAAGTCACGCCCAGCGGAAAGGCGAAGAGAATCGCCAGAAGGGTGAGGACCAGCGTGCCGACGATCTCGGGACCGGCTCCGCCGAAGAAGTGACCGGGCGTCGAATCGTCGATGAAGTACTGCCAGTAGAATGACGGCCGCGGATGGAGCATGGCCGGGAGGTTCTGCTCCACCGCACGAAACAGGGGCTCCATCACCGTGTGTGCAAACTGCTCTTCCCGGCGGGTACGGATCTTCGTGAGGGGTTGCCCCGGCTCTTTCTGGACCCAGGTTTCCGAGTACAGCAGGTCATCCAGATACCGCCGGGCCTCATCCATTCGAGTGGCGCCGTATTGCTCCTGGGCCAGCGCGGGCCTGGGTTCGCCCGGGCGCGGGCCGAAGAGCCGCCGTACAGCCGCCAGGACCTCCGAAAGAGACTCCTCGTACTGGGCCCTGCGGGCGAGATCCACGTCCTTCAGGATACCCCGGTATTCCTCCGCCAGGCGAAAGAGACCCTCCGCGGCAGTTCCCCGAAGCTCCAAACGGGCACTGAAGGCCAGAACGGCGGTGAGAAGGCTGTCCGATTCGGCTCGATCGGCTGTTTCGAAGGCCTCCAGCAGATCGTTTCGAAGTCCTCGGGCGAGGGATCGGAGCGCAAGCCGCTCTGCGGCGGGGGTGTCACGGTAATCGAGTTCCGCGGCGAAGTCTGAATACGCGCGGCGCGCCTCATCCTTGAGTTCAGACGTATCGATGCCCCGCCGGAAATGGTCGAGGGTCTCGTATACGGGTCTCCGGGCCTCGGTCGTCTCGGCCCGATCCCTCAAGAGATTCGCTTCATTCCCGCGCCCGTACCGCTCGAACTGGAGTGCCCGGAACTCAACCGTTCCCTGGAACACCAGAGCACCCAAGCCCCGCGCGGCCATCGGACCCAGTATTCCGACCAGAGCAACGCCGATGACAAGGACCGAGAAGATCGTAAGCCCCGTGAACAGCCGATCCGACATTCTTCGGAGCCCCATCCTCATCACGGTGCCCCCTCTGCGCCGCGGGCGCGCCGGAGCAAGAATTCGCTCGCGAGGTTCAGAAGGAAGGTGAAGACCAGCAGGAGAAGACCCATTGAGAACAACGCGTGGTAGTGGGGGGACTGCTTGACGGTTTCTCCCATCTCTCCGGCAATCGTGGCCGTCAATGTCCGGACGGAACGTCCGAGATTCCACCAGGGGGACGGGATCTGGGAGGCGTTCCCCGAAGCCATCCACACCACCATCGTTTCGCCGACCGCCCGCATCATTCCGAGAATCATGGCAGCGAAGATCCCGTTTCGGGCGGCAGGCATGACGACCCGCAGGATCGTCTCCGCCCGCGTGGCGCCCAGGGCGTAGGACGCCTCGCGAAGCTCCC
>CAZSPL010000269.1:0-4323 GCA_964608735.1 uncultured Planctomycetota bacterium | reverse complement strand
CATCGTGCCGCGGCAATTATACTATATTATCTCTATTATCGCGGTGCGAGGGTTACCCCTTAAGCAGATATTCGACCTCGGTCCTGTATGGGTCGAAGAACGGGTCACCCTTGCCGGGATTCCCCTGGCGCATGTAAACCGTGTCGAGGTCGAGATCGTAGATAAGCGGGATCTCGACATTCTCCCCGTGATCGGCGTGATATCGCTGGATATGGCTTATCGCGATTGAGTCCACGTTGGGACATACGATAGCGGGGAACAAAACGATCGAATACTTCTCCATGGTCTGTCGCATCACGGATTGTTCCTGCATGAGGAAATGCTCGTAACAGGCCCGCGCGTAATCCTCGATGGCCAACGGGTCTATCTCGTCGAGGAATGTAATCGGAACCGCGTTGAATTCCCTCTGGTCGCGTTTCCTGGAATTATGCCTGCGCCACGGCGTCAGGAGTTGGGGATATATGCCGACATCTTCGAGGTCATCGAGCTCGAACCCTTCCCTTATGAAACGAAGCCGCCAATTTTCAATATATTCTTCGAGATAACCGGGTTTCATCGATTTAAGCCGTCCGCGATATTTATAACCATATTTATATCCCATAAACGCGGTATTTCAAATAAAAACCCGCGGATTTACGCGGGCGAAATGCCGGGAATATGCCTCAAACCGCTACTCGCCATCCACGAGCTTCCTGAATTCCTCGTACTCTACAAGCTCGTAAAGCTCCTTGCGGGTCTGCATGCGGTCGACGAATCCCTCCTGGGTGCCGTTTTCGAGCAGCTCGCGGGCGGCATCGTCGGCGGCTTTCATCGCCACGCGGAAGAGAGTTAACGGATACAGCACCGCCTTGACTCCCGAGGATGCGAATTCCTTCATCGAGAAATAAGGGGTTTTACCGAACTCGGTCATGTTCGCCAGCACAGGCGTATCTTTCAGCGCCGATGTCACTTTCGAATATTCGTCGAGGGTCTGGAGCGCCTCGGGGAATATCATATCCGCGCCCGCTTCGGCATAGGCGATGCATCGCTCGAGCATCGCGCCGAAGCCTTCCACGCCGTGCGCGTCGCATCGGGCTATCAGAACGAAATTCTCATCCCGCCGCGCATCTATGGAAGCCCGGATTTTAGCGGTCATTTCGTCGAGAGGAATAACGCTCTTCCCCGCGAGATGCCCGCATCGTTTGGGAAATTCCTGGTCCTCGATGTGGATTCCCGCGATTCCCGCCTGCTCGAAAAGCTGTACCGTGCGCCTTACGTTGAGGATACCCCCGAAGCCGGTGTCGGCATCGCATATGACCGGGAGATTCGTCGCCGATGCGACATAGCCGGCTTCCCTCGCCATCTCATCGGCGGCATACATCCCGAGGTCGGGGAATCCGAAAACTCCCACCGATGTAGCGCCGCCTGAGACATAGGAAGCAAAAAATCCCCGGCGTTCGATGACCTTAGCGCAAAGGGCATTGAAAGCGCCGGGGATTGCGAATATCTTCTCGTCGCGCAGGAGCTTCCGGAAGTGTCCGCGCTTTTCTGACGGGGTCAAAGTTGGCTTAAACATTACACTTGGATGCCGCGACCAGTTTTCCGATATCGTCGAGCTGGTCAAGTTTCCAGCACTTCTTGATGAGCTTCTTGCGAGCTTTCTCATCCATCACGGGTCCGGCGAGGATATGGAATTTTTCCTCGATCTCCTTATCGGTCATGGCATTATTCGGATGTCCTTTCGGGTAAAGCTCCTCGGCCGTTTTGATGGTGCCGTCCTTGAGCTTGACGGTGACCCGGTTGCCCATCCCGTCGGGGTACCTGTCGGAAAACGCCTTGTCCTCGACCACCTTGACCTTCGATGTCAGTTCGAGCAGCACCGGGTCGGTGAAGCGTTCGGGCTTGAACGACGATGTGGTTATCTTGCCGTCCATGAGCGCGCAGGCTGTTATGTACGGCAGGCTGTGGTCGGCGGTCTCCTTCGCCTTGGGCTTCCATTTCTCGGGCTCGCTTCCGATGATTTCATAGGAAACCTTGTGCGTATCGATGACGATTTCCTCGACATTACCGGGGATATTATCCGGGCCGATGTCCTTGCGAACGGCGAGGGCGGCCCCGATAGCGCTCTGGGCATGGTACTCCGCGTTGTAATACTTGATATAGGTCTTGTCAAGCATGAACGGTTGGCCATCTCCCGGAGAGAAGACAAGATCTTTCATCGGGCCGGAAACCTCGTTGATGAATCCCATCTTGCCCTCGAAAATTTCCGGCGGCCCGGTGAAATCCTCGGATGCCAGTTCCACCGCGAGAATCGCCCCTCTGGATGAGTTGGCGAACGCGCATGCCTTCCACATCGAAATCTCGCCGACTCTCGTCTGGCGCATGGCGTTGTTGCAAACTCCCGCGAGTCCGAGGGCGTTGGTCATCTGCGTTTCGTTTAGCCCGTAGATCTTTCCCGCGCCGGCGGCGGCGGAGAACGGGCCGTATGTCACATGATCCCATCCCCTCGCGCGAAGCGATGCCGCATCGCACAACCGGCACTGGATTTCATAGGCAATCACGGTGCCGAGGATGAGGTCCTTGCCGGATGCATTCCTGACTTCAGCGGCGGCAAGCGTGGCCCCGATGTTGTCGCTCGGATGAGCCGGTTCGAGGGAGAGATAGGTGTCGTTGTAATCGAGGTAGCGGATCATCGCGCTGTTGGCGAATGCCGCCATGTCGGCGCGGGCCGTCTTCTTCTCCCCGATGATCGTCGCGCCTTTCTTGCACTCGCCATATGCGGCGACCTTGCGCACGATCGTCGCCGGGACGCTCCGGTATGAGCCGAGCGCGGTGGCGAACGAGTCGAGTACGCGTCGCTTGACCTGGTGAATCGTATCCAGGCTAAGGTCGGAATATTGGAGATTGACTGCAAATTTACTGATTTCTTCGGCTTTGCCCATTACGGCCTCCCTTATGCTTTACCCGTGGCCTCCGGCCATGGTCGCGGGCCGGGTCCGGTATAGAGGGAGCGCGGCCTGATGATGCGATTCCTCGAAAGCTGCTCGATCATGTTCGCGGCCCAGCCGGTGATTCGTGATGCTACAAAGATTGGAGTAAACGTGTCGGTCGGGAATCCGAGGACGTGGTATACGGTGGCCATATAGAAGTCGAGGTTGGGGAAAAGTCCCTTCTCGCGGTCCATGACGGTATCTATCCGCTCGGATATATCATAGAGATTACTCCCGGCTTCATCGGCGAGCTTCTTGGCCCATATCTTGGTGATATGAGAGCGGCTGTCGCCTCCGCGAAGCACCCTGTGGCCGAATCCCATGATCTTCTCTTTACGCTCGAGCATGCCGAGTATGCCTTTCTCGGCATCATCGGGATCCTTGAATTTCTTGATGAGTTCGAGGGCGCGCTCGTTGGCTCCGCCGTGAAGCGGTCCCTTTAGGGCGCCTACGCCTCCCGTCGCTCCGGAGTAGAGGTCGGAGAGCGTTGATACGATTACCCTCGTTGCGAAGGTCGATGCATTGAATTCATGCTCGGCATAAAGAATGAGTGAAACTTCCATCGCCCTGGCGCCGTTCGGCCAGTTGGTCTTGCCGGTTGTCATGCGGAGGAGGTTCTCCGCTATGCTGGCCTTCGGATCGGCCTCGGGAATCTTCTTCTTGTTCCTGATCGCATTCCACACTGAAATGACAATGGGCAGCTGCGCGACAAGGGCTGTTGCCTGCTCCTGCATTGTTTCCCGGTCGTTCAGGCTCGACGTCGGGTCAAAGTGAGCGAGAGCCGATGTGCATGTGCGCATCACGTCCATGCTCGGGGTTTCGGCGGGGATTTTTTTCAGGAAATCGATGATCGGGCCGGGGACTTTCTGGTGTGAACTGATCTTCTTCTTGTAATCCTCAAGCTCTTTCTTATTCGGAAGCTTGTCGTATAGAAGAAGGTGTGCAACTTCCTCCCATGCGGCTTTTTCGGCTATCTCCTTGATGCTGTAGCCGCGATAGAACATATCCTCCTTCTCTACATCGATTTTGCAGATTACTGTCTCGCCTGCAACAATACCTTCGAGACCGGGGCTGTACCCAAGATCCTCTTTGGATGTTGACATATTAGCCTCCTATTAGTTGTGATTTCCGTCTACGCTCCCCGGATGGGGAAGGAAATACTACACCAAGCGCGGGATTCATGCAATAAGTCATGAAAAAACGCGCCAGACAGGACTCGAACCTGTGGCCTGCGGATTAGAAGTCCGCTGCTCTATCCTGCTGAGCTACTGGCGCATACTACGATCATTCTATCCGAACCAGCGGTCTTTTCCAACAGCTAAACTGGCAAACATCTCAGCATCGTGCCACGGGC
>CAZSPL010000268.1:0-4324 GCA_964608735.1 uncultured Planctomycetota bacterium | reverse complement strand
CAACGGCATGCTCTACTGGGAAGATATCATCGCACTATTCCCGCAAAATTTCGGCGAATGGCAGATAGACCGGTTCGTTGTATCGAAGAAAACCATGGCCAACAATCCCCCCGCGAGGACATTCTACGACGCCGATGGCAATCCCATGGCCTGGGATGAGCCGACCGCGCCGGCCAAATTCGGCGGCTACGGCGTCGAGGTCAACTACTGGAAGAACTACAAACCGGGAACTACGGAAATCCCGCTGACCCTCATCCTCTATTTTTCGAGGCCCGTCACAAAGAGCCTCAGGGCTGAACTCATCGGCCGGGAAAATGGAGAGCGCCTTCGAATCAACCGTCTCGACCTCAACCGCGGCGACCCGAAGACAAACGATCGCGCGGTGGCGTTCTACAACAACGACGTCTGCATCGAATGCGTCCTCCCCGACGACAATCCCGGCGCATACTACGACGCATTCAAATATTTCCTCGATCGAATCGACATGTACGAGATGGCTAATTACATCGAGGGCTTCTACCTTCAGCGGGATAAATAAATCCCTCACAATCCCCTGTATTCCATCAGCAGCCCCTCGACAAGCACATACCTTCCGAGCGGGATGACATCGCATCGCGAAAAGCTCTTCACGAACAGCGGGTTCTCGCAAAGCCCCCCCGATAGATAAAACCTGTCCGGCTTCCCCGCGAACCGCCATACATTGTCGGCGACCCCCTTGATGAACCTCGCGAATGCCGCCTCCGGCGCGACATCCGCCGCTACCAAGTCGAACATCGCGCTCATACCCAGCACCCCGCACGCCACCGGCAGCGGCTCATCCGCGGGCTCGATAGACGCCGGGTCGAAACCGAAATGCCGCATCAGAAGCTCTATCACCTGCCCCGCGAACGCGCCGCATTCGGTGTTCCAGTCCATGCGGCGCACTTCCTCACCGTGCATGCGCACATACTTGATATCGCGCGACCCGGTATCGACCGCGAGAAAATCATAATCCCCGGCGAGCATCCGCGCTCCCTTCGCAAGCGCGACGAGTTCGTTCACCGTGTTCTTCGAAAACCTCGACGCGTTATGCCCGCACGCGAGCACGACATCGCCGCCGTCGAGCTCCGATGTAAGATCCTTCGAGCCGACAACACGCCGCGCGCCGTCGGATACCCGGTGAAGCTTCGAATAACCGGTCCCGGTATCCACAAGGTATGATTCATTCGCCGATGCCATGCCTATAAAATAGCATCATTGCGCCCCCGCTTCCACGGCTTTTAATAAACGATTCCCCTATAATAAAAAGGGCCCGCCGGAATTTCTCCAAGCGGGCAAACCTCCCAAAAGAGCCTGGCGCTCTCTTAAACGCCCTGCTCTATCCTGTTCTTTTTTTCATTGAACAGGAGAAACAGACTTCATCCCCTGGTACTTTATTAGATGCAATTGCTTTGATAAAAATACTATATCACCCATCCATCCTGAAAAATTCACGCCGCGAGCTTCCCGCCCCGCGACATCAGAGGAAAAAATCCACGTTTTATTTTATAAATCTTGAAACCATTTCACGCATGCCCGTGTCAACTGTATGAGAAATTCAAGGGAAGGTCACTCTTAATCCATCACTACCAGCCACGTTGACGGCAATTTTCACTGCTGGAGGACTCGTGCATCTTATACCGTCAAACTGGCTTTATCTCTCGATGATAGTGCTCCTGTTCACCGCCGTTTTGTTCCCGGTTTTCCATAACCCCCAACGCGACCAGGTCATCGACGGCAAGCTCGCTGCCGTTGTCGTCGACATGCAGCCCATCTACATGTGCGGCATCACCGACAAGGAAAAGAAACGGGAGATCCCGAAGATCCTGAAAACCCTCGACTTCTGCCACGAAAATGATATCCCCATCTTCGTGCTGGAGATCACCGACGGCGGCGATACCATTGAGCGAATAAAAACCAGGCTCGATGAATACGGCGCCGTCTACATCGGCAAGGATGGAAACAGCGGCTTCGAAGGCACCGGCTTCGAGTGCAGCCTTCGAGCACTCGGAATAAAGAACCTCCTCCTGACGGGCGTAAACGCGAGCATATGCGTGAGGGAAACAGCACAGGACGCCCTCAACTTCGGCTTCGGCATATGCACATCGAAAGACATCATCGCCGAACCGCCGGTCTGGCATCGCGGATATAAAACCTACGAGAGCATCCCATGGTTCACACGCAACGGCGTGTACTGCGACCACTACACCGACCTGCTTCATGTCATCGAGAGAAGCCTCCGCGAGCATGCAGCGCTCGACGATTCTTATGTTGGACCAATCGCCGGGCAGCCGGAGAAAATTCCGTCTCGTGGCGCTTGAACCGTATCACCGCCAGGTCAACCGAAAATGCCAAAAAATTCCCGGAAAAGTCATTTTTTATGATTTTCCGTGTTGCATTTTGTTTGGATTTGATTAAAATGAATTAAGAAGATGAGACAGGCCGATGAAAGGTCTAAATTCGAGAATGTCCCCGGCCCCGAAAGGGGCAGGGCGTCATTTTCACCACCCGAAGACCTCAGCTCCCGCCAGCTTGGGCTGAACTTCTTCGCCCCGCCGATGCCGAAGATATCACGTTCCGAATCGGTCATCCAGCGTCCCCCCGATGAAATCATCACCCACCGCTCCTGCGCCGGTGCGTACCAGCAGTTCTTCGATTTCTTCCTCACCAACCAGGCGAACGACCGTCCCATTCCCACCCGACTGAAACATGATTTCGCGCTGCGACGTAAGGTCGAGTCGAGGCGTCCGCGATGCGAGGAAACATACGACCTGCGCAGCATCCTCCAGGAAACCGGCGCTTTCTACGGAGTAAGCACCGACCATCTCGCGATAGGGTGGTTCCACGGACGCGGCGGCAGGACGACGATCGAGCTCGGCTACGTGCTCCTCGACGAAGATGTGATCCTCATCAACGAAGTGCTCAACTCCATGCCACGCTATGTCTGCGAAGCAATCGTCGCGCACGAACTGTGCCACCTGTTGAAACCACCGCTGCCGAAGAACGGGAAAATGCTCAAGCACCATCCCGAGTTCAAGCAGTATTATATGCTCCACCCGTCGGCGAAGCTCTACGAGCGCCATCGACAGACCATCCACGCTTTCCTGTTCAACTGATTCTCCAAATGTACTACAATGGATGATAAAGGAGGCGGCTACCTGAGCCTATGCCCTGTTACCTCGTACATGGCACCGATGAATACCGCATCGCGAAGCGCGTCGAAGAACTCCTCGCCGGGACCGACCTCGTCAGCGAGATGAACCTGCATCATTTCGACATCGAGCTCAACCCCAATGCATTCCCCGAAGCGGTCGAATGCGCATTCACACCGCCGTTCATGGGAGGCAAGCGAGTCGTTGTGGTAGCGGCCATCGGCGCGCTCGAGAGGAAAATCAAAGCCGCAACCGATGATGATGATGACGACTCCGGGCATTCGCAATCGGCAGTGGAAATCGCCGACAAGCTCGCGAAGCTCCCCGAATTCTCCTTCGTGCTTCTCTTCGACCGCCTGCGTAAACTCGACGGCCGCGGTAAATTATTCAAGACACTCTCGTCGCATTGCGATGTCGAGGAATTCAAGCCGCTGTTCTTCGACCCCCTGTCCCCCGACAACCGCCAGCTCGAACAATGGCTCGCCGCGAGAGCGAAATCGCACGACATCAAGCTCTCCCCCTCCGGTATGCGTGAACTCGCCCTGCGCCTCGGAAGCGACCTGAGAAGCGCCGAGATGGAGATGACAAAATTCCGGCTGGCATTCGGGAAGGACTCTTCTATCGGTGCGAAGGAAGTCGCGCAGCTCACGCCGCCGTCAACCGCGCATTCCATCTTCAGCCTGTGCGACGCCCTCGGCCAGGGCAGGCTCGAAACCGCGCTCGATTTTTTGAAAGGCATGCTCGCCGCCAAGGCTCCCGCGCCGTATATCCTGACCATGCTCGCGCGGCATATACGAAATATCGCCATCGCGAAACGGCTCCTCGAACGCGGCAAGAAGGAAAAAGAAATCCAGGATGTCCTCTCGATGAAAAATCGATGGGTGTTCGACCGCTTCCTCCCGCAGGCGAAACGTTTCAGCGGAAGCTACAAGGACGCGCATTCGATTCTCGCGCTATGCGACGAACAACTGAAAACTTCGGGGCTTGATCCCGGTACATCCCTCGAACTCTGCGTGATAAACCTCGCCGCAATGATGCAATAAAAAAAGTAGGGACACCCACCTGTTTCGCTCAGGATCTTCGTGCGAAACAGGTGACTGTCACGAATGGTGCTTTTTTAAGGTTCGGAAGTTCGGTTAGAAAATTGAAATGGT
>CAZSPL010000267.1:0-4329 GCA_964608735.1 uncultured Planctomycetota bacterium | reverse complement strand
AACAAGCCCGCTCATACGAGCCATCTTCAACCCGCCTTCATGAGTAAGGCGATATACATCGTAGTAAGGAACCGGGTCGCCTGAATACTTAATAACATAGAAAGGTACGAACATTATTTCCCCTCCCTCATCCGTGGTGGCGTAAGTTACCGCACCCCTGTTTGGCGTCTCCCCAACTCTATCCACCCGCAAATCGGGCTTTCCGTTATTTTTAAGTGGGGGGTTCTTCCACAGGCTTAGGATCATCCGCGACAGCTTCCGATTTGCGTTGCTCGGATTCTTCGATCAGCTTATGGACATTAATCGGAGGCAAAACGAGCGTTGGAAGAGCGCTGATTCTCGATGTGATATTCGCAACAAGTTCCCTTGCATAAGGCATTATGTAAGCCGGAGCATGAATCTTTTGAAATTCCTCTATCGTGGGCGATCCCTCATCTTCCCAGAGAAATTGGCCCTGATAAACAAATTTAAACTTGAACGGTGGCTTTTCAAGCCCGTGAGCGAGATCGAACGTCATGGCTACAACGAGCATTTTGCCATCATTCAATATTTCAGAATGAACAGAAACCGATAAGCCGTATTGCGGCGACTCTGTAATATTCTCTGGTATAAGCTCGAAATCAAGCTTTGTGAGTATTATGCCGTCGACTTTGATGTGCATTTTAAGCTGCCTGCTCATCCATCGCAGTTGATATGGGACAATCTGTAGGCGCGCTGAAACGAGCCTGCCATGGTGATTTTGCTATATTGTAACCTGCAGGAATCATGACGGAATGCGCACGCTTTCCGACCTTTAAAGGTTTAGTGCACCATGTTTGCAGGCGCTCACTCTCCACTCGAGTTAATGAAGCACGTTTCGCTTTCTCGGCTTGATATTCCTTATAACGGTATTTCACAGTGGCATCCGGATCTAAATCAAAGACCATGATTGAGAACCCATTCGGCTTCCCGAATTCAAGATATAAATCCCATACGAAGTCCTGAAAACGGATAGAATCCTTTTCAGCTATCATATAGGCTTCGAACTGCTCAGAATCGTCGTTGTAGTTATCATCAGGTGAACCATTACCGAGCCAAGCCACGACAGAGCCTGGAAATGCTTCCTCGATGCGCTTAATGATTTCTTGCCTGAGTTTTTCCCTATTTCCGTTCATAAATCTTTTCCTTAATCTTTTCGAACAAATGTTGAGAATCTTCTCTTACTTGATCTATCTTGAACTTCTTCACGGGGAAATCCTTGTAGTCTCCAGTAACACGAATGAGCTTTGCATCATTGAAATACCTTTCAATATCTGCGTCGATGTCTGTGAGTTTCTTACTAATATCCCTTATGAAAGCTTCATGAGGTTTCTTGTCAACCTTAGGAATTTCCCAATCAAAATGTGCGTACAATGCCATAGCAGCAAAACGCAAGGCATAATAATATCGAGACGCGGCAACACAGAATTGACTTTTGTCGTACGCCCATTCACTCGCAACCCGATTTTCGTTGCTCTTAGACAAGAAACCGCTTACCTTCGCTTTCGCATCCAAGAGAGTCTCCCATACGTTAGACAAGCTAAGCAGCGAAACGTTCAAACAGGGGAAGGCGCAGCCACCAGCGGCAACCTCCTACTAGGTTAGAGGCAATGAACAACTATCTCGATAAGCGCTCTCGCATTTCCCTGCAGACGTAGGCGGAAATAGTAGGAAAACCAAGCTATCCTGTCAAGTTGAAGCCGGGAAAAATGAGATCCCCATTTCACCATTCACGTCGTCTTATCACCATTGCCTTCATCCAATCCTTTACTACATCCCGCATCGGGTGTATATTTTCGTTCCTTGCCTGACGGCGATGGATGGGGCGGGGAATGCGCGAAGCAGAGGAGTCTTGTGATGGCGATAAGCATCGACGGAACCGGATTGACGATAGAGAAGGTGGAGGATGTCGCGCGGGGCGGCGCGAAAGTCAAGCTCAGCGACAGGGCGGTCGAGGCCGTCAACAAGAGCCGCCGGGTCATCGAGGACCTCGTCGCGAGCGGCGCGGCGATCTATGGCGTCACCACCGGCATCGGCGAATTCGCGCGGATACGCGTCGACGCCGAACAGGGCGCGCAGCTTCAGAGGAACATCATATATTCCCACGCCGCGGGTACCGGCGATGTCCAGCCCGCCGACCACGTCCGCGCCGCGATGCTCCTCCGCGCCAACACCCTCGTGAAAGGCTATTCCGGAGTACGGCTCCAGAACATACAGATAATGCTCGACTGCCTGAACAAAGGGGTCACGCCGGTGGTATTCGAAAAGGGTTCGCTCGGGGTTTCGGGCGACCTGAGCCCCCTGTCGCAGCTCGCGGTGGTATTCCTCGGCGAAGGTGAGGCATTTTATAAGGGGAAGCGTATGCCCGGCGGCGACGCGCTCGCGAAGGCGGGCCTGAAACCGGTCGACCTGAGCTACAAGGAAGGGCTCGGGTTCATCAACGGCTCGCAGATGCTTACCGGTGAGGCGGCGCTTCGTCTCGTTGACGCGCGCCGCATCATCAAGCACGCGTTGATAGCATCGGCAATGACCATCGACGCGCTCAAGGGGGTGGCGGGAGCATACGACGCGAGGCTTCATGCGCTCAGGCCGTACAGGGGGCAGAACGCCGCGGCGGCGGCATTGCGAAAGTTGTTCGCGGGAAGCGCGATAATGGCCGACAAGTCGGGGAAGGTGCAGGACGGATACTCGATGCGATGCACCCCTCAGGTGACCGGGCCGACCATCGACGCGTGGTACTACGCGCGCGAGCAGGTGGAAATCGAGATGAATTCGGTATGCGACAACCCGATTTTCATACCCGGCGACGAGGCGCATCTCGCCGGGGGGAATTTCCACGGGCAGCCGGTCGGCATGGTGATGGATTTCATGGCCATCGCGATGAGCGAGCTCGCCGACCTGAGCGAACGTCACACCAACCGCCTGCTGAACCCGGCGCTGAGCGGGCTGCCGGATTTCCTCGTGGAAGGGCGCGGGGTGAATTCGGGGCTGATGGTAAGTCAATATACCGCGGCGGCGCTCGTGAGCGAGAACAAGGTGCTGAGCCATCCGGCGACGGTGGACAGCATCAGCGTGTCCGCCGACCAGGAGGACCACGTGTCGATGGCGCCGATAGCGCTTCGCAAGCTGAAGGAGATACAGAAGAACGTCGCGGTGGTGATTGCTATCGAGATGAACGCGGCGGCGCAGGCATTCGATTTCCGCAAACCGCTCAAGCCCGGGAAGGGTACCGGCGCGGCATGGCGGGTCATACGCGAGCACGTGCCGCATCTCGAAAACGACCGGGTGCTCTATCCCGACATCAACAAAATCGCGGATTTGATATGGGAGGGCTCGATTCTAAAGGCGGTGGAGGATGAGGTCGGGGAGATTGAGTTGAGGATGGGATAGGAAACCATGCTTTACTAAGGGGAGCATGATATAGTTGCCATCCATTATGATGTTTCGGCACACCCTTGTGCCGAAACCAAGGAGTATCGGGGCAAGGGTGTCCCGATACATCGGGTTTTTACTTTCGCTATTGTCTACTATTTCGCGCTCCCCTTAGTAACTACTGAATTTTGGATATGGAAAGTCTTTTAAGATTCTGACTCTAAGTCTTTACTATATTCTATATATCTCATAAAATTGAAATGAGATGGGATGGATTTGTAGAGCATAATGTATGTGAGCAATGCTGTAACTACAGTTAGACTAATCATCCAGTATAAAGATAATAATAAATCCCCTTTACGTGTTAATAAGATATAGAATTGAAAAGTACTAATAATCCATAATAAAATGCATGATATCGCCGAACTTGCCATGCTTGCAGCTAATCCATACCACCTATAGATCATACTATAATATAAGGGCTGCATAGTCATACACTTGTTTCTGGCTTTGAGATATTCTAACTCGGCTTGTTCAATAGCATTGTCTCTTCTTGTCTGGCTTGCATCAGGTGTATAATAGAGATAAGTCTCAATACCTGTGCCGTGCCTCCTTCTACTAATGGCGTTTACAAGCTGCCAGCGAAGCGAGCCAAATAGTCTTCCGATAATATAAGAAAAAACAACAACGAATACAGTAATCAGCAGCCAGAATTCTCCAAAGGGAAAAGCGGCCAAATTAGCATTGATATTTGTCGCATTTAGCCCATTAGAAGTTGTGGACTGAATGTAGAGAAATACATTAAGCAACAACCCCAAGATGAATGCAGCACCAGGAATAAAGTAACCAATGAAATCTAGGAACTCAAATCCAGCGTTATTCATTGTTTTGTATAAATCCTCGTTGTAACTCAAAAGAGCAGCCTCCAATCGCGCCTAT
>CAZSPL010000266.1:0-4365 GCA_964608735.1 uncultured Planctomycetota bacterium | reverse complement strand
CTATCAGCATCAGCCTTTACCTCATCTAAGTAATTGACATCAAGCGGCTCCATCCGAGCCGACAGGAGGTTGCTTTGCTCATGCTCAACAAGAAACTTATCACCGCGATGATTCTCCTCATACTCTTCCTCGCCGGATGCTCCGGCTCGGGCACCGCGCCGACATCGCCTTCACAGCCCGCCGATGTCGCCGCCGCGGCCGATACCCACTTCGCGTGGGGCCTCTGGCAGTTCAACTGCGACCCCGCCGCCGGGACCGTCGATGTGGTGTAGCTTCGCGAAGCCGACCTGCATCTCAACGCAATGAATTTCCTCGAACCCCCGCCGCTCCTCTACCTCACCCTCGAAAGCCCGCCGGTATTCTCCGGCGGCGTGCTCGATATCGACATCGGGCTTCGCCACCCATTCCTCGGCCTCACGCAGTTCACGGGATTCGATGTCTGCGGCATACTCATCTCCCACGGCTCGCTGTCTGGATTCGATTCCGATGCCGCACTCAACATTCCCGGCGACGGTGACACCCGCCTGCTCAACGCCGACGGCCTCACCCGCTGGTGGAATCCCACTGAATTCCCGCCCAACGAAACGACCCCGATACTCGGCTACAAGGACGGCATCCTCGGCAAGCCCGATGAGATCGCCGATTTCGATGCCACCCTCAACGGTTACAAATATTTCGCCGATGACCTCGACCTCGGCGCCCCCCTCAGCGATGTCGACCTCGATTACAGGGGCATGTTCGGCGCCGGGATGCAGAATATCCGGCATTATAAAATCGACCTCGGCGATTCATTCTCGTTCAACTATGCGGTCGATGCCAACTGGGCGTTCCCCGCGGGGCCGCCTCCCTATGAAGTACCCGAAGACTTCCCCGAAAAGGCGAACCGTCCCGAAGCATGGCGCATCGATGTCCACGAAATGGAGAATACCCTCGCCTACGAGGAGGGCGTACCGTCGGGACACATGCTCATGCAGGTCGATGTTTACGACTGGTTCAACGCGAACCTGAATGAGGTCGTCGTCGAAAGCCTCAACAACATCGCTCCCGTCAACGCTCCGAGACCCCGATGGGCGGCGGCGAGGGATACTCGACATACGAACTCGACCTTCCGAGCGGCGGCCTCACGATGGCAGGCGATATCGACCTGCTGATAACCGTACGCTCCGATACCGAGAACTACCAGGGACTCCTTTCCGGTGAAACCATCAGCGCCTATTTCATCCACACCACCGAAGTGTCCGATGTCGGAGTCGGCGGCAATTACGGGTGGGTTTTCGATGAAGAGAAGATCATCGAGGATACAGTCCACATGGACAGAACCCCCTCGCTGCATCAACTGACCACCTACGACATCGACCTCGGATTCACCCGCCTCGAGGAGATCCCCGATTACCCCGACAACTCGCGCGCGAATTGCCATATGTACACGAGCCCCGACAACGGAGATAATTTCAGCAATGCATGGACCGGCAACGCCGCGCATTTCGGGCAGACCCTGAAGAGCCTGAAATCGACCCAGGACCCCCTCGGCTACACGACATTCATGTACCAGTCGTGGCTCGACTGGGGCCAGACGATATATCAGCATGCATCCACCGCGCGAAACCCCGGAAACCCGTTCGGAGAGAACGAGGGTATTTATATCCCCTGGGGCGCGCATTCGGATGAAGTCATGTGGGGCAATGACAATATCGTGCTCTGCTTCGGCGATGGCCTTGAGCAGATAACCTACAAGAAAGGCACCGACCCGTTCAGCCTCTATTACAATCACAGCTGGACCGAATGGTTCAACGCTCCCGAGCCGGTTATCGTGCAAAACCCCGCGCAGCTCGGAGTTACGCGCTGCATGGTGAAGGATGCCGGCGGACGAATCCTCTTCGCCTATTTCGGCGGACCCGACAGCGTGTGGATAAAGCTCGCCGTCAATGATGACGGCCTCGGCACGAGCTGGAATATCGACACATACATCAACGAAGGCCTCACCGACGAGTTCGAGACCCGCACCGAGCCGTCCCTCGCGATCGACTACGATGGGGATTTCCATTCGACGTTCATCGGGGCGATCGGCGACACCCACGCCATCCTTTACACCGCCACCGATGACTACACCGACTGGCCCGCGTACATGCCGATATATTTCAACCAGGACGGCTGGCTCGGTGAAGCGACGGTGGATATCTTCGAGTTCGACGAGACCAAGATTATCGTCATCAGCTTCGAGATGGACGGCGATATATGGATGCTCTACTCCCTCAACGGCGGCGAGTCATTCCCGGAGCCCGTGTTGATCAGCGACGGCACCGGCAACTCGACCGAGCCGGACATCTATGCCGACGCCCAGGGCTATGTCCACTTCGCGTGGTCGGAATTCCAGGAAGACCTGCCCATCGTCGACGACTACGACATCCACTACCGCAGGGCGTGGCTGGTGGAGCAGTAGAATTCACACGCCACATCCGCATGAACAAAGCCCCGGAATCCCGGGGCTTTTTTCCGCAGTTTCGATATTTCGGGACACCCTTTTCCCGAAATATCTCGGTACCGTACCCGAATCCCGGGATTTTGTCGTATAATAATCACTGGGGCAAATGCGTTGAACAAATAATCTCCGGGGAGGGCATGATGATGTCAGTATCAAAGTTCTGGAGAGTCTTTCTTCCAATTGCTTTGATTGTCATAGCGGGATGTTCATCCGGTGGGAATGTCCCGGTAGAACCTGAGCATCCATCCGCGTTCGTCGAATCAGGCGCGGATGCAACCGCGGGGCATTCCCTCGCCGACATGTGGGACATCCACTTCGATTTGGACAACCTTTGTGCCGAAATCACGCCCATCCGCGGGTCGCAGGCGCACTACAACATCACACAGATGCTCATGCCCCCCGCATGCAACAACTGCATCAAAATCGCGGTGAATTCATTCGACCCGGTGAGCCGAATCCTCGATGCCGATGTCACTATCTACAATCCCACCGGGCTGACGGCGTATGATGTGAGGGGCATTCTTTACACCAACTCCTACGGGCACGAGCTACGAAACGCCGATGACTGGACCCCGCTGTGGGATATCCCCGGCGGGCTTGATATCAACCCGTTCAAGGCGTTCGCCAAGAATGATGAGCGCGAGTTCGGCCCGCTCCAATCTTACACCGAGAAATATCTCATCTATATGGCAATGCCGCCGCATTTCTTCGATATCACTTATGCGGTCGATATTTCATTCCCTGATCCTTGCCCTGAGCCCTATGAAATTTCCGATTTCTGGGCCAATGCCATCTTCGACCAGACAGGCTCCAGCGCTCATGCATGGATTCATGTAAAAGCTCATCATTATAATGTGACCGATGTTGCGCTTTTATTACCGGCCATAACAGGGGAAGAAGCGGTCTTTTTCGAGAAAGTGGGCTTTGATGTCTGGGGGAACACAATCGTCAACAACACCGGTGCTCCGGCGGGGGATTATGTCGGCCTTATCCGGGCCAAATCGGTAGCCGGCGGCGAGCTGTGCCTGTATGATTTCGTCACCGTAACTATCCACGAATGGTCACCCCAGCTCGAGCTTGTCGATGTCACTCCGCCATGGTTGAATGAAACGTACACGGGCGCATTCGCGACCGACACGCATGAGTTCGTAAGTGATTATAAAGGCAACTTGCACATTTTCGACGTGACGGACGCGGAGTCACCGGTGTGGATAAATTGCCTGCCCTTGGGGGACATTGCATATAAACCGGTCCTCGCGGGAAGCTGCCTCTATGTCCCAATCGGTGACGACGGCGTGGCTATTGTCGAAATATCGAACCCGGAATCGGCTTTTGTCGTAAAAACCGTCGGCACGCCGGGCTCAGCCCGGAAGGCGATAGCAAGGGACACGCTTCTCATCGTTGCCGATTACGAGGCCGGATTGCAGATCATCGACATCAGCGAGCCGGAAGCGGCCGCGATTGTGGGCTCGGTCGATCTCCACGCAAGCTGCATCGACCTCGAAGCCGATGGCAACACCGCGCTGGTGGAATCCGATCAAGCCTTCTTGATTGTAGACATTACGGATCCCTTCGAAGCCGAGGTCAGCGGGAGCATTGAGAACCCGGAATATCCTTTATTACACGGTTTCGAGATCTCCGAGGGATACGCCTATTTCTTGATTACTGGGAATCTTGGAGGTGAACTGCTTGTATACGATATCGATCCCCCTGATTCCCCGACCGAGATAGCCGACCTGAAAATAGATTGCACGCTTATGTTTGCAATCGAAGTTATCAGTAACAGGGCATTTGTCAGCGGATGGCCGTATATGTTTATTTTTAATATAACTAATCCCGGAGCGCCCGAAGTTGAGAGTTTATTGCAAACCAATATATACGGA
>CAZSPL010000265.1:0-4379 GCA_964608735.1 uncultured Planctomycetota bacterium | reverse complement strand
TCTTCGTTAAGATAAAAAATATGGGGAGGCCATCCGTCCTGATACAGTATGATTTATCAGATTAAAATGGAGCAATGCCGCCCAGCGAGCTTTCCGGCAGCGGGCTTGAAGGGGAATCGGGGGTTTAATGAAAAATCGAACGGAGCACCCATTAAAATTCCCTGTAGCGCGCCATCAGTTCCCTTCGTACTTGCCGATCTCGATGTAATGCGGGATTTGTTCCTTGATGGAGTAGTCCGGCGTGAACTTGATATAGAAGTCCGGCTTGCCCCGGGCTTCGATTTCGCTCTCATCCTCTTCCGCCGGGAACGACACCTTGATCGAGAGGTCGTCATAGATCATGTTGAGCTCGTAGCCTGATGATGTAACCCACTTGAAATCCTCCCCGCCTTCGAGGACGATGAAATGCGCTCCTTGAGGGGGATGTGGGAGCTCGGTCAGGAAGAATTCGCGCACGCGCCTTGCCTCGCTTTCCTTATACAGCGCCCTGAACCTGTCGATGTTGGAGATGCCCCTTACACAGAGGAAATAGTTCGTGAGGAGGAAGAGGCCGATGAGTATGGTGAGGATATAGCCGAGCGTGCGGGTCCTGGGGGTACGCGCGAGCTTGAGGAGGATGTCATAGATTACTACTCCCACCACGAGCGCGAGACCCAGTGACGGGTAGAGGCCGTAGTATTGCTGCGCATGCTGGGGCATCGTCGCGGTGACGAAGAACCCGATAAGCCACCACGCGGAGCCGAATATCACCAGGCGCATGCTTCCGATTTCCCACAGCCCGACGGGATGCCCGGTTTCCTCAAGTTTGATTTTCCGCTTGTAATTCAGGGCGTTGAGCCACAGGAAAATCATTACCAGGGCAGCGACCGCCACGAGGGTCATCGTCAGGGCGGTCAGATGCACGAACATGCCTTTCCAGACCTGGGTGGATGTATTCGGGGGGTTGGTGAAGGTGAGGAAAAAATAGAGGTAGGTTTTAATTGTCCTGATGCCGATGGACATGTGGTATTCGCTCTGCTGAATCGCGCTGAACTGGCTGAACTTCATCACCGCGAGGGCGGCGACCATTAGCATGTGGGGGATGAGCGAGACAAGGATTTGGCGGCATCGTTTCGAGTCGAGCTTGACGGGAAGGTATATCCATGCGTGGTAGATGAACAGGAGTGGGAGGAGCGTGGGGGCGTTTTCCTTGCTGAGCATGGCCATGAGGTAGAGGAACACGCTCGCCCACCAGGCGGCGCGCTTCCCGGTGACGACATAGCGCTGATGGGCAAGGAAGGTAGCGAAGAGGAAGAAGGTCACAAGCAGCTCGTTTACCGCGCTTGGCCATATGACCGCATGGTACGCGAGTGTGCGGGTGCCGTAGATGAGGGCGAGGAATATGCCGAAATTGTTGCTTCGCGTGAGGGCGCGTCCGATGTGGTAGACGAGGATGACGTTCGCCGTATGCACGAGGAGGTTGACAAGGTGATACCAGAACGGGTTGAGGTGGAAGATGTGGTTGACGAGGAGATACCAGATATGCTGGGTGAAGGGCCGGTAGTAGATGCCGTCGGGCGTGAAGGCGTCGTGCCATCCTTTTTCCCCCCCGGGTAGATGGCGCACGATGAACCCGAAATCATCCTGTATGAATGAGAGCTTGAGGGCGAATGAATAGGCGGCGAATACGAGCAGGAATATACCCGCGTAGACGATGAGGTTAAACGGGAGTGCGCCAACCCTCTCTTCGAGGCGGCGGGTCATTCATCGTCACCCTTTCTTATGAGCTTGCCGGAATCTTCATCGTACTTGAGGTTGCGCTTGCAAAGCAGGCTGAGTCCGGCTATCGCGCATGCGACGATGAAGCCGATGCCGATGTACCAGGTTCCCCTCACGTAGGTTTTGGAATCGGCGAGGCGTACCTGGTCGGCCTGGGTTTTCACGCTTGGCGCGGTTTCAACGGGCGACGGCGCGGCTCCCTTGAGGGAAGCGACGTATTGCGACGGTTTGTAGCCGCGGGCGGACGGCTCATAGGGCAAGCCGTCGAGGATGACCATCGAAATATCGGCGGCCTCTTTTTTACCGAGCGCCTTGACGATATCAGCCAGTTCTCCAGGGCTCGCGGCGAGGTTGGTGAATATTGTGCCGGGGGGGAATTGAATCCCGTCGATTTCCACCTGTCGCGTGATTGTGGCGGTGGTGTTCGCGGCATTATCGGTGCCCACGCTGTCGGCCTGTTCCATTATCGTGTCGAAACCGATCCGCAGGTTCGGATTGACCATGCGCCCGAATTTATCGTGCTGAAGCACCTTCTCCATCATCGGAAGCGCCACCACGACCGGCTTGCCATAGGCGCTTGCCGCTTTCGCCGATTTGACCGCCCAGTCTTCGTTGATGAGTTCCGGCGCATCCCCCTCGAGTTCAGGCTGCGCAAGGCTGAGTATGATGAAATCGCATGCCCCGGCGAGCGCGGCGAAGCCGTCTTTCGCGGTTAATTCGGGAGTGCATATGACGGCGAAGGCGAGTTGCATGTCCTTGAACGCCGCGCCGTTTTTCATCCAGTTAAGTATCTGCTTTATCTGCGAAAGCGCGGGGGGAGTGCCCATCGGTTCGATAGCGATACCGAGCACGCGTCCGCCGGCGTCATCGATCTTCAACGCCGCCGACCGGGTGACATCAGATGCGAGCTGCGCAAGTGAGAGGAGGTCGGGAGTGCCGCTCCATCCGCCGGTCCAGTAGTTGAGCCTGACGGCGATGTAGAAATCGAGGCCCATCGCGGAACCGTCATCGAGCCCGCTGAGATTGTATCCTGTGAATTTCCACGTGCCGTTATCCTTATCATACGTGATAACTATGGCGGGAAGGACGACGCCGTCGAATCCCTGTGCCGTGAGATCCCTCAAGTCTTCGCCGGTAACCTGGGCGTCCCAGGATACGAATACATCGCCATGCCCGGCCGCCACGGGCTGGGCGTCGGCACCGCATGCGGCAAGGCCGATGAACAGGATGAGGGCTATGAATAAGCGCGCCGGATGCATCGCGCGAATTATAGCAGATTGCCAAAAGGCGTGACAGCAGGTAGCATGGCGATGCCATGCGTATTGCCATATTGAGCAGAAAATCGAGGCTCTACTCGAACCGCGAGCTTCGCAAGGCGGCGACGCGGCGCGGGCATTCGGTGACGTCGCTCGACCCGGTGAATTTGCATTTTTCCATCGCGGGAAATTCCGGCGCGATATTCGACCGTTCGCGGAGATTGGCGGGGTTCGACGCGCTGATACCGCGGATACAGCCGAGTGACGCATACGGGCTGGCGTCGATAGAGCATTTCGCGCTGACCGGGTGCTTCGTTGTGAATGACGCGATATGCATCGCGCGGGCGCACGACAAATTCAACAGCCTGCAGGCGCTGGCGAAAGCGGGTGTGCCGGTGCCGCCGAGCGCGCTGTTGAAGCATCCGCTTTCGACGCCGTCGGCGATACGCGAGGTGGGCGGGCTTCCGGTGGTATTCAAGCCGCTCGCGGGCGCGCAGGGGATGGGGGTGATACTGGTCGACAACGAATCGGAAGCGAACTCGCTCATCGGGCTTGGATGGGAATGGGACCAGCCATGCATGCTGCAGAAGTACTACCCGGAAGCGGCGGGGCAGGATTTGCGGTTCATCGTGATAGGGGGGGAGATTGTGGCGTCGATGAAGCGAGTGGCAAAGAAGGGGGAATGGCGGGCGAATTTTCATCGCGGCGGTAAGGGGATGAAGCACGAGCCGTCGAAGGTGGAGGAGCGCATCGCCAGGAAAGCCGCGAAGACTATCGGGCTGAATTTCTGCGGCGTGGATATTCTCGCCACCGATGACGGCCCGGTGGTTGTGGAAGTCAACGCGTCGCCGGGACTGCAGTTGATAAGCAAGGTAACGGGGGTTGATGTGGGGGGGGAGTTGGTGGGGTTTTTGGAGGGACACTAAAAAAGTCAGGACTGTCCTGATCTTTCCGTTACTGTTTCCACAATCTTTCTAATTCACACCTTAATCGTCGTCCTCTTTTTCATCGTCGTCATCCTCGGCACCTTCGTGGTAGTCCTCGTCGCCTTCGTCGTCGTCATCGTTGATGCCGTTGTGGAAGTCCATTTCGAGGATAGCGCCGGAGCCGGCATCGATGAGGAAATCCACCACATTCTTGTCGGGAGTGACGACCTCGACGTCATACACGAGGAATCCGTTCTCGTTCTCGAGCCCCGCCGACCACGCCTTGCCGTCGACCTTCTCCTGCGCTATCTCCACCGCCTGGATAAGGGAGAACGACGCGGTGAAG
Organism: uncultured Planctomycetota bacterium; assembly: GCA_964608735.1. Taxonomy (GTDB): domain Bacteria; phylum JAJVIF01; class JAJVIF01; order JAPKYR01; family CAZSPL01; genus CAZSPL01. Next base: position 93 of record CAZSPL010000265.1, on the reverse strand, counting down.
GTCAGGTCGAGCATCGACTCATTAGTGATGGCGACGCTTCCCGAGGTGATTTCATCGTCATCCTCATCCTCGGCGAGACACAGGGTTACGATA
>CAZSPL010000264.1:0-4392 GCA_964608735.1 uncultured Planctomycetota bacterium | reverse complement strand
TTCAGGCCAATCTGGATGAGTTAGCGCGCGTATCACCTTAACAAGAGGAGAACGGAGTTAGCTGTAACATATGAGTGAAAAGGAAGTTGTAATCGAGACGGCGGAACGTATTTTGAGTTGTGAACCGTCCGCTGTGGTGCGTTACAAGCTGTTGAGGGATGTCCTGCATCTGCCGGAGCGAAGCAGTGAATTGAAGGAAGCGAAGAAGGAACTTTGGAAGAGTGAGGGAGTACGCAAGCTCGAAGTCGAACAATGGGATGATGGGAGCTTCGGCAGGTTTCATTCGGCGGACACAAGCGCTAAGCAGAAGATACCTACCACCGAGGCGGGGGTGGAGCGCGCGCTGGCGCTCGGACTGGATGCCTCGCACCCCTCATTAAAAAAGACAACGAAGTATCTCGAGAAAATTCTGGGCCGGAGAATCGAATTCCCGGATCCTCCTGAATTCAACAACCGCTGGGAAACCGGCAAGAAGCTGTTCGCGGCATCAACGCTGTCGTTAATCGATCCGGAAAACAAGGTAATCGATGAAGCGCTTGAGCTGTGGATAGAGCTTGCGAAGCGGATTTTCAAGAACGGGCGCTATGACCCCGATACCGAAGTCGAAGCGCATCGAGAGCTTACCGGCGCTTCCGTAAAAAACAGCTACCTCGTTATAAGCTCGCGGTATCAACTTGCGTTGCTTGGTTCCCGCCCCGGGACGCTTCCCGCGAATATCGAGCAAGCCATGCTAAAATGGATATGGACTCGTCGTGAAGGTATCGGCTATCTCTCCCAGGACATGTCGCGTCCGCCGCAATGCGAATATCCGTTAAGCGTGGAAGCGTGGTTGAGGTCGCTGGAAATCCTGATGCGGTTCCCGCGGTGGAGGAAGCATGCGCGCGATGCCGGAAGGTGGCTATGGTCGTGTCCCGGGGAAGACGGCCTGTGGGACTTCGGCGCCCGCTCGGGGGCATTCCATTATTTCCCACTTTCCGACAACTGGAGAAAAGCACAAGACCGGCGTAACGACTGGTCGACAAGAGTCCTGATAATCCTCGGCAATTACTACAACACGTAAACCATGACGCTCATACTTAAAACTCCATAAATTTGGAAAGACAATTTCCTGCTGTATAATGGCCCCGGCAGTCCTGCCTGCAAAAATGAACGGGAGGCTTCGCGTGAATTTCTTAAAAACTATTTTTCTTATAGGGTGTATTGTGGTGGTGGCCGTCATGGGCGGCGCGGCATCCGGGCAATGCGTTCCCGATGGCAATAACGATGAAGCCGCGGCGACAACTATCGGCTACCAGGAAGTCGTAACCGACTGGGTATGCCCAGATGATCCCTTCGACTACTACGTCATTGAAATATACGACGGCGCCAATGTTTCAGGCAAAATCACCTTTTCATCGCCGCATGCATCCACCGTTATCCGGGTCTACCATAAAGATACCGGCACGAGGATTCTCGATGACTTGTCCACAACGGCCGACAAGAAGACGGTCTCGCTGGACATCAAGCCGGGAATGCTCAAAGACGGGACATATTACGCACGTGTATTCTTCTGGTCGTCGTCGGCGTTCGACCATAAGTACACCCTTTCGATGAACCTGACCGGAGCATCGAACTGTATCCCCGATAACAATGAAGTGCCGCAGAACGCTCCCTATCTTGCTTATCAGATGTCTGTCGGCGGATGGGTCTGCGATGCCGATCATCTCGACATCTGGCACATCAAGGTCAATTCAACGGCTGAAGGCAGCGCAAAACTGATTCTGAACGCCGATCCCGGTGAGCTTTTTCTTTACTTATACGACTCCGCACAGACGCAGATATTCCAGGGGAAGACAGCATCGGGCAAGCTTGAATATAACCTCGATTCCGGCGGCGCTCCCCTTTCACCTGGGGATTATTATGCCGGGGTCTTCCTCCCGGAGACGAGGACCGATGAGAATTACTATGAGCTCTCTTTAGAGCCGAATGAAGCTCCGGGGACATTCGTGATTGGCGAGTCTCTCATCGCAGAGATGCCCGGAGATGTAACCGGAAAATTAATACAGGTAGTTCTCACGCGCCCGGTTTTTGCGCGGATTGTAGCCGATTCTCTGTATTGCATCGAAGAATCAGATGTTGATGCCGGTTCAAATTCCGACGAGCCATATGTCTTGTTCGGCACGCTCGCATCATATAAGAAGCCGAAGGCTTGGTCGCCGAGTGGTCCGCAGGTATTCGAAGACGTTGATGACGGCGAAATTAACAGGCTCACAAAACAGCGGATTATCTTCGAGGGGGAAGTCCCATACGGCGCGCTCATCGGGTTCCAGGCGATAATCATGGAAGAAGATGTCGGTTATATCGGCTCCGGGGTCGACAAAGGATACACGGACTTTATACTCGGTATGGCCGATATCGCTGATGAAACCCTTGGCGTTGCCGCCGCGGCGGGCACCCTTGCCACCGGTTCTGCGGCGAGTGGCGCGGTTGCCGCGGGTGCGGTTGCGGGTGGCGGGATGGTTGTCGGCCTGATAGCAAGCGGCGTAGCGCTGGCATACATGGCATTCAGCGGTGGCGATGACGACATGGTCGGAAGTGGTGCGGCATATGCCACATACCAGGACCTGAGAGGATGGGAGTTGAACGGGCCTAAGATGTTCGAAATGAATATTGATGGCGGTGACGAAGGTCACTACATCATCCGCTGGCATATAGAATTCGACAAAAACGCGAGCAGCATGTTCGATGCGCCGTTCAACGACTGGGATGAAATCCATACCGGTAATTTCTACGGGAGCACGGAACATGAAATATTGATGGTATCGGATGAAATGGGACCGGGTGACGACGGGCGGTTTCGCGTATATGAAAAGTCAGGGAAAAAACACCACCTGTTCTACGAGCACTACACCGGGTGGGATCATGTTGCCACCGGGGATGTGGACGGTAACGGTTACGATGATATCGTAATCGCAACGACCGGTGCGAACGCGCTTATTAATATCTGTGATGCGAACGGTCAGCATATGAACGCGTTCTTCGCGCCTGTAACCGCATATGACGGCCTCGCCGTCGCCGATATCGATGGCGATGGTAAATGTGAAATTCTGCTGGCTAGAGATGATGACCAGACCGTTTACACGTACACATCCGGCGGCAACCCCCTGGGATTTATGCCCATCAAGAACTGGGTATTCGACGGGGTCAGATACACGAGCGGCGATACGAGACATGATGCATTCCTCGTCGGTGACGTGATGGGTGATTCGAAACCCGAGATCGTCATGCTTGACTTGAAGAACGGCCCTGACAGCGAGATACATATATATGCCGGGAATTGCGTTGATGGAAATGAGCTGCGTCCGCCGATCAGGTTTGATTTCTTCGGTGGAACATTTACGGCATTCGATGCCGCTGTGCTTGCCGATCTCAATGGTGACGGTAAAAAAGAACTTGTTGTAGCCTCGGACCAGGGGGATGGTAATTTCGGCTGCAAGATGAAAGTGTACGATCTTATGAATAACACCATGAGCAGTGAGAGATACTGGCCGATGTATACCGGCTACGATGGCTTCACCGCCGGTGATGTCCTCGGCATCGGTAAGGACCAACTTGTGCTTGCTGTTGATGAAGATAGTAAAGTCTATATTTCCATGTGATACATCCTCCACCGGATTCACCGGTGCCGCAGGAGGCCCGAGATGAGAATTATCAATTTATGGTTCCCGTTCTGCCTTATGGCGCTGTTACTTATGGGAAGATTTGCATCGGGGCAATGCGATCCCGACGGCAACAACACATCCGCTGACGCCGATTTGATAGGCTACACGGACACCGTCAGCGATTACGTGTGTCCCGATGATCCCTTCGACTACTACTATTTCGATGTCGCTCAGGACTCCGTCATCAGCGGGCAGATAACATTTTCAGCGGACCAGACCGGCACGACGATACGCATGGACGGCCCATCCGGCAATGTCTATTCCGAGAGGGGAACGCTCGACAACACCCGCTCGTTCATCATCCAGTTTCCACCGGGACATCTGCCGGAAGGAAGATACTATGTCCGTATCGGGCATTACTCGGCGTATTCATACGATCACAGCTACACTATCGAGATGAACCTCGGCGGAAGCACGGGATGCATCGCCGACAACAATGAAACACCCGCGACCGCGACTTCGGTCGATATCGGTGACGAAATCGACGACTACGTATGCGACATCGATCACACCGATATCTACAAGCTTTCCCTCAGCGACACATTCAGCGGCAAGATAAATCTCTATGCCGATCCCGGCGAGCTTTTCCTCTACCTCTATGATTCGAACCAGATCGAGCTGTATCAGGGAAAGACAACGGGGGGGGAACTCAAATATGAGGCCACGGGGGGGACGTCGCTCTCAGCAGGGG
>CAZSPL010000263.1:0-4493 GCA_964608735.1 uncultured Planctomycetota bacterium | reverse complement strand
CACTCGATTCCCTCCAATCCAGATCCCCCTCGCCGGTCATCCTCCCCGGACTCGGCGGATTCCCCGGCATCTTTGCATTTTCGCCCGGCACAATCGGATGGTTCGACCTGCCGACGTTCGACAATCTCGAAAACATGCGGCGTATACGCGCGCGCGATGCCGAGTTCGAGCGCATCTTCGGGAAAGGACGCGAGAACCGCAAGCTGAAGGAATTCAAGCCCGCCGGAGGCGTCGCGAATCCCGGGAATACCGGGAGCCAGCGCCTCGCCACCGGCGACCGCCCGAAGGATGACAGCAACTCCGATCCCGGCGACAACGGCCCCAAACCCAAAAGCTACAACCAGGCCAAGGATACGGTGAAAAAATTCGGCTACGGCTACACCGGTGCAAAAACTGCCCTCGGACCACTCGCCGGACCCGGCGCGAGCATGAGCCTCTCAGGATTCGCCGTCCCGATGGCCGTCGCCACCCACGGCATCGGAAAGGTTACCGACATCTGGCATGGATGCATCGGACAGCTCGGAGGCGACCCGCCCGATTCCAACTTCGATGAATACGCCCTCCTCGAAATCCCCGACTTCGAACACGTCTCGGCATCCGAATGGGTACCCCAGGCGCGCGCCGATAAATTCAACGTCCTCCTCGATGCGAGCATGAACCTCACCGCCGCCATACGCGCCGCCATCGCATCGCTCGACAAACACGGCGGAGCGGTTCTTGCCAACGATGCCGAGTGGATTTACAAGCAGGCGGTCGCAATCGTATATTACAAGCGCCTCTCCGGTGTTTACATGTATGACGTCGCCGACGCTATCCGCGATTACATCAAGGAACTCAAGAGCGAAGGCATCACCGACATACGAATCACCGCCGATGCATTCCGCGAATACCAGGACGACCTGAGCGCAAACGGCTTCAGTCAAGACGAGCTCGATGCCATGCGCATCCTCGACTATTCCGACTCCGAAATCCAGGACTCCCTCAACCGCATCCTCTCCGCCGACCCCGATGAGATGGAATGCAATTTCCTCGACGAACTCGACATGCTCGCCTCGGTGCTCTACGTCGTCGGATGGGACCTCTATTCCAACTGGGATATCCAGGACCCAAGCTCCTGGAACGCCGACTTCTCCAACGCGGGATGGGTTGTCTACACTTCACCGTAGATTCGCGGAGGATGCAAAATTGAATAACCGATTATTACCCATACTCGCTATTCTATTCGTGTTCCTCGCGCTATGCGCCGCGTTTTTCATGTACAACGCCATCCGCTGGAAGCCGCCGTACCCGATAACCGATGAAACCATCCTCTTCCCGATGGTGGGTGATAACTATAAAATGGGCTTCATCGATGAAAGAGGCGAATTCCTCATCCCCCCGAAATTCCCCCAGGCACGGAATTTCTCCGAAGGCCTCGCGGCGGTCAACCTCTCGCGATATTATTTCTCAACCGAATGGGGATACACCGACCGCAACGGCAAAATCGTCATCAAAGGAAAATTCCTCGACGCGCTGGAATTCTCCGACGGCCTCGCAACCGTAAGTGTGTACGGCCAGGGGGCCAGGTACAAGCGTGGATTCATTAACAAGCAGGGGAAATATGTCATCACCCCCCAATACGATAAGGCATATTCATTTTCCGAGGGGCTCGCCGCGGTCGGCAAGGGGCCGGAAGAATGGCAGCGGAAGTTCGGCTTCATTGATAAATTCGGCAACTATGTCATCGAACCGAATTTCGACAACGCGAAAAGCTTCGGCGACGGCCTTGCCCCGGTGGGACGTTTCACCCGGCATACCGAAGAGGACTACTGGGACCCCGAATTCAAATGGGGCTTCATCAACAAGGATGGCGAGCTCGTTATCGATTACAAGTTCGACGGTGCCGATGTCTTTTCCGACGGCCTCGCCCCTGTCGCCGTCGCCAGGAAACTTCCAAACGGCGACCTGAGAATGGAGTGGGGATATATCAACACCGACGGTGATATCGTCATCGACATCCAGTACCGCGAAGCCCACCCGTTCTCGGAAGGACTCGCCGCCGCCGGCGACCCGATGCACGTCGGCTTCATCGATACCGACGGCGAGTTCGTCATCCCCAAACAATTCCATTTCACCGAGCCGTTCCGAAACGGCCGCGCGTTCTTCCAGAATGGGACTATCCTCTCCGACGGCTCATACTACGACAACCAGAAGGATGTCGGCTACATCAACCGCGACGGCAACATCGTCATCTCCAAACATCTTGACTACGACACTCTCACTCGTCGATGAATAAAAAGCCCCGGCTCTCACCGGGGCTCGTTTTCTTATCTGCCTTCCTCCGCCTTCCTTCCCTACCAACCGCTGCCGGGCATCGAATAGTAATGCCAGTCGTTCCGTGGTAGATCCGAACTCATATTGTAGTCGATCGACACCAGGTTCCTCGTCGTCGGATCCGTGTTGATGGTCAGTCCGAATGGCGTCGACCACGGGTCGCTCAGCGAATTCTGCACTATCTCGTCGGCGAGAATATTGAAATCGCTGTCGAACTTCATCAAGTGAACATCCGTGCCCGTGCCGTTCCACTGCTGGTACATCACGAGAATCCTGCACTTCTCATACAGCGGATCCGTATGATCGATCTCGATATCGCCGCGGCTCATGCCCGAATACGGCGTGCTGCATATCGCGATGGCGTACGGCAGAAGGTCCGCCGAATCCGCCAGCACCGGCGGCGATACGCTTATATCATATTTCAGGAAAATCGACCGGCATGGCGACTGGATATTGGTCCCCCACATGAAAAGATAATCCTCGGTGTAACTTATCGCGATATCGCACAGGTACCACACATATGGATACGACGGATAATTCACCACGAGGTCGTTTGTGATGTTCAGCCTGTCGGACTCATTCTCCACGTAATACGGACTCGTCGCTTGAAGCTCGTAATGCCGAAGCTGCCACACCGGGTTCTGCGTCGATGTCGGCCCGCCCATCACATCGGTCACGAGCCACAAATCGCCGTCGCCGTCGAAATCCATCCCCGGTATATTCGGATACAACCCGCCCGGAGTCAGCGGGTCGGTGACGATGACATCCTCGACATGCGTCCCGTTTTCATCGACTATCTGCACCGTGTCGAACATACGCCCGTTCACCACGCCGATATGCGCGTTCACCGGGTTCTGGTCGATGCAAGGCGACATGGTGATGTAATTTGTCAGACTGTCAGCCCTTCCCGGAAGATTGAAATACGGCGTGCCCACGACGTCCTCCGGATTGTCCGGATCGAAACGGCAATAATAGCCTGTATACACAGAGTCGCTCGTATAATGAGTTTTCAGAATGCACTGCCCGGCGTACTGCCCGGCTTCGAGAATGGTCACATCATCGCGCTGGCAGTAATTCCATCCCGAAATGCCGTTGATGAAATGCTGCCCCTCGTATGTATGAACCTCCGTGCCGCATACGATCACCGGCGACTCGTCATCGACTTCCGCGCTCGTGGTGAAATACGACGTAACCGCCTTGCCGGGAAGGATCCCGCCATAGCCCTCGTCTTCGCATTCCACGCCGATGAGAATATCGATGCTCACTTCCGACGGTGTGGGATCCGTGATGTCTATCTGATATGTCGAATATCCCGCGCCGCCGCCGGTTGGAACCGATGTTGTGATGTAATCGAAATTACCCGGCGAGTCGAGCCATACGGTATTCATGCCCGCGTTGTAATGGTCCCACACCTCGATTTCGAGGCTGAGAATGCCGCCGTATTCCGCGCCGTCGTTCCAGAGCGAGTTCTCAAGCTCGTTTACGACGATATTCCACGCCTCGGGACGGTTCGCCGCGGGCGCGAAATCATCGGGGACATCCCACGGCGGATCCCCCTGCGGAAACTGCCACGATGCATCCACCGCGTAGTTGAATACCAGTCCCTCGTTTCCGAGTTCAAGGGAATAATGCCGCACGTTCTTCTGTCCCGCCGAGAATACGCAACGCGAATCCGCGTCGACATCACTCACCGGATCGTTCGGATCATCTAAATCATCGCAGTAAAATTTATATGCGTTCAATGTCGAGTTGAAATCCCCCGCCGAATCCGGCGTCCCGAGCAGCCCGTCGGTATACCCGAATATCGTCCCGTTGTTCGGAAACTCCGATGGATTCCACCAACGCGTGTAGCCGTCGGGATTCATAAGCCGCGTATCACCATCCCCCGCCATCACGAGCTCGTTGTCGTTGTATCCGCCATACGAGCCGTTGGAGATGAGTATCCCAGACACATCGAATCCCGAAAACTGGTTCAGCCCGAGAAACGGATGCCGAAGCCCTATATCGGTCTCGATGTTCGACCCGTTTATCTGCAATGTTTCGAGCGTGAGATAAAGAAGCGGGGGCGGTTCGAGGAACGGCAGCACATCCAGATGCATCTGGGTCGCGCGCAACGGCACGACATCGAGCGTGCCCGCCACCGGGTCCGCCGTGAACTGGTAGTACCCCCACAACTGGTG
>CAZSPL010000262.1:0-4501 GCA_964608735.1 uncultured Planctomycetota bacterium | reverse complement strand
TTGCCGAGGCGGATGCCATAGCGGTAGTCCATGGAGCCGTTCCAGTTGCATCCACCCATCAATGCATAGAAGCCCGAGGAGAAGACATAGCCTATCCTCACCTGCTGGCCTTTGTAGGAGGTCAGGTTGAAGGTGCTGGTGTACCACGAATTCAGCGGGCCGCGGAATCCCATCTGGCCGTTGAGGTGGTTCTCGATATATGCCGAGCCGATGACTCCATAGCCCGGGCCGGAAATGGGGTAGAGCAGAGTCGTATTGCCGAGTACTTCGGCTGGAGTGTCCCAGATGTCAGACGAAGTATTCAATGTAATCCGCACCTGGGAGCCATCCATGTACTCGCCACCGAGCAGGGAGTCGTAGCAGAGGTCGATGTACTGCCGAAGCTCGAGGACGACGGTGCCCGACACATTCGGCACGGTAAGGGTGTCGGTTACGATGCAGTTGAACTGGTCGCCGGTGAAGATCTTGTCGGCGGCGTCAACAGCTCCGTAGGTTCCGCTTTCCTCGAAGTACCAGTAGTCGCCGGTGTCGGCGTAGGTTCCTCCCCCCGGAGGGTCATAGCGGAGGTCCCAGTTTTCATAGAGTGAGGTGCAGAAGGAAAGAATACCCGAGTAAAGGAAGGGCGTGAACGGCGGGTCGCCGGGGTCGTCGGGGAACCAGTTGAACGGCTCTTCGAGCACTTCGACATGGATTTTGGTGTCGAGTGTATCAGTGGCGCTGTCGTTATCGGTGACGCGAAGGTCTACATAAAAATCGCCGGGGTTCGGGAACTGGATTGCGGGAGTTACGCCGAAAGCATCGTTGTAATCGGTATCATCCCCCCTCTCCCAGGCGTAGGTCACAATGGTCCCATCGGGGTCATAGGATGCCGCGCCGCTGAATGAAACGGACTGCCCTTCAAGGATAGTCGTGGCCGTGGTTGCCTGCGCCAGCGCTACAGGAGGCTGGTTGGGCGGCAGGACATTGACTTCGATGAGCGTGTCGAGCGTATCGGTGGCGGCATCATCGTCGGTGACCCGCACATCGACATAGAATGTGCCGACCGTGGGGAACGGTATGGTCGGGTTGACGCCCGATGCATCGTCGTACAGGGCGTCGCCGTCCGATTCCCATGCGTAACCGACGATGTTGCCGTCAGGGTCATAAGAAGCGGAGGCATCGAATTCCACGCTCTGTCCCTGGATGATGTTCGTCGATGTCACCGCCTGGGCCAGGGCGACCGGGGATTGGTTGGGCGGCTCTTCACCGACATCGGCGTAATAGATGAAGTATGATGTTACGGGTTCGCCGGGGAGGATATTCCCGTAGCCGGATTCCGGCGACTCGACCGAAATCAGCAGCGGCAATTGGTTGACGGGTATCGCGTCGGGAATTATTTCAACTTGAAACGTGGCCGTGTAGCCCTCACCGAGAGGTGGATGCGTGCTGGTTTCAGGAACATAGCCGGGCCATTGCAGGCTTACGACATGTTGCTCGGCGTTTTCCCTGAAGCTGTATACGGTGATCGTGAGCCTGATGCGACCATCGGAATCAGTGCCGTTGCTCCACATATTATTGAAATTTTCTTCCACCTGGATCCGGTGAGTTTCAGGGGCATTGGCTTCGAGGGCGAATGCATCGGGGATGTTCGAATAAGGCGGCGGGTCGACGGGAAATTCCCAGCTCGCATCGACGGCGTAGTTGAATACCAGTCCATCGGAACCGAGCTGCATGGAGTAATGCCTGACATTCTTGGAGCCGGCTTTGAAATAGCCCCTGTGCGCCGGGGTGAGTTCATCGAGGTCGTCATTGATGCCGAGGTCGTCGCTGAAATATTTATAGCCGTTCAGTGTGCAATTGAAATTCGCGTCGGAATCGGGAGTACCGAGCAGGCCGTCCTTGTAGCCGAAGATAGGCGTGCCTGAATTATATGGGAACTCGCTTGGATTCCACCACCGCGTGAGGCCATCGGGATTGCGAAGCCGCGTCGAGCCGGGGCCGGCGAGCCGCAGGTCCGGATTAGCGAAGCCTGTGAGATTTCCGTTGCTGATGAGAATACCCCTGACATCGAAACCGGTGAATTCATTGAGTCCGAGGAACGGATGTCGCAGGCCGATATCGACATCGAGTTGGTTGCCGTTGAATACGATATCGCTTTCGATGGATAGATAGACCAGGGGCGGGCCTTCAAGGAACGGTACGGCATTGAGATGCATCGATGCTCCCCTGAGGGGAGTCACTTCAAGCGTACCCGCGGCGGGGTCGGCGGTAAACTGCCAGAGCCCCCAGAGCAGATGATTCGATTGCGCATCCTCCGTCGCCCTCGGTATATCAAGCGGTGCGTTTCCGTTGTTGATCGTCTCTGGGATCGTCGGCGTTTTGGCATCGCCGGATGAACATCCCGCAGTCATTACGACAAGCGCGAATGTAATGGCAATGATTGCCAATATCGATGGGAGTCGCATTGCAAATCCTCCTGGCGAGGTTGGTCGAGTTCTGGAGGTTGATGCGGGGATTTATGGATGATGCGTTACCCGCCCGTTTTCAGTCAACACAATTTTACCACAAAACACAATATGCCGGTAGAGCGATGAAAAGCTCTCGATGATGCGGAACACTTAACAAATATTAATAAGCTTTAATTCTCTCATGTCATTTCGGGCTCATTGCAGGTGAAAAACCGGCGAGGCCGCCGGTTTTTCGTTTATGGGGTATAGGGGAAGCCACTAATAAGAACAGTTCCTAACTGTATTGTACCATCTGATTGCGGGATTGTCCACAGGAAACGAAAATAATCGGCACTTTGCAAAAATTGCTGATAAACTGAATGAAGGATTCCAGGTTTGGTGGAAGCTCCGATGTGCCGTTGATGCCAGATGTATCCGCCTTCCACCCCGGGAAAGCCTCGTAGAGGGGCTGCGCGCGGTAAAGGGCATCGGTTTCGAGCGGGACATCGGCGGTGATTTCGCCATCGAGGCTGTAGCTCGTGACCGCCTTGATTTCATCAAGGTCATCGAGCACATCCACTTTCGTGATGGCAAGCCCGGTCAGGCCGTTTATTTCGCAGGCGTATTTGAGCAGCACGAGGTCGATCCACCCGACACGGCGCGAGCGTCCAGTGGTGGTGCCATACTCGCCGCCCCTTTTTCGGATAAGTTCCCCAAGCTCATCATGTAGCTCGCTCGGAAACGGCCCTTCGCCGACGCGTGTGCAGTATGCTTTCGAGACCCCGATGATGCGGTCGAGGGCATTGGGCGGATGTCCGGTGGAGATACATGCGCCGATGGAGCCCGGATGCGACGAAGTGACATAGGGATAATATATGCCGTAATCGATATCGAGAAGCGTGCCCTGCGCGCCTTCGAAAAGGATTTCCTTTCCTTCCAGGCGGGCGTCGCGAATCGTTTTCCTCACGTTGCCGATGAACGGTTTCAGGCGTTCGAGGAGGGGCTTGTAATCCTTGATAATCTCATCGGCGGTAAAGCCCTTTGTCCCGTGGAACAGTGAGATAAGGCAATTCTTTTCTTCGAGGATGAATGCGAGCCGTTCGGGGAAATCATCGGCATAGCAATCCATGAGCCTGAATCCCGAGCGGGACATCTTGTCGGCGAACACGGGCCCGTTGCCGCGTGTGGTGGTGCCGATGCGCATCTTGCCGCGACGCTTCTCCTCGAGCTGGTCGATCAATATGTGATACGGGAATATAACCTGGCAGCCGGGGCTTATTCGCAGGTTTGAGCATATGATACCGCGTTCCTGCAGGCCGTCGATTTCCTTGACGATTGCTGGTGGATGTATCGCGACCCCTCCCGCGATGCAGTTCAGTTTGTCCGGATGAAGGATCCCCGAGGGGATGACATGGAGCTTGAACTCCTCCCCTTTGTGTACGACGGTGTGTCCTGCATTGTTGCCGCCCTGGGAACGAACTACTATGTCGGCATCGGCTGCGAGGTAATCTGTAACCTTCCCCTTCCCCTCGTCTCCCCACTGGCATCCAACGACTACAGTGGCGGGCAATTGAATCGCCTCCTTCCACAAAAACCCGGCGAATAGTAGCAGAGGCGGGCGGTAAGGTCAAGGAATGGATTTTTATGGACGGGGTAAGCAGGGGTTATGAGTAATCTTCATTTTACCAGCATCCACCCCGCGATGCCGGAGGCAATCCACGCGACAAACAGAACTGTCGTATTGAATTTCCAGTATTTCGGGCGGTTGTAAATCCAGAGGGAGATGAAATAAATGACGATGTATTGGGGAATCGCGCCGGGGAGCCAGAGGAAGAAGCCGTAGAGGAATCTATCCAGAAAACCCTGCACGAGCAGCCCCGGGCCGGCGACGAGTCCGAGAAGGAAGAGCGAAAGGGGGCGAAGCATGATGACGAACAGCCCGATGGCGATGGTGAGCGCGGCGGCGATGATGGATGATTTTGCGGGTGTTCCGATGGGTGCGGTCATTTCGAGGGGAATTATAACACTGGTTTACGTAAGGTCATACGTCAGGTAGCAGCTACCTTCAGGGGGCT
>CAZSPL010000261.1:3901-4540 GCA_964608735.1 uncultured Planctomycetota bacterium | reverse complement strand
ATAGATACCCGCTTTCAAGGAGAAATGTATGCCCCGCGCGAAGTGGCCGCCGATCGCTGTATTCATCTTCTTCACGTCCTTCATGCTCCTCTCCGCCCATGCCGGTTCCAGCGCCGATCCACTCGACCGGGCGCTCGCCGAAGTCGGCCTTACGCGCGACACCGCCCGCTTCGATCCGCTCGACATGGAATTCTTCGGCAGCGATGAATTCAAGCTTCCCATCTACGATGTCCTCGTCGGCGAGCCATGGGACAAAGCATCGCGCCACATGAAGGCATACAAGGACTCCTGCATCGAACTTGCGAAAGACCCGTCCGGGATGCTCGCATTCGCGACGCGCCGCCTTAACCAGACTGTACGCAGGGGCGAATATTACTCCAACCCGGTGGGAAGCCTCGAACCGCGGCTCGACGCCGATGCACCGTTGCTCGGCGCTATAAGCGGGTTGCATTCGCATATGGGCACGCCGCTTTCGGGCGATGAGCTTGCATTACTGGCCAATGAAATCAGCACAATTCCGCCGGAAGTGCAGCTCGGATGCGCGCTCGTGATACAGGGGTCGTATGAGGCGCTGCGGTTCAGGGATATGGCATTCTCCATGCTTCCGGATGAATTGATTGTCGAGGATGCGATCCATTC
>CAZSPL010000261.1:0-3891 GCA_964608735.1 uncultured Planctomycetota bacterium | reverse complement strand
TCTCGATGAAGACGCGGAATTCATCCCGCCGGAAGCCTACAGCGCGATGCACGAGTTCGATTATCGCTACATGTATGCCGGGGCTGAGGATATCGCCCTGATGATGATGCGCGCGCATGAATTGTTCGGCGAATATACCGCCGGGACGAATGACTTCGAATTCATCCACGAATCGCCGCTTGGAAAGGTAATCATCAGCGATGACGGCGATACTAAATATCCCGATGACGACTATTTCTGCATTTTCGATTTCACCGGCGATGACCGCTACGAAGCGGGCGGCGCGTCAGCTGGCCGCTCACATCCGGTGGGAATAATCTACGATGCATCCGGCGATGACAGGTATTCGAGCAAGGATGAAGGCCGTCCGATGTTCGGTAGCGGGTATCTCGGCTACGGTTTCCTCTTCGACTGCGCCGGCGATGACAAATACGAGGCGCGCGACATGTGCCTCGGATTCGGCGCGTTCGGCGCCGGGATACTGTGGGATATCGCCGGGAAGGATTCGTATGACGGCTACACATCATCCCTCGGTTCCGGGCAGTACGGCATGGGGATACTGATCGACAACGACGGGGATGATAAATATCACTCCTACGTGACATCGCAGGGATTCGGGTACGTGCTCGGATGCGGGCTGCTTGTCGATTCGGCGGGGGATGACCGGTATATCTCCGATGATGAGGACATACAATTCCCGGGCGCGCAGACGGCTGAGCATAATTCATCGATGTCGCAGGGATTCGGTTTCGGACGCAGGGCCGATGTGACCGAGGGGCACTCGATGGCGGGCGGGGTCGGGTTTCTGGTGGACGGCGGCGATGGTAACGATACGTATTCGTGCGGCGTATTCGGGCAGGGAGCGGCATACTGGTACGGCGTCGGGATGCTCGCCGACGACGGCGGCAACGACAGCTACAGCGGTGTGTGGTATGTACAGGGGGCGGGCGCTCATTTCGCCTATGCCATGCTGCTCGAATGCGGGGGGAACGACCACTATGTCGCGACGCATAACATGGCGCAGGGCGCGGGGCACGATTTCACCGTAGGGATGTTGTACGATCTTGCAGGGAACGACATCTACGAGCCGCCGAACCTTTCGCTGGGCGGTGGCAATGACAACGGCATCGGCGTGCTTATCGACTGGTCGGGCGACGACCGCTACCTTCCCCTCGAAAAAGCGGGCACGACCCTCGGGCGAGCCGGCGTATCCGGCGCCACGGGCGGGCTGCGCGATTACATGCTGTGCCTCGGCGTATTCATGGACCTCGGCGGCGATGATGTGTACGGGCGCGACTTTGCATCGAACAATGACATCTGGACGCAACCGGGATATAAAGAAGACTGGCCGCGCGTGATGGAGAAAGGCGTAGGGCTGGACGGCGACTATCCCGATTTTACATTCTGGGATCCTTTATCGGATTGACATTTTTCCAGGCGGAGTAAGATTTTTCCGCGCTGATGGATTAGAACTATAGAGGCCAATTATGTCGCGAAAAATATCCAACATGATTATCGCATTCACGATCGTGGCGCTGATGGTGGTATTCGGCACCGACCGTACATCCGCCCAGAGCACGCCCGACGGTAACCAAGCAGCCGCCACGGCAACCGAGGTATTCCCGCTTCAGAGCGTTATCGACTGGGTGGGGCCGAACGACTCGTTCGACTGGTACAGCATCGATATCGGCTCCTATGGCGGCATCGCCGGGGAGATAGCCGTGACATGCGCCGAGCCGGGGCTCGCGGTACGGCTGTACCAGCGCACCACATCGGGCGACACTCTCATCGCCGAGAAGGGAACTTCATCGGACATTTACCAGTGCACGTTCCCCGCGACAAGCTTCTCATACGGCATATATCTCCTGCGTGTCACATATTATTCGTCCAACGCCGTGGACCATCATTACCATGTGAATTTCGGCGTATATCCCACTGGGAGTTCTCTCGACAGCGATAACGACCCGCTGTCCGCGGGGGTGATTTACCCGGGCTATGCAAACCCGGGCACGGTCGGCGGTACCGATGTGATCGACTGGTATGCGCTCAGCGTGACATCGTCGTACGACCAGTCGGCCGTCGAGCTTGAGAACCCGGTCGGAAGCATATTCCTTTCGGTTTACAGCGGAAGCCCGTCATCGCAGACCTTGCTTTTCAAGCAGGCGGCGACCGGCAATGCGAGCGCGCAATTCCAGATGGATACGAGTTCGCTCAGCGGAAGCGGCTACCTTATCGCCGTCGAGTCAACAACCGGCGACAGCGCGCTGCACGATTACATCCTGTCGGTGGTGCCATCCACATATTTATATGATTCGAGCGTGATATCCAACCCGCAAATTATCCGGGTGAAGAACGCGGTGGCGTCCACGGGATGGCAATCGAATTACCCGTGGCAGGCCTATGTTCCGGCCGATCTCGGGCCATGGCCGATGGTTGGCGGGAATCCCGCCGGCAACTGCCTTACGAAATATTCCGGCCCGATGAACCCGTCGGTGCTGTGGCATACTCCGCTCGAAGTGAAAGGCGAGAAGATAAAACTCGACCCGATGGAGCTTCTCGATGAAGGCACCGTGTCGCTCGATGATATCCTCGGGGGGCAGTTGCCGTATTTCATCCCATCGTTCCAGCGAATCATATCGGAACCGCTTATCGACCACGCGGACGGCATGCTCATCGCCGGGGCGTCGAAAACGATGCTCGAAGTGCTGACCCGGGAATCGTTCTACGGTATAAGCATGGCCGACGGCACCGAGCAATGGAGCCTGCACGGCGTGTCATCGAACGGACAGGTGATTCTCGCGCCGGGCGGGAAGTTCCTCGTACCCGGCGGCGGCTCGGCGGGGGTTACTGGAAGCAGCGGCATCGGATGTTACTCGGCAACGCTTGGAAACCTGCTCTGGGAGCGGGAGACGCCGGACCCGGTGCTTGACCTGGCGATAATCCATTCACTGCGGTTCGTCGCCGGTGACGGCAAAGCCCTGAGGGCGTATTCGCTCACCGACGGCGACTGGGAATGGTCATACACCGATCCCGCGGGGCCGAATCCGAGGGCGCTCGTCACCGACAGCCAGGGGAATATTTACGGCAACAATGAAGGTTTCCTCTATAAGATAGACCAGAACGGCACGCAACTATTCAAGAGGCAGGTGGCGGTTGTCGACGACAATCTTCCCATCTATTCGAAGACCGCCCTCGGTCCCACGGGGAAGGTTTTCATCAGCGATTCGAGGGGGACGGTATACTGCTGCAAGACATCCGACGGCTCTCTCATCTGGCAATGGCCGAAAGCCAAGAGCTCCGGGGATATACTCGACCTCGGCGAGCTCGGGGATTTGTTCGATGTCGAGATGCCCGACCTCGGAGAATATGAGAATGTCCTTCAGCTCATCAACAAGCCGATGCTGGTGGTTGACATGGCCCTGATGCCGAACGGGTATATCGTCGTCGCGTATCGCAAGAAGCTATTCGTGCTCGATGCCAACGGCAGCGAGGTCGCCAAGCGCGGGCTCGACGGCCCGATAGGGGGCGGATTGACCACCGATGCATCGGGCGCGATTTACGCGAGCATCCCCGGCAAGGACGGTGAATACTATCTCGAAGCGATGGATTACAAGCTGAACACAATCTGGACGGCGGATAATACCGGCGCGTGCTCGCGTCCGGCGATCGATCCGAACGGTTTCTGCTACGCGATCAACGCGGAGAATGAAGTTATCGGCATCGGGTAGGGGGGCATTTAAAGAATAGTCCCACCTTCAGAGAAGGTGGGAAAAAGTATGAAGAAAGAAAGACTTGCGCGCTATTCAATCAGGCCCTGTGAAATGATTTCTTCGGCGGCTGAAGCAAGTCCGCCATCTCATAAGCAACTTTGTATACATCCCCGGCCCCGAG
>CAZSPL010000260.1:0-4540 GCA_964608735.1 uncultured Planctomycetota bacterium | reverse complement strand
CATTCCCATATACCTCCAGATATTCATTATTTCGGGTTCCGAATTCCCTTCTTAACTTTGAAATCCCCCCTACATCATCGCGCCATCCACAGTGTTTGATAATTATAAGACTACGACTTGAAAAATGCAATCTAAAATTAGTCCGCAGCCCTTAATCCTTGGCCGCGGTCCATCTCGCTTGCCCCCCGCTATAGTGTTTTCTGAAACCATCGGCACTCCACTAAAACTGGATTATAGCATAGTTGGCCCCTGAGGCAAGCATTAGGAGCACGCCTATTCCCGAAGACGGGAAGTGGGCGTGGCACCCGGAGCCGGAGCGATTCGGGGGATTTTGCCGCAAAAACCTTGCATTTCCGGGTGAATCTGCTACAATTCTCGCTTGCGCTTTTTTCACGGAAGTGAAGGGAGATGTCGTTACAGGAGTGAAGAGAGATGTCGTTCAAATGTGACATATGCGGGAAGAAACCCGTGGCCGGGAATGCGGTAAGCCATTCCATGCGCCACACTCGCCGCCGCTGGAAGCCGAATATCCAGAAGATTACCATCGAGAAGGACGGCAAGAAGCAGGGCATCAAAATCTGCACCCGGTGCATGCGTACGATGTCGCATAACAAGTAGGGTCAATCCCGACCGGAGCCTCAGGCTCCTTTTTTTTCAAATCATAAAATTCAAGCCCCTTTCAGCGGACTTTAATAGTGATTAAGTGCGATAAGGATTTACGCATGGAAGGCGAACGGGTACTCGAACATATCATCGCCCAGCTCAAGGACATGCTATGCATAGTGCGGCTCGACGGCACCATCTATCAAATCAATCCCGCCGGGCTCGGGATGCTTCGCCAGCCCATCGACGACGTGCTCAACAAGCCGTGGGACAAAATGTTCGAGGAGCATACCCGGCCCATCTCCACCGAAATCCTCGCGCAGACAATCGAGAGCGGCATATGGAGCGGCGAGATGTTGTTCCAGCGCTCCGACGGCGAGATCTTCCCGGTTTACCTGGCGACGTCGCTCATCCCGGAACCTTCCGACAAGGAGAGCTTTATCGCCGTATTCGCCAGCGACATCACGCGCAAGAAACGCCTCGAAGAAGTCGCGCGCAAGCGGATTGAACTTACGAACAAAATTATCTCCAACGCCCCGCTGGGAATCGTCGCGCTCGACGCCGGCGGGATGATACTCATCGCCAACAATGAAATCCTGCGCATGCTCGGCGTCAGGGATAAGAGCCGGGTGTTCCACAAGCGCTTGAATGAGTTGGGCCTTCCTCTGAATCCCGCCCTCGGCGCGCTCATCTCGCGGGCGTTGAACGGCGAAGCGGTCAGCGAAATCAGTTTTTTGCTTCGGGGCGATGAACAGGAACAGCTTTCGGTAAGCCTCAATTTCATACCGCTCGAAGGGCCGAAAGGTGTAGTCGACGGCGTGCTCGGGTTGTTCGAGGACAGGACATACAAGCTGAAGATGGAGGAGAAACTTCTCCAGGCGGACAAGCTCTCGTCGATGGGCTACCTCGCCGCCGGGGTGGCGCATGAGATATCGAATCCGCTGGCGGGGATGTATACGATACTCGAAAGCTTCCGCGACACAGCCCGTGGAAAGGGTGAGGATGACGAGGCGTACGAGCGGATACTTCTGAGCATCGACCGCATCAAGGGAATCATCCAGAAGCTGCTCGCGTTCGCGCGCCCGTCGGCGCAGGCGGCGCAGATGACCCAGTTGAACGACCTGATAATCCTCAGTGTGGATTTCTTCAAGCATCAGCCGGTGTACCGGAGGATACGCATCAACAGCGAGCTTGCGGATGACCTTCCCGAGACATTCCTCGACAGGAACCAGATTACGCAGGTGCTGCATAATTTGTTCATCAACGCGGCGCAGGCGATGCCGGACGGCGGCGAGGTTACGATTCGCACGAAGCCGGTTAATGGGAAAATAAGATTCGAGTTCGAGGATACGGGGATGGGGATTCCCGCCGAGAACCTGCCGAAAATATTCGACCCGTTCTTCACCACGAAGCCGGCGGGTACGGGCACGGGGCTCGGGTTGTCGGTGAGTTACAGCATCATCCAGGACCACAAGGGGACGGTAGAGGTCGAGTCGCAGGTGGGAGGGGGAACGCGCTTTACGATAACCTTGCCGGTTAGAAGGGAGTCGAAGGTTTTTGATGAGGGGTAATGAAGACGCACACTAAAGTGCGGTACCCGTACAAGACAAAAGACAGGAGTCCGAAAGTATCAAGAGCAGCGATTCTGGGTGGCACGGTCTGGCGAGTCCGCGAGCCTGACCGTGGTCTCCCGTAGCTGAATTCAAGCCACGGTCAGCGCTCGCAGGACTCGCGCAGACCGTGCCACCCATCTTTGCTGATATCAATTAACAAAGAATCCACCTTCAATAGCCGAAAGGCGCAATTTCCCTTTTTAAATTGAATTGGATTATCCTGCGTAGGGCTTGCTCTACTTCGTCTCAGCCGCTATTCGTTTCACTTCGTCGATGGTGGTGATTCCGGCGCGGAAGAATGCCCACGCGGCGTCGAGGAATGTCGTGGTGCCGGAGTTTTTGCCGAGTCGCTTGAGGGCGCTGCGCCCGGCGCCATGGATGATCGCCTCGCGCAAAGTTGAGTTGATTTCGAGGCATTCACACAGCACTTCGTAGGCGATGTATCCCGTCCCGGCGCAGTTGATGCATCCCTTACCCTTGAACTGCCTGAGGTTCGCGCCGTCGACTTCGCCCGTATACATCAATTCGCCCGGCATCTCGGCGGGAGCGAGTTCCACCTTGCAATGGGGGCATATAATATTGATATAGCTGATGGCGAATATACCGTTGAGGATGCTGGCGAGGAGGGTTCGGTTCGCCGCGATATCTATCATCTTCGTCAGCGCGATGAAACTCGATGCCGCGGGCAGATGTCCGGCGGCGAGGAAATTGTGCGACATCGCCGCCGCGAGCATATCGGCGAAGACGCGGACATCGATACGTTTCTCGAAGAACCGGTAGTCGGGCTTGCGGCTCATGAACGCGCGGGTGAGTTGATTCGCGATGCCGGCCGACATCCCCTGGGGGCCGACTATCGTGTCATCATAGGTATCCCCCTCGTAATAGAGCCGATGCCCCATGCTGAGGCGTATAGAATGGCTCGCGATGATATCAAGCAGCCGCGCGCCATCGACTTCAGCCGGGCATGCGCATACGAAAATACCGCTGCGCTGTCCGAGCATTTTCTTCAGGAACTGCTCCGACACCGGCGTGATAATCATGTCCTCACTCAGAGGTATGTAGTCCACCCTGGCGTGCATAAAGTTGATGATACACCTGTTTCTAATAATGTCCACCGCCCGGGCGCGTAGTTCTCAATAGGCTTATATGCGAGTTTACCAAGCTTACTAAGGATATATGCGGATCGGGAGGTTCCGGAAAAATTGCGCCCCGAATATCAGGAGTGAATATTTTTGGAAAATTTCATATAGTGGGAAGCGTGGTGAGCAGGATTGGCGAAGATCGACACGTATGAAAATTATCCGGAAGAATACGACGCCTGGTTCGACAAGCACGAATGGGCTTACAAATCCGAACTCGCGGCGGTACAGGCGCTGCTTCCGGAGTTCGGTGACGCGCTCGAGGTCGGCGTCGGCACGGGAAGGTTCGCGGTTCCGCTCGGGATAAAGAAAGGCATCGACCCATCCGCGCGGATGCTGGACATCGCACGTTTGAGAGGATTGGACGCGGACGAAGGCGTGTGCGAAAAACTCCCCTATGCCGATGCATCGTTCGACCTCGTACTCATCGTCACGGCGCTCTGGCTCGCCGATGATCCACGGAAGTGCCTTTCGGAAATTCACAGGGTTCTGAGGCCGGGCGGTTATGTCCTGGTGGGATTCGTCGACAGGGAATCGGCACTCGGGCGCAAGTATGAAGAGAAGCGCGACAAGAGCAGGTTCTATGCCGATGCAAGGTTGCTTTCGGCGGATGAAATTCTATCGATGCTGGACGAAGCGGGATTCAGTGATGTGGAATGTGTCCAGACGCTTTTCAAGGACCCGGCGGAAGTGGACGCCCTCGAGCCGGTCAAGCCGGGGTGGGGAGAGGGATCGTTTGTTGTTATGCGGGGGGAGAAGAAAGGGTGATTATTTCCTTCAGCGAGGACCATCATTATTAAGGGGCAGAAGTGGCAGTATAACCCTCTCCACATCGTCAAGCTTATTCTTGACGATGTCCCATATGATGTCGAGATCGACACCGAAGTACCTGTGAATTAATATGTCGCGGAGCCCTGAAATCTTGCGCCATTCAATCTCAGGTATCTTTTCCCTGACATCATGAGGGATTGCTTTTGTCGCCTCGCCAATGATTTCAAGATTCCTGATAATCGCATCTTTCGTTCTCTCATCCGTTAGAAATGCCTCTTTCGACATGTCCTTCATGTAGGACTTAATCTTGTTAATCGCGTCTATGATATCCCGGAGGCTCTGGTTATAATCCCTTCGCATATATGACCTCCTTCTCGATAATCGGCCGATAGGAAGGCTTGATTGCGCTGACCA
>CAZSPL010000259.1:0-4569 GCA_964608735.1 uncultured Planctomycetota bacterium | reverse complement strand
CACCAAAGCTGGGTGCGAAGTGAAGGCCGCCCGCCCAGATGCCCGCCTATCTCCTTGCCGGTTTCGAAGGCGTGTGATACACTTTTGGAGGCTTTCGAGCCGGCCCTTGTGGTCGCTTATGCATTGACTCTAACATTTCACATCTGGGGGCCTGCTCTGCCCGATGTGTCGAAGGCCGCCCTTGTAAACGGCCCTTCGGGGTCAGGCGGAATCCTAAAGCGGGTAAGCCCCAGGCTCCGTCGCATGGACGGTCAGGCCAACACCTTATTGGACGGAAGAGTCCAATCACAGCGGCCCGGGGGCTTTTTTAGCTATCGCTTTGTTTGAATATAACTGTGAAGTGTTTGCTTCACGAAGTAATGAAGAAAGAAGAAGGAGAAAGATATGGCAGTATCTGAAGTGGGAAACAACGATTTCGAGGATAAGGTTATCGAGGGTTCGCGCGTGAAACCGTGCGTTGTCGATTTCTGGGCGCCATGGTGCGGCCCGTGCCGCATG
The DNA here is from genome assembly GCA_964608735.1 of uncultured Planctomycetota bacterium. Classification (GTDB taxonomy): domain Bacteria; phylum JAJVIF01; class JAJVIF01; order JAPKYR01; family CAZSPL01; genus CAZSPL01. The sequence goes on along the minus strand of CAZSPL010000259.1, from coordinate 4,071 downwards.
GTCGGCCCGGTACTCGAGGAGCTGAGCAACGAGATGAGCACCATCTCATTCTACAAGCTCAACACCGATGACAACCAGGAAACCGCCAGTAAATTCGGCGTCATGAGCATCCCCACCATGATAATCTTCAAGAACGGCGAGCCCATCGACAGGATCGTCGGCGCCACGACCAAAAGCAACTTGAAGGAAAAATTCGAGACTCATGTTGCGGAGGAATAGCTCCCCGAACAGGTTTATTTCACGCCATCCTTCCATGAGGATGGTTTTTTGTTACTGCTCATGCACTATAATTACGCGGCAAGGTCAAAACCATGGAAATCTACTTCGACAACGCTTCCACAACCAGACCGCTTGAACAAACTATCGCCGCGATGGAACCGTATCTAAGGGAAAATTACGGCAACCCGTCGGCGATTTACGCAATGGGACGCAGGACACGCAAGGCCGTCGACGACGCGAGAGACCTCCTCGCGGATACCCTCGGCGTGAAATCCAAGGAGATCGTATTCTGCTCCGGCTCCTCGGAGTCGATCTGCACCCTTATCGTCGGCGCCGCGATGGAAGTCGACGAGTCGCGACGGAAATTCGTAACTTCGAGTATCGAGCACAAGGCCGTCCTGAAAACAGCCAAATGGTTGAAAGACAATCTCGGATGGACCGTCAGCTTTGTCGACCCCGAGCCGTCGGGACATATCAGCGCGGGCAGGTTCATCGAGGCCTGCTCCGACGGCTGCGGCCTCGCGAGTTGTGCGTGGGTCAACAACGAACTCGGCACCATACAGCCGGTTGAAGAAATCGCCGTTAGGCTGAAGGATACCGGTACCGTTTTCCATGTCGACGTGGTCCAGGGAATCGGCAAACTGCCAATCGACATCGATGGATGCGGCATCGACCTCGCCTCCGCATCCGCGCATAAATTCTACGGCCCGAAAGGATGCGGGTTCAGCTATATCCGCGAAGGCTCGGTCGACATCAAGCCCATCATCGTCGGCGGCGGGCAGGAACTGGAATACCGCGCCGGGACGGAGAACGTCGCGGGAATCGTCGGCACCGCGACGGCGTTAAGCATCGTCGTAAAAGCACGCGATGAATTACACAAGAAGCAGCGAAAGCTTACCGCAAGGATGCTCGAAATCTTCGACGAAGCGGGGATAGAATATGAGATCAACGGGGAAGAGCCGAAAGCGCCGGGCTTCCTCAACATCTTCTTCCCGGGCATCGAGAGCGAAAGCCTGCTTCTCCATGCCGACAGGGAAGGCATCTGCCTGTCGGCCGGAAGCGCATGCTCGGCCGGCTCGTCCCAGCCATCCTATGTAATCTCCGCGCTCGGGCATGAGAACCGCCGGGGACTCTGCAGTGCGAGGTTCACGCTCGGATGGCATAATACCATGGAGGATGTGGAAGAAGGCACCGGGCGCATTGCGAGTATCGTCGCCCGCCTCAGAGGAAAGACCTGATGGAGCATGCCGAAAATATCCCCTCGGAAAAGCGTAGCGCCGGAGTCGCGCTTTCGGGGGGCGTCGACAGCGCCACCGCGGCGTTCCTTTTAAAGCAGGCGGGATATGAATTAACAGGTTTCCATATGCATCTCACGAAAGAGGGTACGGGCTGCAGCAGGGCATGCTGCTCGCTCGATTCCGTCGAGGATGCGCGGCGCGTAGCCAATTTCCTCGATATACCGTTCTACGTCCTCAACCTCGAAGAGCAGTTCAGGCGCGAAGTCATCGAGCCTTCGAGGGCGGCATACCGCGCCGGACGAACACCCAATCCATGCATCCTCTGCAACCAGCACCTGAAATTCAAACATCTCCTGTCGAAAGCGCAGGAACTCGGCTGCGACTACCTCGCCACCGGCCACTATGTACGCAAGGTCGATGAGCCCGGCACCGGGCTGTATTCACTGAAAATCGGGATGGACCCCGCCAAGGACCAGAGCTACTTTTTGTATTTCCTCAACCAGGGACTTCTCAAAGCGCTGCAGTTCCCGCTCGGATGGTTCACCAAGGAAGGCACCAGGGCCATCGCATCCCGCACGGGCCTGAAAGTGGCCGAGAAACCAGACAGCCAGGATATCTGTTTCCACCTGCTGGACCACGAAGGCGCTTCCGACGAACAGGGCGCGATTGTTGATGAGGACGGCAATGTCATCGGCAGGCACAGGGGCATCGAGCATTACACTATCGGGCAGCGCAAGGGACTGGGGATCGCGCTCGGTTATCCGCTTTATGTCAAGGAAATATTACCGAAAACAAGGAGGGTGGTCGTCGCGCCCGATGAGCACATTCTCGCCGGGGCCTGTATAGTATCGGGCATCTCGCTGGTGAACCAGCTCGCGGTGGAGAAGATGAAATTCAGGGACAACATGGTCCGTGTGAAAGTCAGGTCCAGGGCCGAGACCGCGCTCGCGAAGGTCATTTTCAAGGAAGGCAACACCGCCGAGTTTAAGTTCATACGCCCGGTGAGGGCGGTATGCCCGGGCCAGGCGGCGGTGTTCTATATGCACGATGAAATGCTCGGCGGGGGGATTATCGAAAAGGCGATTTACTGACCCGCGGTGAACCCCCGCGTCCCCCGGGCACTCATATCGCTTGTAAAATGGCAACGCGTATTCATCAATAGATGAAATTATATATAGAAGAAGGATCCCGCGGATACCGATGCCGACAGAACAGAACGAACAATTCGAAGATAACCTGACCCAGACACAGCGAAGGGACTGGTCGAGGAATATATTCAACTTCGCCAACCTCGCAATCATCGCCATCGCCATCGGACTATTGATCTTCCTCGTGAGGATCCGCGGCATCCTCGGTATCTTCCTCGCCGCGACCGTCCTGTCCGTACTGCTTACTCCGCCGGTGCAATTCATCGAGAGACGACGCATACCAAGGGTCGCCGCGATATTGCTCGTTTACGTAGTGATCTTCGGCATCCTCATAACATCGGTTACGCTTCTCGTGCCGGTTGCACTGCAGCAGGGCTCCGATATCGTCAATGCATACCCCGAGTACAGGGCGAAGCTCGTCCTGGTCTGGGATGAATTCCGGGAGAAGCTCGATGTATTCGGTATGAGCGACCAGGTGACCGACATCTTCAATTATTCCACACCCGAACGCCAGCATGCGATAGCATCAACATTACAGCGCGCGGTTTCGCAAGGATGGGAAATAATCCTCAGTTCGGCATCCGTTATCACGACCCTCGTTTCGATACCGGTGATCGCGTTCTACCTGCTGAAGGACGGCCCCATAATACGTAAAACCCTCATGGGTCTGCTCCCCGAAAGCTGGCACGGTTCCACCACCGGCCTCCTCGGCGCGCTGAGCGGCTCAGTATACGGCTACGTCAAGGGCCAGTTGTTGCTGTGCCTCGTGATGTTCCTGATAACCTGGCCCATACTGACGATTCTCGGAGTCCCTTATGCCCTGCTGCTCGCCGTACTCGCCGGGCTTATGGAATTCATCCCCATCATCGGCCCCACGATCGCGCTCATCCCGGCGTTCCTTATCGCCGTATTTTACGATTTCGACCCGGCAACGGCAAAAGGGGTGATAGTCACCCTCTCCCCGATATGGCGGGGCGGTGTCGTTATCCTTACATACATCGGCATCCAGCTTTCAGAAAGCAATCTCCTCGTGCCCAGGATCATGGGGCATACGATGGATATCCATCCCCTCGCGGTTATCTTCGCCCTCCTCTGCGGCGCTGTACTCGCCGGGATATGGGGCATGCTTCTCGCGCTGCCCGTAGCCGCGGCCGTAAAGGTCATCTATCAATATTTCTACCCCTCGTTCATAGAGCGTATCGATAAGCTCCTGAGCTTCGAATGACGCCCCCGATTTCCGCACTATTTTTTCCATACCTGCATAAGCTTCCGCGGGCTTCCTTGTGAGTGTAAAAACCCGGTAGTATAATCATGATGTTAGTTCGAATGGAACGAGAATTGATGCAGGCAGATGGAACTACTACAACGACAACATCTTGTCCAGGAACAGAGATTATCGCCCGAGCAGGTCCAATACTACGAGCTCCTGCAGAAATCCGTACTCGAACTGCAGACCGCCATTGAAG
>CAZSPL010000258.1:0-4603 GCA_964608735.1 uncultured Planctomycetota bacterium | reverse complement strand
TCGCGCGACTGAGCGGTTTCGAACCATGGCTGGCTCCTGCCGTAGCGGCGCTGCACCGCCTCGGGATAGCGGTTCACCACCCACTGGCCGCTCAGATAGGGGCGGGCGCGGTCGGGGTTGGTGCAGGCGTAGAGACCGATGACGGGCGTGCCGGCGCAGATATATGTGCGCTCCATGAATACGATGTCCTCTGAAACGGTGAAGATAATTTCATCGCCCTCGCGGTTTCGCTGCGAGTAAAGACTCTCATTCATGATCAGGTTAACAGGCGTGCCGGAAGGAAGAATCAGATAGGATTCTTGCTCATTAGCTTCCTGTGGCTCCGCGGATGATTCCGTGGTGCTTAAATCATTGCTGATCCCTTCATCCTCAGATATTGCATAAACCGAGGTTCCGGCCAGGAAGAAGGCCATAAAGATAACTCCAATCAATCGCTTCAACATGATGAAGATACTCCCCTGCAGAAAATTAAAATTAAAGAATTTTCGATGCTTGAGAATTATACGGAGCTTCTTTAAGATTTTCAATGGTGAAATTACAAACGAGAACGATTATCGATACTAAATGAATTAGAGGTAAGAGTAAGAATAATAGGAAGTCCGTCGGGGGCCGACGGACTTATCGAATGGGTAGTTAGATGGACAGGCTAAATCATGAACTGAACCTTGCCGGTCGAATGCTACTTCTCCAAAACAGACCGCCCTATTTTTATCGGACGCATATTAAGATTCTTTAAGTGTTTTATAACTAAAATTTAACCCCTGCATGATTGATGATGTCCCAAAATTGCGATTCCGGGTGGCACGGTCTGCGCGCATGGGGCTGGGTGGGTGGCACGGTCTGCGCGAGCCCGGCGAGCGCTGACCGTGGTCTGCATGGGCTTCGCGTTTATGCCACGGTTATCCCTCGCCGGGCTCGGGAAAACCGTGCCACCCGGATGATGGCTGCTATAAGAAGCATTGCGAAAACCGTGCCACCCGGATAATGCTTGCCGTCGCGGACTCGGGAAAACCGTGCCGCCCGTTGAATGACCTTATCAAGATGCGCTTCGCTTGGTATAATCTCTCCTCGTACTGAATTATGCGTATTGCGGTTATCAGCGATATCCACGGAAACCTGCCCGCCCTCGAAGCGGTCATGAGCCGTATTGAATCCGACGGCGCGGATTTCCTTCACTGCTGCGGCGACATGGTCGGATACTGCGCCGAGCCCGGAGCCTGCGTCGACATCATCAGGGCGAAGGCCGACACTTGCATACGCGGCAACCACGAGGTCGCCCTGCTCGACCCGAGGCAGGCGGACAGTTTCAACGAGTACGCCCGCGAGGCGATTTACTGGACGATGGGCGCCCTTGACAAATCGCAGCTCGATTACATCAAGAGCCTGAGCGACAACGCCCGCTGGGAGGATTTCATACTGGCCCACGGAAGCCTGCTCGACCCCGACGAATATGTCTTCAGCGAGCACCAGGCGTCGGCGAGTCTCGAAGTCATGCCCTGCAGGATTGGATGCATCGGGCATACGCATTACGCCGAGGCTTATTCGATGGGCCCCGACAAGATTGTGAACCCGAATCCCGACGACGTGTTCGGCGAGGGACGGTTCGAACTCGAAGACGGGTTCAAGTATCTCGTCAACACCGGGAGCGTCGGCCAGCCGAGGGACGGCGACAACCGCGCGTCATACTGCCTGTTCGACCTTTCCGAAGGATGGGCGGAACTCATCCGGGTCGAGTATGACATCACGCGCGCCGTCGAGGCCATCGAATCATCCGGACTGCCGGTTATCCTCGGGCAGAGATTGTACCAGGGACGATGACGGTTCCCTTTCGGAGACAGGTATCGAATTCCGCCGGGACATCGCGTTCCGGATTCATGAGGCGGGGAGAAGAATGGTTACGATGATGCATCACGTGAAATATCTGCTTTCGCTGTCGGCGCTGCTGCTGTTCATGCCCGCCGCTTACGCGCAGTTTGAGAATGTGCCGGGCGCCGTCGCCGCCCCGGCGGCCGTCAACCCGGAAATAAAACGGATCCAGGCCGAGGCGCAGACCCATTTCCAGGCGGCGTTCCGCGATATCGACCAGGCCGAATACCTCAAGACCGCCAACCTGCTCGAAGGTTTGATAAAAGATTACGGCGCCGACCCGTATGTCCAGGATGCATATTTCGACCTCGCCGAAATCTATCACTCGCGCCTGCGCCAGGAAAGCTATCGCCCCGAAGCCATCCGCGTGCTTAAGAAGTTCCTCGAAGTATTTCCCTATAGTGACAAGTGCCTCGACGCGCAGTTGAGGATAGCAGTCATCTACTACCGCGATCTGTATGAACTGGACAACGCCGTCGACGCCCTCGAGACATATTTCGATATGCTGCCGTTATATCAATACCTCGAAAGCGAAAAACTCCAGGGACAGCTTCTCCTTGCCAAATGCTATCAGCGGCAAGGGAACTTCGGCCAGGAGAAGCGCGTGTGGGACGGCATCATCCTCTCCAATCCCGCCGCAGACAGGACCGGGAGATACAAATTCCTGAACAACATAGCCGAATGGAAACGCCTCCCCGGCGAAGGTATCGTCCTGTATTTCCACACCGATGTTTCGCAGACCGATTACCAGCGCGTCTTCACCAGGGCCGAGGATGAGATCGCGGGATTGGAGGAGACATTCGGCGCGACGCTTCCCTGCCCGGTCGCGCTGTATCTGTATGACACGCCCGAACAGATGTCGGAGTACACATCGCTCGAAACGCCCCTTGTCATCGAAGCCGACAGGGAGATCCACCTTGCCGTGGACCAGGCCGACGAGATGCCGTGGCTTATGGCGGGCGCTTACGCCGGCGCGCTGAACAGCAGGCCGATGAGTGAGCGGCATCCGCTGGTGAAGGGCGGATTCGGGAAGGCATATTATGTCGACCCTGCCGGCGTGGATATCCACTATTCGGCGTCCCGCCTGCTGATGCTTTTCGACAAGCCGCCCACATCGGGTCTTTTCACCTCCGAATCTGCATTTTTCGGAAGCGCGGAGTATGACCGCCTCGCGGGAAGTTTCTGCGCTTATCTAATAAAAAACGAACCCGCCGAAGCATTCGCCAAACTGTACCAGGGGCTCTATCCGCGCCACGATGCCGACACGGTGGAGAACGCGTTTTTGAAATTCTACGGCAAATCGATGGACACCCTCATCTCCGACTGGTACCAGTTCCTCTCGCCTTACATGGCCAAGGTGAAGGCGGACCGCAGCGAAGCCGCCTATGATTTGTCCCCGGTGAAGATCGACCTGTCATCGCCGCGAGCGACACTCGATACATGGTATGAAGCGCTTCGCAAGGGGGATTTCGATGCATTCATCGGGGCGAGCGTCAGCCAGCTCAGCAAATTATTCAAGGAAGCACGTGACGCCTACGAGGATGAAGGCATCTTCAACCAGGTCGTCATCGAGGAGTTCGTCTACCCGTATTACGACACGACATTCAACGTAATCCAGGAATCCCCGGTCGGCGAAGAAATCTATCTGTTCAAAATCGAGATTATTAAAGATGGCGATGTTATTGAGGAAAAGAATGTGCCGCTTCGAAAAATCGGCGGCAAATGGTATGTCGATACCGAGGTATAGCGCGTAGCGGGAGCTGATGTTCTACAACATCATAAAATCGATGCGCCCGAGACAGTGGGTGAAGAACCTCGTGGTATTCGGCGCGCTCATGTTCGTACCCGGCGCCGTCAAATTCCTCGAGTGCTGGCAGTACACGATAGCTGCGTTCGCCGCGTTCTGCCTGATATCCGGCGCGGTATATTTAATCAACGACATCGCCGACAGGCCGCGCGACGCCATCCATCCGCGCAAGAAACTCCGCCCTATCGCGTCGGGCGGGCTCGGCATCGAAGCGGCGGTGATATCGGCGATGCTCGCGCTCATCATCGGACTCGCGATATGCCTCATCGTCGACTCGGCGACCCTCAAGCCCCAGTTTCCCGAGACGGTTCACGAGCCCTACGGCCTGACCATCACAGCGATATCCTACACCGTCTTGATGATTCTCTACACATTTTTCCTCAAGCGGGAGATCATCCTCGACGTACTCGTGCTCGCGCTCGGATTCGTGCTTCGCGCGGTGGCGGGAGGCGTGGCGCTCGATGTGCGCATCAGCCCGTGGCTCCTGGCCACGACCCTCTTCGTAAGCCTGTTCCTCGCGCTGGGAAAACGCCGGGGCGAGATCAAGGAACTCGAGCATGCCGCCGGGGAGCACCGGGGGGTGCTCGCGCAGTATTCGGTGGGACTTATCGATGCGCTGCTCATCGTATGCGCCGCCGCGAACATAATGAGCTATTCTCTGTATACATTCCTCCACGACCTCGGCAACGAGCGCACATCCGGCCAACTTAACAGCGGCGCGCAGCTTATGTTCACCGTGCCGTTCGTCATCTACGGCATATTCCGCTACATGCATCTCGTCTTCAAACACGACAAGGGCTCCGCCCCCGACGAAGTGCTCACCAACGACGCCCGCCTGATGGCCTGCGTCGCGTTGTGGGTCCTCACGGTGCTGTTTATGCTTTCGTTTAGGTAGGGGAGGCTCTATCGGTATGATCCCGTAAGGGAATG
>CAZSPL010000257.1:0-4632 GCA_964608735.1 uncultured Planctomycetota bacterium | reverse complement strand
ACGACCCGGAAGGAGAAATATATATTTTCAATGTGCATTCGCAACGGTCTCAATTTATACATTTTCCGTTTCATCCAGTAGCGCATCAGAGCTATGATGGGCGAATGTTCGCCTCATCAGAAGGCCGGAGTGAGCAATGATATATAATCGGCATACGGGGAGGCGGCGGCCTTGTTGAAGAAACGCTTGTCCGCCGTAATCAGCCTTCCATTGAGAAGCGCGGCGAGAGCGATATACAGCGAATCGTAGAGGCCCGCTTCTATTTCGTTCGCGATTTCATATGCCGGTTCGATTAGCAATTCAAAGGGATGCATCTGTATGGGCAGCTTGCGGAACCCGGTACGGACAGCTTGAGCCTCTTTCAAATTTATTTCGCCCAACCGTATCCGCCTGCAACACAGGTTATCAATTTCCAGCAGGATGAAATCCGGGGCGTGGAGTTGGTTATCGCGGCTCAGCACGCGTCGCGCCGCGGCGGTGCCCACTTCATCGAAGAACCATTTCGCCGCGATGTCGGCATCGATGACGAGTACGTTCATCTGTTTCTATCACTCCGGATAAGCGCCGTACTGTCCTTGAACTTGCGCCCCTTGAAGCGGCCGCGGATGCGGTCAACCAGTTTCAACGCGGCATCCATATCGACCCGCGCCGCCTGTTCGAGTATCATCTTGACCTCGGATTGCAGTGAGCGCCCCGCTTTACGCGCGCGTTTTTTCAGCTTTTTCACGACTTCCTCATCCAGGTCGCGTACCAGTATCCGTGACATAGCAGGCCGCCTCCGTTCGAGAGTGCTATCATAATGATAGCATATTATTGCGACGGGGAGAAGTCCCGGCAAAGGATTGCCGGATTACGGGCTTGCCCGTATGCGGGAAACGCTGTATAATTCCCCCGCACTGGTATTTACGTCGGTGCTTGGAATATATCAGCACGTGATTTCCAAAGCTACAAAATTTACAGGAGGAGAAATTATGATTCGGAAGGTATCAGTAATTACCTTGCTCGTGGTGCTTGCCCTGTTCTTTGTCTGTTGCTCGGGCGATAAGGCGAAGGATACAAAGGCAGATCAGAAGATCGGGACAGAAGTCAATGCAGGAGTAGCGGAAGCAGGGAAAGTGGTAAACCAGGCGGCAGACAAGGTTGCCGAATACATCGCCAAGTTAGACAGCGACGTGGACGCGGATCGCATCGAGGCTGTCGATAAACTCAAGGAGATGGGCGAGAATGCCGAAACCGCGGTAGCCGGGCTTACCAAGCGGCTCCAGGATGATAATGTAGCGGAAGTCAGGGCCAAGGCCGCCGATGCTTTGGGTGCTATCGGCAGCAAAGCGAAATCAGCCGTACCGGACCTCACCATGGCGCTCAAAGATGATTCCGCGGAAGTGAGGATGGAATCAGCCAAGACACTTGGCCTCTTCAAGAGCGACGCCGATTCAGCTCTCGTCGCGTTGAAAGATGCGTTCAGCAAGGAGACGGTGGTGGAAGTCAAGGCCGAGATGGAGAAGGCGATAAATGCCATCGAAAGCGATGTTAAATCCATGCAAGAGAAGGAAAAAACCGAGGATAAGCCAAAAGGTTAAGGCGGAAGCCATTTCCCCGGTTGCGGTTTTTCCTTGTTCGTTCACAGTTTGTATTTATCTTCATTCCCGGCATCAGGATGCCGGGTTTCTTTTATCCAACGGCACGGGATTCACATCTAATGAATAGGTAGATGAGATTACGCCCGGGAAGTGACATCGTGAGGTACCTTGCCCTTTCAATTGTTATTGCAATGCTCATAACGTGCGGATGTTCGGGAGGGGATTCGTTCAGTCCCGCAGCGCCGGGGATGAAATCAATAGATGCCTCGTCCTCCCATCAATGCCGGGGGCTCTGGCAGTTCATCGCCGACCCGGCATCCGGCACGCTCGACGTGGTGCCGCTTCGCACGAGCGAGATGCACATCAACGCGCTGCCATTCCTCGAACCACCCGCGCTGGTCAACATCACGCTCGAAACGCTGCAGTTCAACGGGAATATCATCGAAACCGATATCGGGCTGCGGCATCCGTTCCTCGGGCTGGATGAATTTTCGGGATTCGATGTGTGCGGCATTTTCATCGGCGACGGCTCGGTGGGCGGATTCGATGATGCATCGCTGTTGATGCCGGGGGATGGCGATACGCGGCTGTTGAATCCCGACGGCTTCACGCGCTGGTGGAATCCATCGGAGTTTCCGGTGAACGAAGGGACGATGTTTTCATATAACGACGGCTTGCTCGGTACCCCCGATTCCATAGGCAATTTCTCGGCGACGCTTAACGGCTATAAATATTTCTGCGATGATCTCACCGACCCGGACGGCCCGCTGTCGGATGTCACGCTCGACGGGCGCGGGTTGTTCTCGGCGGGACAGAAGAACGTACGGCATTATACGATTCAAATGGAAGGCGGGCTGGTGTTTAACTACGCGGTGGACGCATGCTGGAAATTCCCGAACGGCTCGCCGCCATACGATGTGCCGGATGATTTCGCTCCGGACGCGAATCGTCCCGAAGCATGGCAGATAGCCGTAGAGCAAACACTGAATACGCTGTGGAATGACGGCAGCGATAACGGCGGGGAGCTTGCGCTCGCTATCGATGTCTACGACTGGTACAACGCCGATATGAACACGGTGCGGGTCGAGTCGCCGGGCAATTTCGCGATGACCGAATCGGCGATTGCCATCGGCGGCGGCGCGGGATATTCGACATACGCGATAGACATAACCGATGCCACTCCGGCAGAGGGAAGTATCGATTTGCTTATAAGCATCGAAAGCGACAGCATCGGCTACGGCGGACTGCTTCCCGGGAAACCGGTGACATCGTATTTCACCAAATCGGTCGCGGTGAGCGACGAAGCACCGCCGTCCGGCTCGGGATGGGTCGACGCGTGGGGGAATCCCGGCTACGACTGCGGATGGGCGGTCGCGGCGGATGAGGACGGGAATGCATACGTGTCCGGGAATACCAACATAGGGGGCAACGGGCAGGATGCGTTCCTGGCGAAATATGCTCCCGACGGCACGCAGTCGTGGTATGTGACATGGGGCGGAACGGGATGGGATGAGGGTTACGGCGTGGATGTCGACGGTTACGGCAATGTCTACGTCGCGGGGGATTTCCAGGGCACCGTCGATTTCGACCCCGGCGCGGGGGTCACGCAATATACATCGAACAGCAGCTACGATATATATGTCAGCAAATTCGATCCATCGGGCGATTTCCTCTGGGCGCGGGCGTGGGGAAGCAGCGCGGGGCAGGATTCCGGTATGGATTGCGCCGTGGACAGCGAAGGAAATGTGTGCGTGGTCGGAAGATTCATGGGGACGAATGTCGATTTCGATCCCGGCGCCGGAACGGATCTGCATTCGGCGAACGGTTTTCTCGATATATTCATCAGCGTGTTCGACCCGTCCGGCGATTACCAGTGGGCGAGGACATGGGGATGCGCATCGGATTACGACGGCGGATGGGGAGTTGTATATGACGGCTCCGACAGCATATACGCCGTCGGGGATTTCTATGATACGGTCGACTTCGATCCCGGCGCTGGCGTGGATAATCACGCGTCGAACGGTTCCGCCGACGGGTTCCTCGTGCGCTATGATTCATCGGGGAATTTCATCTGGGCGCGCACATGGGGCGGGCCGGGCCACGATGAAGCGCGCGGCGATGTGGATGTCGACGGCGCGGGAAGCGTCTATGTACAGGGGCGGTTCAACGACACGGTCGATTTCGACCCGGGGGCGGGCATCGATAACCATACATCCAACGGCGACCGCGATATATTCCTCAGCAAGTTCAACACGTCGGGCGATTTCCAATGGGCGCGCACGTGGGGAAGCACATATTTCGAATACAGCAACGGCGTCGCGGTGCACGGTACGAACAGCATTTACACGACCGGATGCTTCAACCTCGTGTGCGATTTCGATCCCGGCGCGGGGGTGTACGAGCGCACATCGGCGGGCGACCGGGACGCGTTCATCAACAAGTTCGACGCCGACGGGAATTTCATCTGGGCGCGCACATGGGGTGGCACGAGCTGCGACGAGGGGAACGATATCGCGGTGGACGGCAGCGGGAACGCATTCGTCACAGGTTGGTACTGGAGCGCGAACCTCGATTTCGCGCCGAGCTACCCGCCGTGCAACAACGACCCGGATGTCCACAGCGCGAACGGGTATGATATCTACCTGGTGAAATACCTTCCCAACGGCTGCTGGGAGTGATTATTGAATGCCCTTACGGAGCGCGGGCAATCAGGGGCTGTTGAAAAAGCATTATGCGGGGATTTCGCGGCTAATGCTCCAATCCCGGCAAGCGGCGCTACGAGCGGCGATTTTCCCGGACTGACGGGTAGATGCGAACACAGCTGAAAAAAGGGGGGCTTAATCCAGGCATCATAATATTTGCCGCTTACTAAGCATCTAAATAACCGTATATTTAAGTTCTATTCTGTAGCATAGGGAGTGATTCCGGTTGAAGAACCTCTTAATTTGCGCTTTCCTTATCCTGTTTTTATCAGCCGCCGTATCCTGATCCGGCGGAGGTGACGCTGTCACTGCGCCTGAATCCACTCCACGGGATACGGTTTCCAGCGCCG
>CAZSPL010000256.1:0-4657 GCA_964608735.1 uncultured Planctomycetota bacterium | reverse complement strand
GTACTGCTTGTGAATCAGAAGCTTGGGAAAACTGTATATCTACTCATTCAGGCCCTGCGCAAGGAGAACATCGCGGGGATACTGTCTGAGCTCGAGGAAAGCCAGTGGTTTCCGAGGGAGAAACTTCTCGAAATTCAGCGCGAACGTTTGAAAGCGCTTCTCAATCATGCATATGAAAATGTCCCATTCTACCGGAAACGCTTTAAGGATGCCGGGATCACACCGGATGATATCAAGACCCAGGATGATCTCTCCAAGCTGCCCATCCTTACGAAATCCGAGATACGGGCGAACTTCGATGACATGCTGGCGCCCGGTAAACGCCTCGTTGAACTGAGCAGGACTTCCGGCTCCACCGGGCAATCGCTCAGGGTCATCCGCGACAGGACGACCACGGGATATCACAGGGCCAACATGTTCCGTTTCAGAAGGTGGTATGGCGCCGACATCGGCTCGTTCGAAGCGACATTCAGAATACTGAATTTCCCCTTCCGCGAACGGCAGATCCTGCGTCTCAAGGATTATATACTCAACCGCGTGCGTCTGAACGAGCATGACCTTACACAGCATACGATGCATGCGTTCTGCAAGAAGATCGAGGCGGTCAAGCCTGTTACATTCTACGGGTTCCCATCGCTCATGGTGCGCTTCGCCGAGTTCCTCGAAGCGGAAAAAATCGAGCCCTGCAAATCGTCGACGCTGAAAGTTATTATAGCCACGAGCGAAATGCTCTATCCGAAGCAGAGAGAGCAGCTTGAAAGATTCTTCAATTCACCGGTGGTAAATGAATATGGCTGCACCGAGACGGGTATCATTGCCACCGAATGCCCGGAGGGCGGATGGCATGTGCCGGTGGAATCCTGCCTCGTCGAGATAGTTCCCGTGAGCGAGCTCGAAGCCGACAAGGGCGTGGGAAGGGTGATCATCACAGACCTGATGAACTACGCGATGCCGTTTATCAGGTACGACCCCGGCGACCTTGCCCGGGAAAGCCTGGCTGAATGCACTTGCGGCCGCGGGCTTCCAACGATCGAAGCGGTCGAGGGAAGGATCGGCCAGCTCGTGGACCTGCCGGACGGCCGTTCGATACACGCGTTCATCTTTCTCAACATCTTCAAACGAGCCGAATCCAAGGCCGAGCAGAGCATTAAAGAATTTCAAGTGCAGTTCCGCCCACCGAAGGATTTTACATTTTATATTGTCCCGGATAAGAATTTTAACAATGAAGTCTTCGAATATATTAAGGGGAGATTGAAATTCGCGCTCGGGGATGGATGCAATCTCAGCTTTGAATTTGTAGTCGACATAGCGTCCGCCCCGGGGGGGAAGCAGGAGAGATTCATCGTTGTGGATTGACGCTGTTGTATCGGGTAAAAACGTATTCAATTCACGGGCGGAAACTTACACGGTTATGAGGAGCGGAGAAACTGAACACCAAACTCGCAAAATGGATTTATTTAGCCGTTGAGAAAATGCGCAAGGAGGACATCCTTGGCACACTCGCTGCGCTTGAAGAAAGCCAGTGGTGGCCCGAGGAAAGACTGCTTGATCTCCAGTGGGACAGGTTCAAGAAAATACTCCAGTTCGCCTATGACGAGAATCCGTTCTATCAGAAGCGTTTCAAGAATGCGGGCATTGAGCCAGGCGATATCAAGACACGCGACGACCTGAAGGCTATCCCGATTCTCACGAAGGCGGATATCCGCGAGAACTATGACGAAATTCTTGATAAGAATATCGAGCTGACCGAAACCCTCAGCACGTCAGGCTCCATGGCCGAGCCGCTGATGGTAACCCGCTGCCGCGATTCAATGTCGCATCACAGGGCGAACATGTTCCGCTTCAGACGCTGGTATGGCGTTGAGATGGGCGGGTTCGAAGCGACGTTCAGGGGAACGAATTTCCCGATGAAGGACCTCAGGAAGCTCAGGATGAAGGATTTCCTCCTCAACAGGTGGCGCCTCCATGAGCGTGATTTGTCCAATGCAAATATGGATGCATACTTCCGGAAGCTCCTCAAATGCAATCCCGCGACATTCTACGGCTTCCCCACTCTCATGGAGAAATTCACCGGGCGCCTGAGGGAATCAGGTGTCAAACCGAAGCCGTTTCCGAGCCTGAAGGTCATTATCCCCACGAGCGAGATGGCGCACGAACGCCAGCGTATCGATTGGCGCGAATATTACGGTGTACCGGTCGCCGATGAGTACGGTTGTACCGAAGCGGGAATCCTCGGCGTGGCATGTCCCGAGGGTAACTGGCATGTCCCGGTGGAATCGGTCCTCGTGGAGTATGTCCCCCTCGAGCAGGAAACCAACGACGAACAGGCTTACAGCATCGTCGTCACAGACCTTTTCAACAAATCGATGCCGATAATCCGCTACGACGTCGGCGATTCCGCACTCCCGGGAGACGCGCCGTGCCCATGCGGGCGCGGGCTTCCGACAATGAAATCGTTCCTCGGACGCATCGCGAAGCTCATCGACCTCCCCGACGGACGGACGATTCATTCGCTCGACTTCTACTTCATCTTCCGCAAGGCAGGGGAAA
The DNA here is from genome assembly GCA_964608735.1 of uncultured Planctomycetota bacterium. Classification (GTDB taxonomy): domain Bacteria; phylum JAJVIF01; class JAJVIF01; order JAPKYR01; family CAZSPL01; genus CAZSPL01. The sequence continues at coordinate 2,107 of CAZSPL010000256.1, read as the reverse complement.
TCCGGCCCGATGCCATCAAGGAATTCCAGGTGAGGATCATCAAGCCCCGCGTATTCCAGATCTATATCGTGGCCGGGTCGCAATTCAATGACGAGGCGATGGAATTCCTGAAACATAAGATCGGCTTCGCCCTCGGTGACGGCGCGGTAATTGAATTCAAGCTCGTGGATGAGATAGAGCCCACAAAATATGGCAAATTTGAAAAAGTGATCTTTCTCAACAAGTAACCCGATTACAGCGGCGATGCATACCCCGAGGCGTGATATAATTCACGTTTTGATTCCCGGAGGTTTCAAATGCATCGCCTTTTCGTTGTCTTCCTCATTCTATCCGCTATAATCGTCCTTCCCTCTTCCGCCGCCGGGCAGGAGTATAAATTCTTCCCGGTCGATGAAATATACCCCGGCATGACCGGCAAAATATTATGCGGGCTTGATAAGGATGCCGGCATCGAGGAATATACGATCGTCGTCAAATCGGTGCTCGGGAACAAGGGCCGCCTCGGCGACGGCTGGCGCGGCGTGCTGATGGAAGCGGGCGACGATCTCATAGCGGCGCATGGCGGATTCGCGGACGGCATGAGCGGCGCCCCGATTTACATCGACGGCTTGCTCGCCGGAGCTTTCTACAGCCACTTCGAATGGACAGACCAGAGCATCGGGTTGATGCGTCCCATCGATCAGATGCTGAAGCTGCTCGATAGCCCTGACTATATCGGCGAGATGACCGGATGCATCCCCATCCCTGACGGCGAGCGGCTCGTGCTCGGCGGCAAGGAGTTCGTCGCCGTTTATCACGTCGATGGCGATGAATCCCGCGATGCAATCGATACGCTCATCGAATCCGGTGTGATGCCCATGTATTCCGCCGACGCAAGGATCATCGCATATGCCGGCGGGCTTGCGGGCGGTGAAAATTTCGATGCCGGCCTTCCGGGAATCGCACTGCCCGGATTCAAGCCTCCCGAAATCTTCATGGATCTGACACAAGACCCGTTTCATGACATCGGGCCCGCCACATTCGCACCCGGAAGCATGATATCCATTGTTCAAACCATCGGCGATGTCAACACGTGGGACGTCGGCTGTGTGACATATATCGACCCGTCCACCGGCGAATTTCTCGCGCTGGGCCATGATATATTCGGCGGCATCGGCGCGATAAATGTGCCCATCGGCGATTGCTACGTGTACCACACATTCCGTTCGATCGAAATGAGCTTCATACTCGGCGTACCAACAAGGATCGTAGGCACGATTACCCGCGACGCGTGGCAGGGGATCCGGGGCTCGATGGCAGCCATACCTCCGCTGTTCAGGATCGAGCTCCAGCTTCACGATGCCGACTACGAGCGGGATATAAAGACGACCTTCCACGCCGCGAGTGATGCCAGAATATATCCGGGCGCGGTTCCCGCTGCCATGCAGCGCGCAATAGAGAGGGGGTTGGACAGCGCCGGGAAGGGTTTCGTCGTCGTCGACTACTCCCTCGGCACGGAGTCCGGGGATATCTTCAAATTTGCCCAGGCATACCGCTCCGACAATTATGCGTCAGCGGCCGTATCCGATATCGGTTACATGCTCGACTCCCTCGCGAAAAACGATTTCGAGGAAGTCATTCCTGCATTTCTTGAAGGCGACGTTACTCTTACTAAAGCGGACAAGATTATCGTCATACAGAACATCCGGCACATGCAGGATGGCGAGGAAACGGAAGGTGTGCCGAAGTCGGTATCCCCCGGCGATATCCTCAAGCTGACTATCCGTCTCGAACGACGAATGGACGGCGGCAATGACAGGATCTACGAGTTCAGCGTGCCGCCCGATTTCCCAACAGGCAAGGCGAAACTTCAGATATTCGGCGGAGGCAAGACGCTTCCGGGCAAAGGCGATGTGGCCGATTCGGCCTGGGACGAAATGAAGAAAGGACGCGACAGCTTCGTTGATCCGATCGAGGCTGTTTTTCCCGAAGACCTTCCTTCGCTGATGGAGGCGTTCCTTCCCGATTTCCGCAATGACGAGCTGGTGATTCAGCTCGTATCGATAAAGGATGACAACCCGGAATCGGACCGTCCCCACGCGGAGATAACGGAATCGCTCGATGGGAT
>CAZSPL010000255.1:0-4672 GCA_964608735.1 uncultured Planctomycetota bacterium | reverse complement strand
TGTCTTTTGTCCAAAGCTCATTTCCAAAAAAACCTGCTTTATAAGCCCTAGTTGCAGGGAAGTCTCTTAGGCGTCCATCAGGGGAGACACCTTTAAAAGTGTTAAGGCACGTCTTTCCAATGTAACGGTTTGGGAGAGGTTTTACTACTATGAAACCCAAGTATCCATCTTCAAGTGCCTGTAATAAACCGGGATTTTGGCCCCTAATGAAGTTCGATAAATCTTGCCGATTGAAATCAAAGTTGAAGAAGTGAAGCCGCTTGCAAAATCTTGCGTAATCCTTAAAGCATCTTACATAATAATGCGCAAAATCATCAAAAAAATCCCTATCGACATATTCTTCCTCCACAACTATTGTCTTGGCTTGAATCTCCCTATGGTTAAGATACTCCTTTAAATATTGAAATTGAGGCTCTAAAAACCATTTGGCATGGTCCATGGGCCGTACTTTTGGTGACGCAAACGCTTGCTTGAAGCCATCATTTGAAAACGATAAAACATTATAGCTTGATTGATATAAATTATTTTCCCCCGTTAATTCCTTACCAGCCATGCCTTGGCTCCGATTAGTCTTGATGAAAGTAAGCTTTCGTCCAACTGTAAAGCACACAAATCACTTATTGAATAAAATTTGAGCAAGCTAAAAGAGATCTTGCTATCTCGTAGAAGCATTGTTTTAAGGCTAAATATTGAACTCGGTTTCCAAAATACGTGAGTCAACTATAGTGCTTGCTTCTAATTTCTTCTTGAACTTCTCAATAACAGCGTCTTGTTTCTTTGAGTACTCAATAATTCTTTCCCTTTCCGCTTCCGTAAATTTACGTTCCTCCTGCCCTGTGTCTTCGGTCCGATCTTCCATCTCCTATCCTCCAAGCCAGCGATCCCTTAGAAAATACTACATTATACCACCCCTTTAAGTAATCGTCAAGAGCTTGACTAAAAAACCGCCAAGAATTTGTCAGCAATTTGAATTTCTTCTTTCCCACATGCCCGGCGGTTGCATCGGCGCCTGATTCGACGATCGCGAACGGCTGCTCCGGTTCAACCGGGACATTGCCGCCGGATGAACATCCCAAAATTCCCGGATTTTGGGTTCAGAAAGCGGAAGTTTCGGGACAAGGGTGTCCCGAAACATCAACGGAGAATCGCTTTATACTACTCCGTAATGATTACCTGGTTCAGCGACGGGGTACGGTCCATGTGTATCGAATCCTCAATGGTCTTCTCCCCGCCGAAGATCCAACCCGTTTCATCCATGTACGCGCGGCGGTAGTGGATGTCGTAATCGTCGACGAGGGGCAGGTCCTCATCGAATTCCGACCATGCGAAGTGGACATAGCCCTGCGCGTCGGCATATATATCCGGCTCTGTGGAATTGCCGGTGCCGTCGCTGATGAGAACCGGTTCGGAAAATGATTCGCCGAAATCAAGGGAGTAGAGCATCCATATATCGCCGTCCATCTCGAAGCTGATGACGATCACCTTGTTGCCATTCAAGTCCTGGAACACATCGACGGTCGCTTCGCCGAGCCAGCCGTCGTCGCTCGTATATATGGCATTGTATCCGGGCCAGTCGGTGTAGTCATCGGCGTGCGTGTAGAGCAGGGCATGGGTGTCGCCGATTACGCCGATGAACGTGGAATGGAAAACCCCTTCGTAATCGACCGCGAGCGACGGCTCGATCCGCGCCTCGTATTCGTCGGTGATGCCTTCGTTGATGTATGTATCGATATTCCAGCTCGTGCCGAGGCCGTCCTCGTTGGTGGCGAGTTTTATCCACACGCCGTCGGGTCCGCCGAAGTAGGCGAAATGAATGCGTCCGGCGTTATCCTTCACCATGCATCGCGTCACCCCAAGTTGGGCCGGGCTTTCAACGATGACCGGCTCGGGAGCACTGACCCAATCGGTCCAGCCGTGGTTGTAATAGAGGCTGAACGGGTCGGTGCCTTTCTTGTATGTTATCTGCATAAGCCCGTCGCCGAAGCACAGGGCGATGTTGTCGCCGCCCCACATGACCTCATTCGAATGCGCTCCCCAGGGGATATAGATGCCTTCGTTCTCCGCGCCCGGGCATGATGGGTCACGGGCGGTGGATGCATGCTGGAAGGCCGTCTGCCCCCAATCGGTCCACGACTGGTATATGAACGTGGTATAGCCGAGCGGGTCATCGGTGGATTTCAGGCTCTTCAGGACCTGTAAGTAATGGGTGGCGTTGCCTTTCCATGCATAATAGAATGTCCCACCGCTATCGGCGCTTCTGTACATATGGCAATTGGCGATGGAGCTATCCGGTGTGTCGGGAAATTCCTCGAGGCGCGTGAATCCGAGGTCGATGTAATCGTCGACCTCGGTGATATTGCCCACTTCGGCGGGATATATGAAATACGCGCTGACGGCTTCGCCGGGAAGGATTCCCTGGTACCCCCCGGCATCGGAACGTACGGTTATCAGCAGATCGATGGTGCCGGCGGTGGCCAGGCCGTCGCCTGGAAGGTCGAGCTCGTATGTCGAATATCCCGCGCCGCCGTCCGACGGGACGGACGCGGTTACCGGCGCGATGTTGCCCTTCGATTCGACCACCACCTGGTTCAGGTCGGCATCGAACCAGTCGTAGACATCGATATCCATAAGCAGATGTCCGGAGGGAATCCCATCCTTATAGGCAAGGGTGTTGTCGATTTCATGCACATCGACGCGCCATGCTTCGGGACGGTTCGCTTTTTCAGGGAAATCGCCGGGGATATCATAGGGCGGCGTGCCGGCCGGGAACGCCCAGTTGGCGTCGACCGCGTAGTTGAAGATGAATGAATCGCCGAGGTCGAATTTGTAGTGCCTGATATTCTGCATCCCCGCGCCGAACTTCCCTCGCGATTGGAGGTCGACGTCGCTGAGAGGGGCGCTGGGGTCGAGGTCGTCGGTGAAATATTTATAGCCGTTGAGGGTGGCGTCGAAATCGGCCTCCGAATCGGGCGTACCGAGTATGCCGTCTTTGTATCCCTGAATCGGCGCTGTTTCATTGGGCGGGAATTCAGTGGGATTCCACCAGCGGGTAAAGCCGTCGGCATTGAGCAGGCGGGTATCGCCGTCGCCGGGGAGGTTGAGCGCGGCATCGGAGGCGAACCCGGATATCGAGCCGTGGGAGATGAGAATGCCGCAGACATCGAAGCCGGTGTACTGCGTGAGACCGAGGAATGGGTGGCGAATTCCGATGTCGATATCGAGTACCCCGCCGGAAAACACGGGCGCGCTTTCAAGGGTGAGGTAGAGCAGCGCGGGGGGTTCGAGGAATTTCATGGCGTTGAGATGCAGGTCGGCCCCGCGAAGCTGCGCCACATCGACCGTTCCGGCGGCGGGGTCGCAGGTGAATTGCCAGTATCCCCAGCACTGGTGGGTATTGATGGCGGATGCGGATTTTTCGACGGCGGGGGTGTCCTGGGGCACCGCCGGATTGCCCCCGCCGGAGCATCCGATGGCGGCGATCAGAATCACAATCAAGATCGGGAATAGAAGGTTCTTTCTCATCTAACTCGCCTCCTGGACTTTTGCACGGCACATTATACGGCTATTAGTTTAGATGAAGGTGGGGGGTGGAAAAATAGCGAGCCGGGAAAGGGATGCTTGCGCAAAGCGAGCCGGCGGGCTGAAAGGCTGTTCTAATAGGACCATGCAGGCGTTTTGTTGCGGGTGTCCCGCCTGCATGGAGATTGTTACTCCTGGATTTTCAGGATATGGACGCCGTAGCTGCCATCCGGTTCCATGAAATGTCCATTCGCTGCCACATAGACATATCCATCGGATACATCAACGTCGACCAGATGATGATAGGATTCGAGCGTCATAACGTAGTGAGCATCTTCCGGCGGGTCTATATCGAACACATAAAGCCAGCCGTAGGCAACGAATGCATATCCATCGGTCACGGCGATTCGGCCTCCTGGCATATCAACCGTGTTGACTACATATGCGGATAGAGGATCACTGATGTCAACTACTTTCAGGCCGGCTTCCTCTTCGAAATAATATGCATTGTTCCCCTGAGTAACTATGTAATTCGACTCCCCGCCCTCGATGAAGCGAACCTCCGATGCGGAACTGACCGGGTCGATGTCCACAACGCTAAGCCCTTGCTTGGTCGTGACGTATGCGTAGCCGTTGCTGACCGCCACATCGGTAGCGTCCCCATTGATCAAAGCCGAGCCGATCTTCACTACGGAATAAGGATTTGATACATCGTAGAACTCCAGGCCCAAACCGCTCGCCGCAATATATGCGATATCATCTTGCACTTCTATCGCAGTGCGGTACGGCATATAGATGCCGAGACCAACCTGAAAAGCTGATTCCGGTGGATCTACGTCAAATGCGATGAAGAGCGTTGAATGTGAGTGGTCACTTAGAACATACGCATATCCAGCCCTCGCTGATATATCCATTACATGAATGAATCCTGGTGCCCATGAATAAGCCATCCCGGGGGAATAGGCCAATTCGGGAGGACTGACATCCAATATCGTCAGCCACCCATTCCAGACTTCGTCATCGCCGACATAAAGGTAGCCGCCTTCATAATCAATACTACTTGCATCGTCGGGGCAACCGCACAATGAGCCGGCCGTTATCATTGTCCCGTCAGGAAGGATCCTGATAATACCCATACCCGACTCTTCCACCA
>CAZSPL010000254.1:0-4763 GCA_964608735.1 uncultured Planctomycetota bacterium | reverse complement strand
CGGGTCGGCGACGCCATTGGGGATGCCTTCGAGCCAGACCAGGTTGTCATCCTCGTTCCCGATGGCGTCCTCGGCGCGTATGCAGAAATAATATGTCTTTCCGTTTTCGAGGAACGGCACCCATCCCGCGTGGTTGTAATCGCCGCCGTCCCAGTAGTAGATGTCGGGCATTTTCAACGCGGTGCTTATGTCCGGCGGGTATTCATCGGTGTAGTATGCGTTATATATGGTCGGCTCGCTGAGGACATCGGTCGCGTTGTTCCAGGATAAATAGACCTTCGCATATGCCGGTTCCACGAGCTGCACGCCGGTGGTGCTGTCCCACTCCGGCGGATCATAGTCCTTTCCGACGATGGTGAGGTCGCTGAATACCGGGAACGGGTCATCGCGCAGCGGGACATCCTGCCATATGCCGATATCCTTGTATGTCCGCAGGCCGACGCCGACCGTTACATTGTGCGCGAGCTCGTTCGGGCCGACATCGGCGATGATGAAATACCTCAGCGGGTTTTCGAATTCCGCGACCGCGGAGAGGCCGTCGAAGATGACCTGGTTGACATCGCCGTCCGACGGCACGGCGCTTCCCACCGCCTGGTCGCTGAATGGTTCGTAGCTTCCCGAATGGTTGGTGTCTTCATACAGCCTTAAATAATTCACCATCGAGAGGGGCATGTCGCCGGCGATGTAGGCTCGGATTTCGCCGAGGGTGACGAGCAGGTTGGTGTGTATTTCGAGCTTGAGAAGCTGCAGCGAGGATGTGCCGTCGAGCACGAAGATGGGAGCCAGCGATTCTGATTCGAGCCACCATTCGTGTGCTTCGACGTGCGTCCTCACGCGGAAGTTGGAGCAGTTATACGGCTCCGGCGAATAGACGCGTATGTAGAGTTTCTGTCCCTCGGTCACGGCGAGGGTTATCTCGTCGACCGGCCTGTTCTCGCCGTTTGGCCCGGTGTATGATTCCACCGGCACGGTCAGTTCGGGAGTCATGTAAACGGCGGTATCGAAGTCTTCGCCGGTGGTGATGATGTCCATATCGATGAACATCACCCCGGTCTTGTCGGCTTCGACGACGAAAATGTCCTCGAAGTCATAGTCGGCGGATGTGGATATATCGAAGATGTTGTCGTATTGCCATGTATCGTCGCAGGGAATCGGGAGATACCCGTTCTCGTCGTAATCAGCGGCGTTCGGCTCGCTTCCGAATATGGCGCGCCAGATGTTGACGCGCCCCCATCCCGTCTGGATATCGTGCCCGGGGACATCAAGGTCGTCCGCGGATTCGCACAGGCGCTGCCGTAGCTGCGCGGCGTTCATCTCGGGAAATGCCGACTTCAGCAGGCCGAGGCATCCGGCGGCGCACGGGGTGGCGCAGGATGTGCCGCCGAAAGTGCCGTGGTTGACGCCGTCCCAGTACTGGTTGTCCCCATCGTAATGGGTTGTGACATACAGGTAACCTGGTGCCATCACTTCGAGGTTGGTACCCCAGTTAGAACCCCACCCGTAGTCGCCAGTTACTATGCGCTTGACGTCGCGGCGTACGCCGCTGTTATAGAATGAGCATGTCCCGCCGATTTCCATTACTTCCGGCCAGCAGGCGGGGTAGGTGAGTTCGGCGGAATCCTCGTTTCCCGCGCCGCCCACCGGGAGAAGCCCCTCGCCGTTTTCATAGGCGGCGATGAACTCATCGTGCATTATCTGTGAATCGTCGTATGACCTGAACGACATGCTGACGACATGCGCGCCATTGATGTGTGCATATTCGATACCTTCGATGACGGTCGACGTATAACCTCCCGTGCCGTTCAGGTTGCACCGTACCGCCATTACCTTGATGCCCGGCGCAAGCCCGGAGCATCCGACGCCGTTATCCTGCTCGGCAGCGACTACACCTGAGCATGCAGTGCCGTGGCCGCTGGCTTGGTAGCCCGGATCGTCCCACGGGTCGTTGTCATCCGAAAAAGTATCCCATCCGCGCCAGTCGTCGATGTAGCCGTTATCATCATCGTCTACCCCGTTTCCGGGGATTTCATCCTCGTTTATCCAGATCTGGTTGGCCAAATCCTCGTGCGACCATCGGTAACCGCTGTCGAGCACGCATACCACCGTTTCGGGCGTGCCTTTCTGTGTGGGCCAGCAGAGCGATGCGCCGAGCACATTTGGCCCCCACTGGTCGAGCATGTAGTTCCACGGGTCGTCGTCAGGATCGCCGGGAAATTCGAACAGCGGGTCGTTGGGATAATACGGTGCCGCGCAGTCGTAGACGATGAAGTTCGGCTCGGCGTAGCGCACTTCGGGATACGCGCTCAGCGTGCCGACCATCGATTCGACATCGGTTTCGCTGTCGATATGCATGCGGTAAACCATCGCCCACGAGAGTTTGATTTCTTTCATCAGCGAGAGGCCGAGCTTTTTCGCGATGGGATAAAGCGCGTTCGGGTCGGCGCCGTCGTTGAGCACGACGAGCACTTCGTCGGCGGCGTAGCGCGGGTAGTTGCGGATATCATCGCCGGGATAGATGCGTCCGGGATTCGCGCCGACCATATCGGCCTGCCCGGGAAACTGTGAGGTGTTGAGCGATGAGTCGGCATCGTCGCCGCGCAATGGCGGCGCCATACCGCCACTGCTGCATCCGCCGATCATCATTGCGAGGAGGAAGGCAAGAGCGAGGGAAGACAAGTAACGGCTCATTGAATGCTCCTATCGAACTACCATAGGATGGAACGATTTATTAAGAATCAGTATCCCGGGGGCGGATGTCCGCGTACGCCGGGATTTCAAGGCTTGCTATTATATAACAATATATAAGGAAAATCGCTTCATCGCGGCAGATTCATACGGGCGGCAAGCTGAGGATGAGGACATCCACATCCCCAACGGCACTCTCGACGTTTTCCTCCTCAAACTCCTGCCTAACGGGTTGTGGTAAAGGCCAGTTTATGCCGACCGAGTGACTATTCTTCAAGAATCAAAAAGCCCGGGCGTTGCAGCTCGGGCATTGAATCTACACTGAATCAAAGGCTACACTTCCACATACACATCAACCGGATGCACGCCGATTGGGCTGATAAGTTGCGTAGGATACGGCCCGTCGCCGCCGCCAGGAGCATTGCCGACGAGGAGAACCTGTACCATCCCAAGGTGATGCCCGGCGACAAGCTCACCCATAAGACTCAGGCCTAATTGTTTCACCCGGAGGGTTATCTCTGTTGTTACTTCATCGACAATGATTACATCCCCGAATTCACTGTGCCATCTTATCAAGTTCATGTCCGGAGGGAAATTGACTGAACTCGAAATGGTAGGAACAAGTATCCCAGCATACCAAAACTGGTCATTCGGGCGATGGTTGATAGTAACCTTGAACAACGGTTCATTCGCGACATCGTAACTCATCGGTTGAAGCTGTTCCACGGTTATGTTGATAGGGTCTTCGCAATTCGCTTCAACCGGAAAGTCCGTTTCGGGATTCGTGACAGGCTGAGTGGTTGGTTGCGCCCAGCAGGCAGAAACGACATAGCCAAATTCAAACTCTCCTTCAGGAGGTTTGATATGATATGTCCTGACCATGAAGTCGTTTACCTTGAACATTCTCCTCTGGCTTCCGTCGGAAAAAAGAATGTAAGGATTAACCGTGCAATCAGGTTCGCCGTATGCAAACTCCCCTTTCGAGTAGTTGAGAATTGGCGGTGGATCCTGTTGATAAGGTTCTTGAATGTAAGTTATAAGCGGATTGAGGTAAAACGTATACCCGTCTGGATTAAGTAGGGTAGTGCCACCTTTATCTTGGTCTGAGTAATTGAGGTTCGGTGAAATATCTATCATCCAAGCGGCGCTTGGACCAGATGCGATACAGTAATTATATGTCCACATGTAATCGGTGGCCTTGAAAACGACTATGCCACGTACGTCGAAACCGGTATAAACAGGGAGATTCGGGTATGGATGCCTGAGCCAGACTTTGAGCTTGATAGTGCCGTCAGGCTGAAGTTGGGGTTTGCCTATCGACAGGCAGTTTGGGCATTGCTCACCTTCGACAAAGGGATTCATGTTAAGGTGAAGCGAAGAGGTGCGGGCGGGTATAAGCTGCAAGGATTGGTGGTCGGCTGAAACGAGACATCGATAGGTTCCCCAAATCCATGAATTGGAAGCATCCCTTACAATTGGTACGGATGGCGATGCCTCGTCACCAGGCACGACAACCGCACTTGAACACCCAGTGAGAAGAAGCAATGTTATTATTGTTATAAAGATTCTCACTTTATACCTCCTTATATGTCGAGATCCATAATAATATCATACCACCAATCGCTTACGACCCAGACCTTACATGTCCATCCGCATGCCGTCGTATTGCCACCAAGCATGGCGTTGGTCGGCCCGCAATCCCAGGGAAATTCATCCGAGGAATTTAAACCGGAATCGGAAACAGACTCAGGGCTTGTGAAGTCCGGATCCTCGGGATTCTCCGAGATGTAATCGAAATCAACAGAGTAAACAGGATACGATGAGCCTGCAATTTTATTGCTTATGTATTGGATAGTACCTACATGGTCGTACTCGTTGGAAATATTCTGGTCCGTGTATGTCGCAATAGTTGGCAAGCCTTCCCTATACGTGCCGCTAGGATTCACCACAGGCGCAATCCGATCGTCACCCGTCTGATGCTGCACTTTCCAGCTGTTAGTATACCAGGGCTCGATATCGTCGCCGTCCTCATCTATAAACCTGCTCCACACCATATGCGTGTAGTTGTCGTCGCAGTG